>DAHUYD010000067.1 GCA_027315385.1 Acidobacterium sp.
GAACTGGGTTGGCCGATCGGCATGCCGCTGTGCCGGGCATTAGGAGGCGGATTATGGGAAGTGCGCAGCACGCTCTCGGGCAATCGAATCGCGCGCGTCCTGTTCTGCGCCGCCGCGGGACAAATGGTCCTGCTGCATGGCTTCATCAAAAAGACGCGAAAGACGCCCGAACCCGAACTCGCTCTGGCTCGCAAGCGGCAAAAGGACGTGGATCTGTGACGCGAAATCCCCACATCGGCTCCTCGCTCGACGACTTCCTCAAAGAGGAGGGCCTTTACGAGGACGCGACGAACTTCGCCGTCAAGCGTGTTCTCGCCTGGCAGCTCGAAAAGGCCATGTCCGAACAGGGCCTCACCCAGACCGAGATGGCCCATCGCATGGGCACCAGCCGCGCTCACCTGGACCGGCTTCTCGACCCCAGGAATGACAAAGTCCAGCTGGATACCGTCGAACGCGCCGCCTCGGTTCTCGGCCGTCGAGTGCGCCTGGTCCTGGTTTAAGCTGCATGCCGGGAGGATGGCTCGCCTCAAATGGACTCACTCATAATTGTCAACCCCGCCCGCCCGCACCAAGGTAACAAGTGCTGATTACACACCGCTCCACGCCAAATTCCCCCGGAATAATTGGCAGACTCTTCCCCTCAGCCTGCTATCCTGAAAATAGGGAGAAATTCATAAAGGCTCGCCACCAGCGAGCCTTTTCCTTTCCCGGAGGCACCGTGCCAACCCATCGCCCCGCACTCTCGGCTCGGTGCTTTGGACCCTCGCCGGTCCCGCCAGACGGGGCAATGTTCCTGTTGTCGATTCCGTCAACAGAACGAACTAGGCATGGAATCAGCAACTTGAGAGTTTCAGGGAAAACTTCTCGCACGACAGCCAGAGTAGAGTAACGTTACCAGCCAGCCTGGAGAATCTGGAGGACACACAGAGAAGCGGCAACGCCAGTTCGGAACCAGTCGACGGTGATTCCGCCGCACCTGGCATCGTCGAGCATCAGGCGTTATTCTTAGCAACGGCGTTGCGCAACCGCGAGGGGATTCGAATGCGTGCAACCGTTCGCTTGTTTCTCGCTGTCGGATTGGCGCTGTCGGCGGTGGCTGCCTCGCCGGCACGCGCTCAGCAGCCTGCCCGCCGCATCATTCCGCTGGTGCGCGCGCGGGCCGTGCTGGAGACCACCCTGGACGCTAAAAAAGCGAAGCAGGGCGAGGTCGTTCGAGCCAGGCTACAGACCGAGGTGCCGATTCCCAATGGCCCCACGCTGCCCAGAAACACGATCCTCCTGGGCCACGTCGATCAGGTCCAGGCTTCGCAGCATCACAGCAACTCCTCGCTGGTCGTTACCTTCGATCAGGCGAAGCTGAAGAAGGGCGAGCCTCTGACGGTCAAGGTTACCGTCTTCTCCATCGCGGAGCCCGCCAGTCCCGGCGCGGCGAATACGAGCGCTTCCGGCAACGGCTCGCTCGGCGACGCATCATCCGATACGGCGCGGCCCCCTAACTTCGCTCCGCCGGCTGGCGTAAATCTGAGTAATCCGCAGATCCAGCCGCCTCAGGGCCAGGGCGTGCCGCTGCCGGTGCCACAAATGCCGCAGCAAATGCCGCAAATGCCGCGGGCGCGCGACGTCCCCGGCGTGACGCTCATAACCGACATGAACCGGCCCACTTCGGCCACGTTCCTTTCACAGCGCCGCAACGTTCACCTCTCCGGCGGCGTGGAGATGGGAGTTGCGGTCGGGATCATTCCCAAAGTCGGTAATCAGTAGTCATCGATTCGACGATCAGGAGGCCAGCGTCAGGAGCCGGCAATCATGACTGCCATGACGCAGATTTTTCTATCTCCTTTTACAGGTCTCGCATATACTGGCTCCCAATCCCAAATGCCAGGAATGCAACCCATGAAATTGCGCAGCTCGTTTTGTCTCCTGTTGGCGGTGATGGCTCTCTCCCTCCGTCTTCCCCTGACGGCGCAGACGTCCAGCGCGCCCAGCCGAATTGCTGGACCCATCGACGAATCGAGTCTGGTAACGCTGCGGGGCAACGTGGCGCCGTTCGTGGCGCCTCGGTTCGATCGCGGGCCGGCGCCGGTTTCTACGCCCACGGGGCGCGTGTTCCTCCTGCTCCAGCGCGGCGCGGCGCAGCAGGAAACGCTGAAGGAGTATCTCTCCGATGTGCAGAATCCCTCTTCGCCGAGCTTTCACAAGTGGTTGACCCCGGCCCAGTACGGGGCGCGCTTCGGTGTCTCGGACACGGACTTGACGGCTGTGGAATCGTGGCTGCAGGGGCATGGATTCAAGATCGAGGGAGTACCGGCCTCGCGAAACGTAATCGAGTTCTCCGGCAGCTTCGGGCAGATCGAGAGCGCCTTTCATACCTCCATGCACCTGTTCTCGGTGAACGGCAGGAATGTCTTTGCCAATGTGGTGGATCCGCAGATTCCCGCGGCGCTGGCCCCCGTTGTTGCGGGAATAGGCCCGCTGAACAACTTCCGCCCGTTGCCGCCGTTGAAAATGGGCCCGCAGGGCCAGTACGACGCCACGACCCACAGTATCCAGCCGGCATTGACGTTGTCTTCCGGCGGTACGCCCTATCTGTACATCGATCCGGCCGACGCGGCCACCATCTATGACACGCCGAACTCGGCGCTGAATGCCAATTACAGCAGCGGCACCAGTTATGACGGAAGCGGAGTGAACATCGGCATCGCGGGCGTCTCTGACCTGACGATGAATGACGTTCAAAACTACCGCACGGGCTTCCTGGGCGAGACCACGAGCTCTGTGAATTTGCCCACGGTGGTGGTGGACGGGAACGATCCGGGGCTGGTGAGCGGGTGGGATCTGGAGGCCCTGCTGGATAACGAAGTTGCGGGCGGCCTGGCCCCGAAGGCGAAGATATTCTTCTATACATCGGCGGATACGGATCTCGCCTCGGGCATGTTCAACGCGATTTTCCGCGCACTGGACGACAACGCCATCAGCATTCTGAGCCTGAGCGTGGAGGCCTGCGAATCCGGGCTGGGCACCTCAGGCAACGCGATCATTCAGGAAGGTTCCGAACAGGCGGCGGCGCAGGGAATCACGGTGGTGGTGGCCGCGGGCGATAACGGCTCAGCCGGCTGCGACAATTTCGATACGGCCGCCTCGGCAACGGGCGGCTTCGCGGTCAACGGCTACGCATCGTCACCTTATGTGGTCGCGGTGGGCGGGACGGATTTCGACGGTCTGCCGGCGGCGTTTGCGACGTATGTGAACACAACGAGCGGAACCGCGCCTTACTATCGAACGGCGCTGAAGTACATCCCCGAGAATCCCTGGAACGATTCGACGTCGGTGAATACGACGTACTCGGCGAATGTGGCGAACGCCGCCAGCGGAAGCACAAACATCGTTGCCGGGAGTGGCGGCCAGAGCACCGTGTATTCGAAGCCGCCGTTCCAGGGGGCCTTCACGCCGAACGACAACACGCGCGATCTGCCGGACGTGGCGCTGTTCGCGGGCGCCGGCGGCTACCAGGCTTCGTGGGTTCTCTGCTCGGACCCCACCACCGACGGTTCCACCCAGAATTACACAGAGTGCCAGAATACGAACGGGACGTTCGCGAACGGGACCTATTTCGAGGGCGTGGGCGGGACTTCGGCGGCGGCGCCGGCGTTTGCGGGCATCATGGCGCTGTTGGCGGAGGCGCACGGCTCGTCGAGCGACAACTACCGGCTGGGTCAGGTCGACACGACGCTGTACCAGCTGGTCATCCACCAGTATTCGACGGTCTTCCACGACATCACGATCGGCGACAATGCGGTGTACTGCGCCACGGGTTCGCCGAATTGCGGGTCGAACAATTTCATGATGGGGTACAACGCCGGAAACGCCTACGACATGGCTTCGGGGCTGGGCAGTGTGGACGCCAGCGCGCTGGTGAACAACTGGACCAGCGTGTCGCTGGGGCCCACTTCGACGACTCTCCAGCTGAACGGGTCGACCGCGTCGTATGCGGGCGTGCACGGCGCCAACGTAACCTTCAACGTCGGGGTAACTCCCACGACGGCGGGGGGCTTCGCGGCCATTGTGGATTCGGCCAACTATAACTCCGGGGTGCCGGTGCTGGGCCCTCTGAACAACGGACAGATTCCCGTCGCAATCAGCAGTGGGGCCGGGACGGTTACGTATAACGGCCTCCCGGGCGGGCAATACACGGTGTATGCGCGCTACGGCGGCGATTACACCGACGCGGCAAGCTCGTCGACGGCCATCAACGTGAATATCTCGGCCGAACCCAGCACGACCACCCTCACGGTGAATGGCTACGATCCGCAGACCAGCGCTCCGCTTTCCGGCACGAGTTTCCCTTACGGAAGCGTGATTGTGAACGACGCGCAAATTACCGGCACCGGAGAAGGGGCGAATACCCAGGGAGTCGCCACCGGAACGGTTTCGTTCCTGAACGGCACCACCGTGCTGGGTCAGGCGTCGGTGAGCAGCAGCGACGAGGCATCGTATCCGACGCTGAGCTCGGCGTACATGGCGTTTGCGCCCGGCTCCTACTCGATCACGGCGAAGTATCCGGGCGACGCGAGTTTCGAGGCCAGCACCAGCAACGTGGCCCCATTCACGGTGACACAGGCTTCCACCAGCGTGACGGCCGGGGCGAATCCCGCGACGGTGACCGCCGGCGGATCCACCACGATCACCGTAACGGTGTCGACGCCCCTGAACGCGGGGGTGGCCCCCACAGGAACGGTCGCGCTGAAGCTGGGGAGCACGACCCTGGCCACCATCAGCAATCTCGCGGTGAGCTATCCGAAGACGGGTTCGACCGTGTATGACGTGCTGACAGGGACCGGAACTGTGCAGGCGAGCCAACTGGCCGCCGGCAGCAACACGATTGAGGCCGATTACAGCGGCGACACGAACTACGCGTCGAATTCGGCAACCGTGACGGTCACCGCGCCCACCTCGACTCCGGCGATCAGCATGACAAACAGCGGGAACATCGCGGTGAACGCCGGTGCGACGAGTGGGAACACGTCCACCATCACGGTGACACCGGCGGGCGGATTTACGGGCGCGGTCAACCTGAGTTGCGGAGTGACAACGAGCCTGAGCAATCCCACCAGCCCGGCAACCTGCTCATTGCCGGCGTCGGTAACGATCTCCGGTACGACGGCGGCCACGGCGGCGCTGACCGTCGCCACGACCTCGACAACAAGTCCTGGAACCTACTCTGTGGCTGTAACCGGGACGGATGCGGCGACGGGTACCGTGACGTCGAACACGACCGTGACGGTGACGGTAAGCGCCTCGGCGAATCCGGCAATTGCTCTGACAAACAGCGGGAACATCACGGTGACGCCCGGAGCGACAAGCGGGAACACGTCGACCATTACGGTAACGCCTTCGGGTGGGTTCACGGGAGCGGTGAATCTGAGCTGCGCCGTGACGACGAGCATCACGAATCCGTTCGACGCCCCCACGTGCTCGGTGCCAGCGTCGGTGACGATCTCCGGTACGACCGCAGCGACGGCAACACTGACGGTGACGACGACGGCGGCGACCAGCGGCGCTCTGGCGAAGCCGCTCGACCGGTTCTTCCTGGGCGGCGGCGCGACGCTCGCGATGCTCTTCCTCTTCGGGATGCCGGGACGGCGGAGGGCCGGGCGCGGCATGTTTGCGCTCGTGGCCATCCTGCTTGTGGGCGGCGCCATCGGTTGTGGCGGCAAAAGCGGCACGGGCACCTCCGGCAACAAGGGCACGACCGCTGGGGCCTACACGGTGACCGTTACGGGCAAGGATGCGGCCACGGGGCAGATTACGTCCTCGACCCCTGTGACCCTGACGGTGAACTAGAAGGGGAAAGATGAGAGGGGAGCCGCGACCATGGCTCCCCTCACTGCATCTTTACGGCTGCTTCGAACCCATCACAACTTCCGGGTTTTGACTCTGGTTTATTGGCCGGCGATGGTCCGGGTGCTTGCCGGCGCCTTCTCGCCTGCCTGGAATTCGGTCCAGGGGCCGGCGATCATGTCGCCGAGGATGGGCTTCATCCAGGAATACTCTGGGTGCGCGGCGAGGAAGGGTTTCGCGTAGAAGTTCTGGCCGCAGGGGTGGCCGGCGTGTGCAATCAGCTCCATGTGGGCGGCGAGATCGCTGCTGGTTACCTTGCCCTGGACGGCTCCAGCCGGATAATACGGACCCCAGCCGGAATCCATGCCCTGAGGCGACTGATCGACGTGGCCGCAGAGCGTGCGCTGGTCCGGTGTTTCCTTGTGCGTCCAGGAGTCGAAGTGGTCCGCCTCGAACTGCTCGGCGAGCTGTACGTCGATCCTGCCCTTGTACTGCTCCATGAGGTGCTGCCAGCGGACACGGCGGGCGTTTGAAGTAAAGGAGAGGTTGTTGTAGTTGAAGCCGGGCGTCTCATCCCTGAGCACCCCGGGGTCGCGCGCGAAATTGGAGCTGACGAAGTAGCCGTCTTTGCTGCGCCACAGATGGACATGCTGAAGGCCGAGTTCCAGATAGGCGATCTCGCCGGTGTTGCGGTCACCGATAAGCCAGTCATTCGCGTAGCCGCCGTTGTTACCTCTTTCCATCAGAGAGACGTACTGGTCGATGGAGTTGGCGTACTGGAGCGCCTGGCGGGCACGCACGAATTCAGGCACGCCGTTGGGATTCCAGCCCTGGAAATCCTCAATGGTGGTTTCGGTGCTCATGATGCCGGCGCTGTTGATGCCGAAGTCGTCGTCGCTGACGATCACGCCAGGCTCGCCGTCCTGCAGAATGCGGTGGCCATGCGTGGGCACGATGTCGAACATCATGGTCCAGCGCTCGCCCTCGGCATAGGGCGACCAGTTGTTGTGCGCCATCACGATCTTGCCGTCTTTGGTGTAGCTGCCGGTCGCAATGAACGCGCTGCAGCGGTCCTGAGGATGAGCGCCAGCCGGGACGGTCTTGTGCTGTCGCTTGTCGAACCAGGGCACGTAATAACCGGGCAGCTCTTCCATCGCGTTCAGCGCGACGATGTCCCACACGTCGACATGAACGCCGCGGGCCTGCGCACCCTGGGCGATGGCTGCGAGCTCCTGCTGGTATTCGGCGGGGATGTGCGGCCACAGCATGTCTTTTGATGCGTCGCGGTAGAACTGCCAGGGCCGTTTGGTCTCGTGGAGAGTTTCCACCTGGTAGACGCGGAGGTTGTCGAGGATGCGCGGCCCAAGCAGATAGCCGTGCTGGTAGCCGATGTTTGCGGGCGACCCCTGGAGGTGGACGTAGGTCCAGCCGCCGCGATGGAATGTGTAGGCGCCGGCGAGGCGGGGGTCGTGGCTCGCGGTGGCGGCGTGGACAGCGGCAGTGAGAAGAGCCACAGCAGCAGCCAGCAGGAGAGAGCGCAGCGGAATTCGCATCGTGCCTCGCTTGAGGAGAATCCGGTTGGAATGGGAATGAGGATAGCATCCTTGCTCCAGAACCGGACACCGCTTCTCGAAAATGGACACGGGGCCGAGACCCCGCGGCCGGCGCCGGAGGCGGCAGGACTGGGCCAGGATGTTGATGTCCGGATATTTATTCGTGGTCGACGGACGCGGGAGGAGCGAGACAGAGATGGCCCGCGGCGTGCTTCTATCCGCGCGCAGGGAGGGCGCTTATGGCCTCTTTCGAGCGGATGCGCGATGTGGTTTCCGGCCCGGTGGCCGACGAGTTGATGCGCCAGCGGCGATCAGCCGGCTGGCAGTTGGTCAGCCTGGAATGGCGGCGCGAACTGCCAGACCAGGAAGCGCCCCGTGCGGGGGTTTTCGCCGAGGAGATCCCTTATGGGCTGCGGATCTCGGCCGACTGCCAGCGCCTGGAGATCGACCCCAACGAGAACCAGGCGCTGCTCTCGATGATGGAGATGCTGGTGCAGGATTTCCCCTTCTCGACGATTGCCAGTGACCTGAATGAGAAGGGCTTCCGCAAGCGCTCCAGCGATCGCTGGAGCCCGGTGGCCATTTTCGAGATGATCCCGCGGCTCATCGAGGTCGGCCCGCGGCTCTTCTCCACCGAGGAGTGGGAGAAGAGGAGAGAGAAGTTTGCGCGGATGGCGTGAGGGTAATCTCGCATCGGCCATCCGATCGAACCGTTACTGCTTCGCCGACTCCTGGAGCAGCTGGACCAGGTACTGCTTCCAGACTGCGGCATGCGTATGGGTGCCGTGGCCGTAGGTTTGCATGGATGCGGGGATCAGGACGAAGCGGCCGTGCGGGACCCGGTGAATCAGCTTCTCGGCGAACATGTCATCGATCTCGGGAGGATTGATGAAGTCGTCGGCTGAGTTGACCCACATCACCCATGCTTTGATCGAGCTGAGCTTCGGCTCGGGGTTGTAGTTCCGCGAGGCATTGAAGTAGTAGAGGAAGTCGTCGGCATCGGTGTGCGCTGCGATCTCGTCCTGCACGCGATTCACGAAGGCATCCGCCTGCGGACGGGTGGGGTAGTCTTTACGCCACTGCTGGGGCGCGGAGACGGCGATGAGCAGCATGTCGGCAGCACCGCGGAGGCCTTCGACGGGTTCTTTCGTGTAGTTGCCGTGGTCCCACGCGGGATCGTCGAGGATGCTCTTCATGGCCATGTAGCGCCACGCGCGGTTCCGCCCCGCAAGGTTAACGGGTTCGCACGCCAGGGGCATCAGAGCGTCGACGAAGTCCGGATACATTTCTCCCCAGACGAAGGACTGCATGCAGCCCATGGATGTGCCCATAACCAGGCGCAGATGATTGACGTGCAGGCCGTCGACCAGCATTTCATGCTGGGAACGGACCATATCGTTGTAGGTGTAGCGGGGGAACTTCATGCGCATGCCATCAGAAGGCTTGCTGGAGAGGCCCATCCCGATGTCGTCGGGAAAGATGAGAAAGTATTTCGTGATGTCGAGCGGCTGGCCGGGACCGAACAGGACATTCGAGAAGATCGGAACCAGCAGATTGTGGGCGTTGCCTCCGGTGCCGTGGAGCAGCAGGACAGCGTTGGTGGTGCGGCCCTGGGCGTCGCGGCGCGGGGTTCCGAGCGTGAGGTAGTGCAGGTGCAGGTCGGGGAGATTCTGGCCGGTTCCAAAGCGGAAGTTATGGATGTCGAAGGTGCCGTCTTTGACAGGCCAGGGAGTCGGCGGGTAGGCGACCTTCGGCGGAACCTGGCCGAAGGCGGCTGAAGCGATCAGGACGATCAGCAGAGCGGCACAACGCTGGAGCATCGAGATTCCTCCTCAAAATGCAATGAACCATAGTAAGCAATCTGACCACGCGGGGGGACGCGTCGGCGGCCGTTTCCCCGGGGGATGACCCCTCTGTGGTATTCCGTGGGCTACCCCGGGGGATGCTACGCTTGCGGGCAACCCCCCCCTGATTGGTTCCCGCAGCGAGGGCAGGGCACTGATTTCCGCGGCGCCTGAAGCATCTCGGGGCCGGATGGAGTACGTCCAATGAGACTTGCGTGGGTAGCCGCTTTCGTCCTGTCCCTGATTTGTACCCCCCTCAGCCACCCGCAGCAGGATTCCTCTCCTTTACTCCCGCCAGACAGCAATTCCACATCAACGAAGGCGGCCATCGCGCAGAGGCCTTCGGGCGGCGAATTGGCTGAATCCAGTGCCTCTTCGAGCATCGATCCGGCCAGTGGACCGGCCGTCACGGAGAACGAGCTGCGCCAGGCGCTGGTGGGAAAGCAATTGTTCCTGCGCGGACTGTGGCTGAGCGACGATCTGCACTTTGGGCTGACGGGTGCGCTGTTGAGTCAGTCGGGACGCGGGTCGTACACGCTGTGCGACGTCGAGATCGAGAAGGTGCACCTGACCAAAAAGCGGCTGGAGCTGGAAGGCGTGCGCTACGGGATCCACTTCGAGGATGAGGGGGACTGGAGCCAGCAGGCGGCGGCATTCGACCGGATCCGCGTTACGCCGAAGAAGAAGCATCTCGTGATCGTGATCGATCGACAGGTAGTCGTCTCGCCAAAGAAGGAGAAGAAACACAGCGGGAAGGATAAGGCGAGCGGAACCCGCGGGGCGGCGCATGTGGCGTCCCTGGACCGACCGAAGACTACAGCGGCGCCCTTGCCGGCGCCTGCGCCGGAAACAACCAATCCGGCCGTCTCTGCCGCCCTCCTGCGGGGAAACCTGAACCGGATCTTCGCCCCCCGCCTTGACGAGCAGATGTTGGCCGCAATGCCCGATTACTGGCAGTATTTCTACAACGCGCAGCTCAATCATCAGTCCATTGAACCGACAGACCCGAAGATCGTGCATCCCGGCCCAGGGGTGGCGGGGCCGACGATCATTCACAATATCGTGCCGCCGTCGAACGATTATGCACAGCACGCGCAAATCGCCGGCGTGGCCAGCTACAAGGTCATCCTTGGCGCGGATGGCAAGCCACTGGCGATTGCCGTCTACCGGCCCATTGGATTTGGCCTCGACGAGAATGCGGTGGCCGCCATTCGCAAGTCCACGTTTGCCCCGGCGCGGCGGGATGGCAAGCCAGTGGCCTCGGTCATCGACATGGCGGTGGTGTTCCGGATTCTGTCGCCGCGGACCGAGCGGGCGGCCGCGCCCGACACGACCCCTCTGCCTCCCAATGTCTCGGCGGTGACGGGGAAGCCGCTGTTGCCAGGGCCGTATACGGCGATCCAGTAACGCGCGGTCATTCTGCCGAAGCGTCGGTGATTTCGTTGAAGCCAAAGGGACCGCCGCGTTCGGAAGGCTAGCGGCGCTGATGCTCCGCGAGCCGCTCCACCTGGGCGCCGGCCAGCAGGAAGGCGCCGACGCCATAGTTATAGCTGGAGCCGGGCAGGTAATGGGCGGGGGCCGCGCCGGTTTGCTGGATGTTGCCGAGACGACCGTCCGCGTAAATCTGCCCGACCAGGCCGCGCCACGCTTTCGCGATCACCGGCTGATACCCGGCGGGGCTGAGCAAGCCGTGATTCACCCCCCAGGCGAGCGCGAACGTGATGAGCGCGGAGCCGGAGGTTTCCGGCGGGGGGTAATCCTCCGGATCGAGCAGGTCGGAGTGCCACAGGCCGCTCTTTGAGTCCTGCAGTGGGACGACGGCGGCCGCCATTTGGCGGAACTGCGACTGGTAGTGGGCGAGGTCCGGCTCGTTTGACGGCATGTATTCGAGGGTGCGGGCCAGGCCGGCCAGCACCCACCCGTTGCCGCGGGACCAGAAGATCGGATTGCCGCGCGGATCGGTCTTATGGAGGTACGTCTGGTCGCGGAAGTAGAGGTGCCGCGCCGGGTCGTAGAGGAGGCCGGAGGTCTGCCACCAGTGCCGGTCGATGTAGGCGAGGTACTTTGGGTCGTGGGTGGCGGCGTACATGCGCGACCATACAGGCGGGGCCATGAACAGCGCGTCACACCACCACCAGGGGATTTTTGCCTGACTTTCCGGAATGGGCGCATTCCAGCCTTCGAGCAGCTGGTCGAGGGCGGTCCGGGTGCCTGCGATCCGTTCCGGTGCGGTGTGGCGCAGGTCGAGCTGCAGATAGGTCTGGCCGATGGCCTGGTCGTCGGCGATGGGCACGGCGGAGCGCAGTTGCCAGTGGAATTGCCGGCCCATCGCTTCCATCGCGTTCCCGTATTTCGGGTCATGGAGGGCGGGTGAGGCGGCCATGAATCCGGCATAGAGGGTGGCCCATGTCCAGGTGCGGCGGAAATACGGCTGGCTGCGGGCGAGTTCCCAGTTGGCGACTTTGCGCATGGCGATGCGGATGGCGCGAGGATGCAGGACCCCGGAGAGATGCGCCAGAGGACCGGAATTGGCGGGAGCATCGCCCTCGTGCTGCGCGATGTCGTAGTCGATGCCCTTTTGTTCCTGGAGGGTGATCGACTGGGATTTGGCAGAGTAAGGCGCAGCAACGGCGAGGCCGAGCGCGAGGAGGAGCCTGAGGCAGGAATTCTGCATAGACTTCAACAGAATATGCCGGGAACGTGCTGGGCCAATCAGCGCTGCGCTTCCGGTGCGTCGCTGGGGATAGGGCGCGGTGGGTGTTCGCTGCGTTACGCGGTAAGAGGATCGCGGATGGTGCTGCCGTTGATCATGCGCAGGATGCCAAGCGGATTGGCGTTGCGCAGCTCGGCGGGCAGCGAGGCTTCAGGGAACCCCTGATAGCAGACCGGGCGCGCAAAGCGGAGGATGGCGCGGCTGCCGACCGCTGTGAAGCGGCTGTCAGAGCAGGCCGGATAGGGTCCGCCGTGGATCATGCCGTCGGATACTTCGAGACCGGTGGGGAAGCCGTTGAAGATGAGGCGACCCGCCTTGCGCTCAAGGATGGCGATAAGATCCGCATATTCGGCGAGGTCCGCATCCGTACCCCAGACACTCGCGGTCAGGTGGCCTTCCAGTTCTTCGGCGGCGCGCATCATGGCGTCGCGCTGCCGATAGCGGATGACGAGCGAGGCAGGCCCGAACACCTCCTGGCTCCATTCCTGGTGGTCGAGGAAGGCGCCGATTTCGGTTTCGAGCAGCGCTGGGGAAACCGTGCAGGTTCCCGAGGAGGATTTTGCCTGATGCATGGACAGGCCGGATTCTTCGCGGCGTGTCTGGAGCGAGCGGGTGTAGTTGGCGGCGATGCCCGGCGTGAGCAGGTTGAAGGTGGCGCTGTCGCCGGTGAGGCGGCGCAACTCCGCGATGAGGGGCGCGGTTTCCTGTTGTTCCGGCAGGAAGACCATGCCGGGCTTGGTGCAGAACTGGCCTGCTCCGAGCGTGAACGAGCCAAAGAGGCCGGTCGCGATTTGAATCCCGTTCCTGCGCAGCGCGCCAGGAAGGATGAAGACGGGATTGGTGCTGCCCATTTCGGCAAAGCAGGGAATGGGGTCGGGGCGCTGCGCGGCGAGATCCATGAGGGCGCGTCCACCGTTGCGGGAACCCGTGAAGCCGACGGCCTGGACGAGCGGATGCCGGACGAGGGCTTGTCCGACGGCGAATCCCTCGTCGTACAGCATGGAAAAGACGCCCTCGGGTGCGCCGGTGGAGCGTACGGCCTCTACGATGATGCGCGCGACGAGCTCGCCGGTGCCGGGATGCGCGGGATGGGCTTTGACGATGACGGAGTTGCCGGCGGCCAGGGCGGAAGCGGTGTCGCCGCCCGCGACCGAAAAGGCTAGCGGGAAATTGCTGGCGCCGAAGACGGCGATTGTCCCGAGCGGCTGCAGCATGGATCGAAGGTCGGGCCGCGGGAGCGGCTTGCGGTCCGGCAGCGCGGTGTCGATGCGGGCGCCGACCCAGGAACCTTCCTCGATGACGTCGGCGAACATGCGGCACTGGCCGCTGGTGCGTTTCGTTTCGCCCTGCAGGCGCGCTTCGGGCAGCGCGGTTTCCTGGTGCGCCCGCGCCACCAGCTCAGGCAGCGCCGCGTCGAGACCGTCGGCGATGGCGCGCAGCAGGCCGGCGCGATCATGGGGGCTGCGTTTGCGCCAGAGAAGGAATGCTTCCTGCGCGGCGCGTGCGGCCTTGTCGACGTCCGCCTGTGTTGCGGAGAAAAAAGGCGGATCGATGGCCGATCCGGAGGCTGGATTGATGGCGCGAAACTCGGCTCCCGCCCTGGCTGCCTCGCGGCCCGCGATCAGCGAAACTCCTCGAAAATCCATGGCAAACTCCCGTAACTTGCGCGCAAAGGCGACGCCCCGCGGCGATCTGCGCATTGGATGGCGCGCTGTTACCTGATTCTAAATGGCAAATATGGGTGGCGACGGGGTGAGGGGTCAGGCAACAGCAAGGATATACTGGGGAATCTCTAACAACCAGTTCATCTGGAGCGACTGGGAGCACGATGGCCGAGGAAAACTCACCGGAAAGCGAGACGGCCGGAACCATGGAATCGTGCACAGTGGTCATCCCCTGCTACAACGAAGCGACAAGGCTGCGCGTGGATGCGTACGAAGCATTTTTGCGGAGCGAGACGAGCCGCGGAATCAGCCTGCTGTTCGTGAATGACGGCAGCCTGGATGGAACGCTCGCGGTGCTGAACGGATTACGGACGCGATTGCCGGAGCAGGTGAGCGTGCTGGATCAGCAGCCGAATCGCGGCAAGGCGGAGGCGGTGCGCAAGGGAATGCTCCAGGTGATGGCCGACGGGCATGCGGCGGTGACGGGGTTCTGGGATGCGGACCTGGCAACTCCGCTCGAGGAGATTCGGCACTTTCGAGATCTGATGACGGCAAGGCCGGAGCTGCATCTGGTACTGGGGTCGCGCGTGCGGCTGCTGGGACACCGGATCCATCGGCAGCCGGTGCGGCATTATCTGGGGCGGTTCTTCGCGACGGCGGTGTCGCTGCTGCTGAGGCTGCCCGTGTACGACACCCAGTGCGGCGCGAAGCTGTTCCGCATAACTCCGGAACTGGAGCAGGTGCTGGCGGAGCCGTTTCATTCGCGCTGGATTTTCGACGTGGAGATTCTGGCGCGTTACCTGGCCTTCCATCACGGGCATTCCCGGGAACTTGGCGCCGAGATGTACGAGTATCCGCTGCCGGAATGGAGCGATGTCAAGGGATCCAAGGTGCGGCCGACGGATTTTCTGCGGGCCTTCGGGGATCTGGCCACGATCTACCGGCGGCATCTGGCGAAGTAGAGGGTCCATCCTGTTTCCACTCCAGAAGACTGCAGAGGACACGGCGATCGGGGGATTTTGAGCCCCGTCCCTGATCGGCGCTGTCGCCAAAATCCGGCGCGCTTTCCAGCCCTCTGCCGGCCGTTTGCATCTCAATGAGGACCCACGACGGCCATGCGAGCCGTGTATGCGGAGAACGTGCGAATGGAACGGTCTGGAAATTTCGGTCGGCGTTGTGGCGGACGGTTGTTGCTGCTTGTTTGTTGTGCTGCGCTGCTGCTTCCGGCGGCATACGGCGATCCGTGCACGCTGCAGGCGCAGATGACCGCCGCACAGCGGCAGCAGTACGTGCAGGCTGTGCACACGCTGATCGGGGATGTGCAGAGCGGCGATATGCCGGGTCTGCAGAACGACACGCTGGCCTCGGTGGCGGCGAACTTCAGCGGTATCGAGCGGTCGGCTCGGGAGTTGCAGCCGCTGATTCAGCAGGCGGCCATTACCGTGAACCAGCTGATTGCGTTCAACGCGGGCGGCGCGGGCCAGGGCGCGCAGTTCTTTTGTACGCCGCCGAATTCGAACTTGACGGTGGTGCTCAGCTTCCCGAGGCTGCCGCAGGGGCATTACCTGCTGGCGATTGTTCATGCGACCGGGGTGAAGAAGCCGCAGCAGATCGCCCTGATTCTCGCGCAGGGCACGCAGGGCCAGTGGCAACTGGCGGGGTTCTTCGCGAAGCCTCTGCTGCTGGCTGGCCAGAACGGCGTGTGGTACTGGCGGCATGCGCGGGACTATGCGCGGAATCGAAATCAATGGGCGGCGTGGTTCTACTACCAGATTGCCACCAATCTGGTGACCCCGGTGAATTTTCTCTCCAGCCCGAACCTCGACAAGCTGCACGGCGAGGCGCAGAAGGTGCAGCCATCGAACTTGCCGGGCCAGCAGCCGACGCCCTTCAGCGCGAACGGGCAGACGTTCGAGATTACGCGGTTAGATACGTCGACAGAGCTGGGTCCGCTGGACTTCGTGATTCATTACACTCCCGATCCCGCGGAGGCTGCGCAGTTGCGCGATCCCACGCAGGCGCGCCACCAGGTACTCAATCTGATGTCGGGCATGCTGGCGGTGCATCCGGGGCTGCGCACAGCGTTCCACGGGCTGTGGGTGTACGCCGACTCGAACGGCGCGACGCTGTTCGCGCTGGAGTTGCCGATGAGTCAGATTCCGGGCGGAGCGCCGGGCGGGAATCAGGCCGGGGAGTGATTGGTTGTCAGTAGCCGGGGATCACCCTGTGGCACTGTGCGACAACCACCCCGGCGCGATTGGCCTGCGGGCAGCGGTGGGCGCCCCGGCGTTCATCATCGGTCGATGAATCTTCATGGGGCGACGGGGCGGGCCCCTTCGCCAGCGGCCGGCAGGTCCTGAGCCGCGTCCTGGCGCAGCGTGAGGACAGGGACATCGGCAGTGCGCATCTTTCTCACATAGACCAGTTGCAGAACCCGCCTCGCCACCTCATCTTTGGCCTGCTTCAGAGGCATGGGAGGGATGACGGTCATTCTTCCCAGAAATTCGGCGAGGCGCAGGTAGGCGTTGCGGTTCTCGATGAGGAAGGGCAACGGGTACTCGGGCTTGCGCTTGTGGGCTTCCTCGGGGTCGGCGTCGAGGACGAGGGCCAACTGCGGGCGGGGCACCAGGCGCGCGACGGCCCGCGAGAAGAGGCGGGCGGGGAGATTGCGCAGATCGAGATTGGCCAGCTCATCGTAGATGTAGCGGTCGAAGACGACGACGTCGACGCCGGAAAGCAGGGCGCGGCGGGCGACCGAGCGCAGAGAAAGGGCGTCGAGGGTGTAGAGGACGAGGCGCACCAGCGTCATCAGGGGCGAGCGCACGTTTTTGTCGCGGCGCTCGATGGGCCTCTCGGGACTGCCGACACCCTGGTCGCCGCCAAAGATGCGGTGGCCGGCCCCCTCGCGGGCGGACTTGAGGCACGCGGCGTCGTCCCAGAAGGTGAGCAGGCGAAAGGCGAGGCCTTGCTGCTCGAGCTGGCGGCAAACGTTGTCGATCTGGGTGGTCTTTCCGGCGCCATCTACGCCGGAAAAGCTGATGAGCAGCGTGGAGCGATGGTTGCGGCTGCGAGTCATGAGCGTGGTCCCCGGTGATCTGGAATGAGTTTGCTAGTTGGGGCGCCGCGGGCTGCCTATGGTGGCGGCGGCCACGGTGCCGAGCGCAATCGCGCCGCCCAGAATGAGTCCCCAGCGCAGGGCGAGCACGCGAATGCGGCGCTGTTTCGCGGGCGCGATGGCTGCTCCGGCAGGACGCGACGCGGCTACGCCAACAGGTTTGATGAGCGGCGCCGCGGCGGTACCGACGGGCTGCGAACTGGACGACTGGCCGGCATCGGCCTGGCGGGTTTGCAGCGACGGAGCGGATGTGGTCTGAGTCTGCTTCTGGTTTTGTGTCCGGGTTTGATTTTCGCTTTGGGGAACAGCCTGCGCGGGTGCGCCAGGCTGCGGGGCGTCGGGCAGGCGGGGAGTGGCGGCTGCGCTGTACTGCACCACGAGCACAAAAGCCAGGGGACAGGCGATCAGCCGCGCTGTGTACCGCCTGCACCCCCTTATCAGGACGTTCATTCACTTACCTCGATCATGGACCGCAGGCCGCGCGGCCGTATTCAGGCCGCGTTTTCCGCGGCGACTTCGAGAGCCTCGAGATCGAGACCCGGCGGCATCGCCATCGGTCGTTGCTGGAAGCTGTGAACCGCTTCCGCGACGGTTGGATAAACCTCAAAGAGACGCCGGAGCCCGGCGAGTTGCGGCGCGGTCCGGGTTTCCGCGGGCAGAGCTGCAAGCCGCACGTCTCCGTTGCGCTTCATGGCCTCTTCCAGACAGGAAAACAGCAGATGCATGGTTGCCCTGCTCACGCGCCGTACGCGGGAGCAATCGAGCACGAGCCGAGGGCGTTCCGTTTCCACGTATTCCTGCAGGTTGCTCAAAAAGATGCGTTCTTCTGACGCAGTCACATCGTCGGGTACCTCATGCACTGTGACCGCACGCATAGTAATCAACATTGTCTGGATCCCTTTCCCTGGAGCAAACGGCTTCAAATGTACCACCTTGCTAATAGCACTCCCAAAACGTCAGGCAATCAGGCTTCCAAAGTCGGGCTGGAGCCGGGAGTACTCACGAAATCTGGCCGGATCGTTCAAAGAGCCGGTCGAGCTCGGCCTCCGGATGGTAAGTAAGATGCCGAACACGGTTCTTTCCGTAGCGGCTGAGTGTGACTAAATTTGTGCGGTACCAGCAGCAATGGTCCATGGCGGGAGACAACCCGCAGAGGACGCGCAGCCTGGGAATGCAGCCTTCGAGCAGAGCGGCGGCGAGACGGTGGTTGCCGTCGATGATGGTCAGGGGGTCGTACTCGTTGCGGCCGATGAGGACAACGGATCCGGGAAGGGTTCCGGGCTGGGTCAGACGGTGGCGAAAGGCCTCAATCTTGCGCAGGAAGGGGTCCGTGGCGTGCTGGCCGAGTCGCCGGGCAAGCTTTTCCGCCACGTCGCTGAGGAGGAGATTGCCCTGGGCAATTTTGCGCCACTGCGCGCGCGGGAATACAAGAACGCGGCCCAGACCGGTTTCGCGAATTTGTACCTCGTACCATTCCGTATTCGCAGGGATCTCTTTCCACAGGGCGAGGTGGCGGACGAAGAGCAGAGCGCGGCGTTTGGCGCACTCCGAGGGGCTCTCAAGGTTTGGCTTCTCCACGATGCTGCGCATCGATTCGTGGTAATCGAGATAGGCGTCGTGATCGAAATCGGAACGCAGGAACTCGGCGATGACCTCGTCCTCCGAAACACGGCGGATGACGCGGATGGCGGGCGATGCGGAGCGGCCCGAGGTCCGGGCCTCGCGAAACATGCTGATGAGGAATGGGATGCCGACGACGAGCAGGAGCAGGACCATGAGCAGCAACTGCACGGCCAGGACTTCGCGCAGCGAGGAATGGAAGCGGCAGATGCCGCCAATGACGGCTGCGGCGAATGCGAGCTGCACCCAGGCGGTGTTGGCGATGCGGTAGGACATCTCGTACGCGATGATGGTGATGCTGAGCGAGAAAACCATGGTGACAACAGCTTTGAGCGAGAGCAGGTAGGGCATGCCGTAGGGTCCGGCGATGTGGAAGCCGGCACCGAAGAACGTCGTCCAGATCGAGGGGGGCGCTATACGGAGGCCGATCGCCATTGCCGAGCCGATGCCGAGCACAATCAGCAGGGAGGTGGCGATGAGGGAGAGATTCCTGCGCTCCTCGTGCGGCGCGCCGGCAACGACGGGGAACATGCCGTTCATGACAGCGGAGGAGAAGGAGAAGATGACGCGGCCGACAAGAGCGATGGCGGCGTAGAGGCCAGCGGTGGCGGGCGCAAAGAAGTGCTTCACGAGGACGATATCGCTGTTGTTGATGAGGACCTGGCCGGAGAAGAACACCAGGGCCTGCAGTAGTTCGCGCGCGGCAAGCACGCCCCCGAGTGGGTTTGGGCCGGAAGCGGACAGGGCGGGAGGGATAACGGCCCAGGCGATGGCTTCGGCGGCGGCATTGGCGCCGATTACGCCGGTGACGCCGAAGCCGAGAAAGATCGCGACCAGCGAACCGATGAGACGGGCGGCGGCTTCCAGGACGAGATTGGAAGCGAGCTTGCGGAATCCGCAGGCGCCCAGGATATAGCCGCGCCGGCAGCCCAGAGGCACGTAGAAAGCGGCGCCCACGGCAAGGAGAACGACGAGGAGCGGACTGGGAAGGCGGAGGTAAACCGCGACAGAATTGCGAAAAATGACGAGCAGGAAGGCGACAAGGACACCGCAGCTCCAGGCGGCCCGATGGAGCAGCAGGTAGGCGGCGCCGCGGGTCTCGCCGGAGCCGGGCTGCGCGACCATCTTGGCGGAGACAATCTGAAAGGAGAGGGTGACGGCGGAGGCGATCGTGAGCATGGTGTACACGACCGCTACGTGACCGTAACCGCTGGCGCCGAGGAAACGGGCGACGGCGATGTTGTAGCCGAGATTGACGATGGTGGTGAGGCTCGAGCCGGACAGCAGCACCGCGCTTCCGGAGATGATCCGGTTGCGCAGCTTTCTGGAATTCTGCATGGATGGATTCGACACGTTCTTGAGTCTCCAGCTGCCTGGGAATGTAATTCACGCGTCTCCGCGGAGAGACGTCGTGAACCGCCGGAATTGGCTCAGAGACGCGGGACGAAATTACAGGTCAGTGCCGCGGCTATGGTGAGTCGGATGCATGCTTTACGCGCATGGCTGCTTACCGGGCCCGCGCGGCGACAACCCGGGGGAAACGAGGCGCTTCTAACAGGATTCCTATGGCTGGACGTGTGGGTGCTGCATCGCTGTTTCTTTTTTTCCTTCTCCATGGATGCCTGGGCTCGCCGCCGCCACCGCGGCTGCAGTTTACGGCCACAGGAGAATCTCCGGAGTTGCTGGCCCTGTACGAGGGCTGGTTTGGAGAGCCGAATCATTGGAACGCGGGATATTCGTCCCACGATCCGCACACGATTCGCGATCAGATCCGAAGCGCGAAAAGGATGGGAATTTCCGCATTCGTGGTCGACTGGTACGGCGATCGCGACCCATTCGTGGACCAGACGTACGCGCTCGTTGAGAAGCAGGCGGCGAAGAATAAGTTCCACGTGGCCGCGATGTATGACGAGTCGGATGCGACGGATGGGGCGACGGATGCGGCGATCGCGGATCTGACGATGTTCCACGACAGCTACCTGGCCACAAAAGACGGACGCAACGCATACCTGACGTACGAGGGGCGGCCGGTGATCTTCGTCTGGCCGCACGGTGACGCGGTGGACTGGGACAAGGTGCGCGGCGCGGCTAACAAGTGGAATCCGGCGCCGTGGCTTATCGACGAGAATCTGCCAGGCAAGTACGCGAAGGACTTCGATGGATATTATCCCTGGGTGCAACCGGGGCCCAAAGGCTGGGCGGCGGACGGCAGTGACTGGGGACAGGGATATCTGAGCAGCTTCTACCAGACGATGGCGCAGAAATTTCCCGGCAAAATCATCGTGGGCGGAGCGTGGGCGCAGTTCAACGACAGCAAGGCTTCCTGGGGATTGAACCGGCATATCGCGGCGCGATGCGGGCAGACGTTCCGGCAGACGCTGAATCTGTGGAAACAATATGTGCCTGCGGGGCAGGTGATCCCGTTCGTGATGGTGGAGACGTGGAACGACTGGGAAGAGGGCACGGCGATCGAGAAGGGATTGCCGACGTGCGGAGGGCAGCCCGCGCCCACTTCTGTGGTGAGTTTGGAGACCCCAGGGAAGTAGATCGAGTCTTCGGCGGTATCCGGCGGAAGTCAGGGGCCAGCTTACCGCCAATGGCCTGACAGCCGACCCTGTGCGCCGCATTCGGGCGGCTGCCGTTGCTGAATGCGGCTATTTCGCGGCTGCCTGGAAGAAGCGGACCTGCCAGCGCGTCTGCGAGGGCGTGAGCACCGCAATGTAGCGCGCGTGGACCGGCTGCGTGGCGAGGACGGTAGCACCCTGCATCACCTGCTCGTCGTAAACGACGTGATCGACGATCTGCAGGGACAAACCGTCCGGCGAGTAGAAGACAATCCGCAGACGATGCGAGCGGGCGGTGTAGCGGGTGTGGATTCCGAGCCTGCCTTGGTCGGCGATGGTGCCGTCGAGCCGTGTGAGCGCGGCGCCGACGAAGTCCTGGTTGAGCAACTGCGGCGCATTCTGATCGAATGCCGACCGGAAAGCTGCCCAGGACTGGAGATAATCGCGAACGACCGCCGACCCTGTGAGAGCCTCCAGAGGGCGCGAACCGTCGAGAGCGGGTGGCAGCACCTGCACCGTTGCATCCTGAGCGTGGACGGCCAGGGGAAGCGACAGCGCACAGGCGAGCAGCAAGAGACGGCGGATCATTGGCCCCTCCAGTGAATCTCATTACCCGCGACCACGCCGCTGGCGACGGAGACGCTGGCGCCGGAGGGAAGAGGCAACTCCACCTCGGCGATGTCGCGCTTGAGCGGGACATCCACCGTGGATTGCATGCCGTTGAAGCTGGCGGTGAAGGTCACCACGGTGCCGTCGGGAATCGGATTGCCGCTACAGTCGCGGACGGGGGCCGTTTGCAGTTTTGCCTCGCCCCCCTTGTCGGGGACCGCGGTCATCGAGAGATTGCAGGGATCGCCCGGGACCTCGTCGATGACCCGCGTGCTGGCGACACCGGCAACGCTGGCGACAAACCGCGCAGAGCCTTCTTTCGCGGCGGAGTTCATGCGCGTCCAGGCCACGCCATTGCGGGTGGTGACGGTGCGCGTCTGAGCCGGGCCGAGGGAGTCGGAGAGATTAAACGAAACCGGCATGGGACTGACGATCAGGTTGCGATAAATGTCGAAGACGTAGACGGTGCCGCTGATGCCGTTCTGCAGATCGACGGGCAAACGCGAGGGTTCGGCGAGAAAGCTGAGCCTTGCGGGCTGCTGCGCCGGGGTGACCTCGATCAGGCCGGCCTGCTCGTCGGAGCCATTCGCGAGGATCACGACATAATCGCCGGCGTTATACAGGACGCCGGCTGGGATCGAGACGGGCGATCCAAGCTGCACGCTGCGGCGCAGCGCCTGGCCGGGGCCGACGATGGTCAGCGTGCCCTGGCCGCTGCCGCCGGTGGAGATGGAAAATGCGCTGCCCGCGACCACCTGCTGCGGAAGGTGCATCGACGGGCGTTGCGCCAGGAGGAGCGGACACGCGACCAGAGCCGATGCCGCCAGCAGGAACCAGCGAGACAAGCTCACAGCGCTACTCCTTTAGGGCTGTAGGCGGCGACGATGGTTCGCTCGCTCCGGATCTTCTGTGCCAGATCCTCGGGAACGGGGACGGTAAAATTCACCGGGACCTGGGGCGCCAGGGCGCGGCCGATGAATCGTCCTGAAACCCAGATAACGTTGCCGTTGGCGTCATAGAAAGTAGTGAGAACATGCGTGAAGTTGACGATCTGTCCGCTCTGGTCGGAGAGCTGCCCGGAGAGCGAAGCGGTGGGAAGGGCACTGTATTTCTGGTTGAGAATTGCGATCACGGGATCCGCGGAGGCGGAGATCAGGATCGATTCCGGATGCATACGGATGCTGGCGACCTGGGATAAATCGACATCCGGGAAGTGAATTCGGAACGGCGTCACCTGTTTGGGTAGAAGCCGGTGCGAAATCATCTCGAAGCTGTCCTCGCTTCCCAGGATCCTGCCGTCCTTGCCGACGAGCGTAGCGCGCACGTCCACCCAGGCCGGTACAACGTCGTCATTGAGCAGTTCGCCGAGAACGTAGACGCCTTCGGCCCGGTTCACGGGGCGCATGTCGACGATGCGCACGTTGGGGCCAGCGACGTTCTGCGAGCCCCATTCGTCCCTGGCGCCGCTGTAGATCACGTCCCAGCGGAGATAGTTGACGGGAATCACCTGAGGCGGGACGGACGGACGCGTGACCAGGGGCCAGTCCACCTGCCAGTTGTTGCCGTTACGGACCACATGTATGTTGCGGGTTTCATTGTAGGGACCGAGAACCGTGCTCCAGTGAAACGTGACGCGCACGTCGGCTTGATCGGCGGACTCATGGAGCGGCTGGGCGCTGACCGTTTCAAGAGTGGCCTGTGTCCGAAGGCTGGTGTAGAAGCCGTCGATGTCCTCGTCGAAGGCCAGCTGAGTGAATTCCGCTTTGTTAGCGAGACTTTTGTATGCCGCCGGAAGCTGATGCTGGCGGATGCGAATGCCGAGATTCTGGATGGCGATCTCCGGCGTGGAGGGAGAACGCAGTATGTTGCCGTTGCCGCTGCCGGCGAAATAGACGGCGGACGGAATGGGCCAGATGGTGCCCACGGCGATCAGAATGACCGTAGCGGCGGCCACAGCAATCGCGAGAAAGGTTCCCTTCATTACGAAGCCAGCCTTTCGTGCACAAGTGGTTCATCTGTCGCTCCGGTGTCCTCTCCGGTGCGGACCAGGCGCCGTTTGTCCGGAATAAGGAAGAGCAGGAGGGCGAGAATGCTGTTGCCGACGGGCAGGATTCCCCACATCATGTCCTGCCAGTGCGTGGGCTCGACGCCAAAGACCATGGGGTGAGCGGGCGGGACACCTTCCTTGCTCCAGACCTGGACCGCGCCGTAATCGATCTGATCGACCAGGCGCCAACCTGCAAAATGAAGAGCCGGGTCGTACCAGGGGTCGTGGACGAAGATCCACTTGAGTCCATATCGATCGGCGTGGCGGAGCATGGCCTGAAGCGCCTCCATACCGCCGGGATGAAAATACTTCGAGTTGTCAAGGGAGCCGCCACCGAATTTCATGAGTTCGGGGAGGCGGCGATCGCTGTACCACTCGCCGTCGACGCTCTCGGCGTCGGTTTCCACGCCGAGCCGGGAGATATTGTTGCCGAAGCCGAGGGTGAAGTAACGGTAGTTGTCATGGCCGCCGCGATTGAGCCATTGGGCGACGGGGCCGACCCGCAGGTTGATGCTGTTGGTGGGCTGGTAATTGGCCCAGGCAATGGGCAGGCCGCAGGTAATGGCGCCAAGCACCGCCAGGGGAACGACGGCCTTCATACGGAAGCGAGCGACGAGTTCCGACATGAGCAGACCGAGGATGGGCAGGGAGAGGATTTCGGCGTAGTAGGTGAAGCGCTCGAACGTGAGGACATAAAAGGCGCGGCGAAAGAGCCAGAGAGCGACGGGGGTCGTTCCGCCCAGACCGACCAGAAAGCAGACCCAGAACCCCAGCATGAGCGGGAGGAGCCGGCGATTGTGAGCGCCGCGCCAGATGATGAAGGGCAGGGCGAGCATAAGGGCTCCCCAGGGAACGATGAAGTAGTTCATTCCCCAGAAGGGTGTGAGCAGGAAGTTGGCGCGGCTGGCATGGGGAATGGGCGCCTGAGTGACGGGGTAGCGGAATAGTGCGATCCAGTAGGGCAGAATGACGACGGCGATGGCGACGGCGGTCGCGATGGCTATGGCGACGGCGCGCGCGATGACGGCGCCGCTGGTGGTCTTCTCGTCGCCCTCGTTGCGCTCCATGATGGCGAGCGCTATGAGGGGAAAGGTGAAGAAGGCCGTTCCGAAGATGACGATGACGTCATGCGCCGAACCGGCGGCTGCGAAGAGAACCACGGCTTTGATCAACGGCCGCCATCCGCCGTAACGGAGCCATTCATACAGGAACGGCAGAGCCAGGACGTACAGCGCGGCCTCCCAGGTGGTGGCGAGCTGGCCGGCGTTGTAGACCAGAAAGCTCTCAGAGCCGAGGAGCACGACAGCCAGGGAGGCGTAAGAAGCGGCGCGCTCGTTGACCCAGATTCCCGCATAGCGGTACATGCCCACGGCGAGCAGGGCGATGGCCACGAACTGCACCAGCATGTAACCGTACTGGAGTCCGAATATGTGCCCGAGGAGAGCGGTCCACTGCTGCGGGAGGGGCGGGTACGTGGTCTGGGAGAATCCGGTGAACCACTTGACGTTCCAGGGATTCCACCAATGGTGCATGTAATGCGCCGCGAAAAAAATCTGCTGGTTGGTGTCGTAGGACTTGAGCGGCAGCTTCATAAGAAGCAGCGGAGCGTGGACCAGTACCGCAATGAGAACGATGAAGCTGAGCGGTATCGGCTGCGAAGATAAGTTTGGTGGAGCGGTTCTTTCCAAGGTTCCTCACGTAGAAAACGAGTTTGATTCCGAAAGTACCGGCGGCGGTTGCTTTTTACGTGGCCGTGCCGCGGCGGTTTCCTAACATGAACGCCGATCAGCAGCCAACGCCAGAGGGATTCTCCGAATCCAAAGCCAGGTAGTTGCGACCCGCACGTTGGTGACCTGTTTGACATCAAGACGAAAGTGCCTCACATTCGCAGGCGCAGTTGCGCTGCTTGTTCTCACCTGCCCTGCGCATCCACAGACCTACCAGGTCGGCGCCGGCGGCCGGGTGAAATCGAAAACGGCGAACGGCCAGACGCAGACGCAACTGGGCTGGGGATCGAATATCCAGAACGCGCGGCTGGCGCGCGCGGCAGAACTCGCGCTGCAGCGCGGCGACTATCCGACCGCGGAAAACTATGCGCAGCGCGCCGCGCGGTCGGCTCCGGACGATCCGCAGCTCTGGTTTCTGCTGGGCTACGTGGCGCGGCTGAACCACAATTACGCGCTGTCGGCGACGGCCTTCCAGCACGGACTGCGACTCAAGCCATTGTCCGTGCAGGGAATCTCCGGCCTGGCGCAGACGTACAGCGACATGGGTCGGGTGGCCGAGGCCGAGAAGCTGTTGAAGCAGGCGCTCGCCGTGAATCCGCGGCAGGTCGACGATCTGCTCGTTCTTGGGAATCTCTCTTTGCAGGCCGGCGATTATCCAGATGCAGTTACGTACCTGAGGCGCGCAGAGCAGGTAAAGCCGAATGCGAGGTCGGAGTTGCTGCTGGCGATCTGCTACGAGCGCCAGAAGGAGATGGACATGGCCAGCCGCTACCTCCACCTGGCGCAGAGGCGTGCGCCGAACAATCCGGACGTAGAGCGGTCGCTGGCGGGCTACTACCGGGAGACGGGCCATTACGGGAAGGCGATTGACGAGCTGAAGGCGATTCGCAACCCGCCGCCGGACGTGGTAGGCGAGCTGGCGTACACGTATCAACTGGACGGCAAGCCGCAGGATGCCGCGCGTTTATACTCGCGGGCAGCCGATGCGCTGCCGCGCAATCTGGGTATGCAGCTATCGGCGGCGCAGGCGGAACTCACGGCGCAGGCGCCGGACCGCTCGCATCGGTTTCTGGCGCGGGCTGCCGGAATCAATCCCAACTACTACCGGCTGCACCAGATCCGCGGGGAGATTGCGGAGCTGGAAGAGCACAATGATGCGGCGGTGAAGGAATACCAGGCGGCGATTGCCAGCCTTCCACCAACCCCGGCGGAGGGGCCTCTGTATGGCATTCAGCTGCACATGGATCTACAGATGCTGTACCGCCAGCTGAACCAGGACAATGCGGCACAGCAGCAGTTGCAGATTGCGCAACAGCAGATCAAAAGCGTTCAGGTGCAGCCTGGCGAGCGGCCCGCGTTCCTGCGGCTGCGTGCGCAGATTGAAATGAATACGGGCCAGCTGCAGTCGGCACTGAATGACATGCAGGCGGCGCTGGCGCTGACGCCGAACGACCCCAACAGCCTGCAGATCGATGGCGACGTGCTGATGAAGATGGGCCGGACGCAGGATGCCATTGCCGTCTACAGGAAAGTGCTGGGGATTGATCCGCGTAGCCGCCTGGCCCTTACGTCGCTGGGTTACGCCGCGCGCACCGAGCATAACGACCGCGAGGCGGAGAAGTACTTCAACCGTCTGGCCGCCGATTATCCAGGCCTTTACATTCCCTACCTCGCGCTGGGCGATCTGTATGCGGACCGCGGGCTTTACAAGAAGGCAGAATTGTATTATGACAAGGCCTACACTCGGGACCCGAAGAACGCGCTGATTGTGGCCGACGCGATGAATGCGGCCATCGAAGAGCATAATTTGCCGCTGGCGGCCACCTGGCTGAACCGCGTACTGCCGGGAATGTACAACAGTCCGCAGATTCTGGCGCAGAAGGAACGGTATTTCCGGTTCCAGGGGAACTATCGCGAGTCGGCGGAAAATGGTGAGAAGGCGATACAGTCGCTCCCGCGGGATCGCGATGTCGTGGTGTATCTCGGGTATGACCTGCTGAACCTGGGCAAATACGACGAACTGCTGGCCCTGACGAAAAAATACGACAGCATCCTGACGCAGGAGCCGGACATTCCGCTGCTGGAAGGGTACGTCTACAAGGAAAAGGGCGATCGGAAACGGGCGGTGCAGGCGTTCACGGAGGCAATCCAGCGCGGCCCGGCGGTGGAGACGGCGTACGTCAACCGCGGGTTCGTGGAAAACGATCTGCGCGAGCCGGCGTCGGCACAAAAGGATTTCACCAGGGCGATTCATCTGGAGCCGAAGGATGGGCAGGCGCACCTGGGGCTGGCCTACTCCGACTTGGCGCTGAGCGATTCGCCCGGGGCGCTGAAACAGTCGAAGCTGGCGCAGGCGTATCTGGGGGATTCGGAGGCGGTGCACATTATTCGGGCCACGGCCTACGGGCGCGAAGGATTGCTGTCAAACGCGATTGTGGAGTATCGGGCGGCGCTGCGGTTTGCGCCCCGTGACGGCACGCTGTACGCGGAGATGGGCAACATCTACTTTTCGCAGCGGCGGTTCCACCACGCGATTGCCGAGCTGAACACGGCAGAGAAGTACCTGCCGAACAACGCGCAGATCTACGCGATGCTGGCCCGGTCGTACGCCGGAGTGCCGGATCGGCGGCAGGCGATGGCGAATGTGGAGTCGGCCGAGAAGCTGGCGGACCACCCGCCCAGCGAGGGCGCGACGTGGGTTCCAAGCGACATTTATGTGGACACCGGCGAGGCGCTCAGCGCGCTGGGAGACCGTAAGGCGGCTATGCAGCGATTTGCGCGGGCGCTGGTGGCGCCCAGGGCGAATCGCGTGGGCGTGCGCCTGGCCATTGCGCAGCTGATGGCACAGCAGGGGAATGACGCGGGAGCGGAGCGGCAGATCGCGCTGGCGCAGATGGAAGGGGAAGCCGGTGTGACCGAGCCGCCGACCGGTCCGCAGTATCTGCAGGCGGCGGGCATTCTGCAGCAGATGCATGAGTATCGGCTCTCGCAGACCTATCTGGAGCGCGCGCTGAAGGCGGGGGCGTCGGATCTGGATGTGCGCGTGGATCTGGCCAACAGCTACCTGGCGCTGGGAGAGACGCAGCGCGCCGCCGGAGAACTGGCGGCGGTGAGCCAGGCGGACGTGGCGAAGTCGGATTACTCGTATCTGCTGGCCCAGGCCAATGTGTATCAGCAGGAGCACCAGGGGACGGCGGCCCTGTCTGAGTTTGCGCAGGCGGCCAGCGCGGCCGGGGAAGACCAGACCGCCGAACAGAATCTGATGCAGGTGGGAGCGAATGAGGGGTACCGCATCGACAAACATATCAGCGTTCTTTCCAACCTGCTGCAGCAGCCGATTTATGAAGACAGCACGGTGTACGTACTGGATTCAGAGACGTTCGGAAATCCTCCGGCGATTTACGGGAGCACAGTCGCGACGTCAAAACTGCCGCTGCCGCGCTACACGATCGATACGGAGTGGACAGACGCATTCCATCTGCATCTGAACCACTGGCCGACAACGGGCGGTTTCTTCCAGCTCCGCAATGCGCGTGGCATGATCTCGATGCCGGCGATCGGCATAGTGAGGCGCAGCACCTGGGACTACAACTTCAATTATGGCGTGGCCCCCAATTTCCATCTGGGAGCCACGATGCTCTCGTTCAACGCAGGGTTTATGGGAACGATTCGCCGGGACACGATTTCGCCGCGGGAGATGGACCAGAACATCGGGCGATTCTTCGCCTACATGAGTACCGGGTCGTTCTGGGACGCGGTGTCGGTGAACGCCTCGGTCGTGCACGATTTCGGGCCGTTTACGGAGATTCCGCTGCACGAGTCGACGCTGGCGGGCACCGTGGATTTTCGCGTGGGCGCGCCGTGGGCGAAGACGGCTCTGGTCACGGGCTGGGGCTCGAATGACCAGCTTTTCACCTCAGGTTCGCTCGGGAACACGGAAAACTATTTCACCACGTCCTACATCGGACTTACGCATCGGTTTTCCTCGCATCTGAATATCGAGGGGATCGCGGAAGACTGGCGCGCATGGCGCGTGGTGCCTTTCGTGGTCACCCCGGGGAGCTTTATCGTGCACTCCGGCATTGCCCAGGCGATACGACCCGCCGGAACCGTCAACTACTCGCCGGCGCGGAACTGGCAGATTCAGTTCTCGACCGCTTACGAAAATACCCGCAGTTTTCACGTATACGACATGACTCAAAACGGATTCTCCCTCTCATACACGCGGCCCCTCGGGCGCAGCATGAACGAAGAATTGGGGACGGTTCATGTACGGTATCCGATTCGGTTTTCGGCCGGCGTGCAGGAAGAGACGTTTCCGAACTACACCGGGATCGGCAGGAACCAGGAATTTCGACCTTACGTAAGCATCAACCTGTTCTGAGGCGGGCCAATGAAGATTTGTCTAGTGGCGGCGTTTCCACCGAGCCGGCGACAGCTGAACGAGTATTCCCTGAACATTGCGCGAGAGATCCAGAGGTATCCGGATGTCGAACTGACTATCCTGGCCGACGAACTGGGGAAGTATGACTTCACGGGTGAAGCGGGCGGGAAGGGCGAACCGGCCCGGGAGTTGCCGGATTTTAACGTCATCCGCTGCTGGAGGTTCGGCAGCATGGCGACGCCTGCGCGTCTGCTGGGCACCATCCGCCGGCTACAGCCCGACGTGGTGTGGTTCAACCTGGTCTTCTCCAGCTTCGCGGGGCCGGAGAGCCCCTTCGCTGCTTTCGCCGGCTTGTCCGCGCCCGCGCTCACTCGAGCGGCGGGGTTCTACACGCACATCACGCTGCACCACATCATCGAGCACGTGGACTTTGGCGACGCGGGTGTAAAGCGCGAGAAGCTGTATCGTCTGGGAACGAATGTGGCCACGCGCGCGCTGCTGCAGGCGCACTCGGTCTCCGTGCTGCTCTCAGCGTACCGGCGTACGCTGATCAAGAAATATTCCGCTGAGAACGTGATGGTGGGCACACATGGCACGTTTGCAACGGTTTGCACGCCGCCCGATTTCAGGATCCGGAACAATCCGGATCGCCGCATCCTCGCCTTCGGCCACTGGGGGACGTACAAGCGGCTGGAAACGCTGATGGAGGCGTTTCCTCTGGTGCTGAAGCGAGTACCCGAAGCGCGCCTGATTGTGGCTGGCGGCAACCACCACACGCGCCCCGGTTATTGGGAATCGGTGCGCGTCGCGCAGCCCGAACATCTGCCTATCGAATTTCTGGGCTATGTGCACGACAACGACGTCCCGCAGATGTTCCGCACCAGTTCGATTCTTGTGATGCCCTACGATTCTTCGACGGGATCGAGCGGGCCGGCGCATCAGGCGTGCGAATTCGGCCTGCCGATTGTGTGCGCCGACATTCCCGATTTTCACTGCATGGCCAAGGACGACGACATGGCCATCAGTTTTTACAAGACCGGGAATGCCGAGGATTTGGCGGATAAGCTGGTTGGCATTCTTCAGTCGCCGGAGCTTGAGCGGCAGATGTCGCAGCACAACTATCAGGCCGGCATTCAGATGACGATGGCGAGCGTGGTGCGCAATTATCTGCGCTGGTTCGAACTGCACCGCTGCAAGCGCGAAATCGCAGACAAGAGCCTCTGGTCTGGGGGCCGGCGGTTGCCCGGCGGGCTATCGGAGCGGGAATCCGCTTCGCTGGTTCAGATGGACGAGACAAACTCCCGTGTGGCGCCGGAGCTGATGGAAGGCGCTCTGCGGCCCGAGGCAGAATCGATGCCGCTGCTGGGATCGCGCGCAAGTCTTTCCAACAACGATGAATACGCTGACGCAAGTTAGCGGCCAATTCTCTCGGGACAACTCGCCTTCCGAGGCAGTCGTCCAATACCGGCACGTAGTCTGCCCGGATCCATCCGTGGCTGCTGGAAGGAAGCTTACATTGCTGACACCGCCCGTGCGTACCTTCGCCCGCACTCTCCCGGCCTCCCTGGTTGTTCTAGCCGCCTGCTGCCTGGTGTCCCAGACCGGCTGCGGCTGGCTGAGCGGAACAGGAGCAAAATCGCCGACCACGGTGCGCATTACTGCCGAACCAACTTCCATTCAGGCTGGCGCGTCCGCAACACTGACCGTGACGGCAGCAAATGCAACCACGGTGACGATTGCCGGCTCAGACGGCAGCAGTTATTCCCTACAGCCCGGCGGCGGGAGCCAGAGCGTAGCGCCGTCCGCGACGACGACGTATACGGCGACTGCAACCGGATCCAGCGGATCAGTCACCGCCCAGGCCACAGTCACGGTTCAGGCGCCGATTGCGCCACCCTCCGTAACGATTACGGCAAGTCCAATGACCGTCAGTCCGGGAGGATCCTCGACACTAACCGTGACCGCCACCAATGCCACGTCGGTGGTCGTTGCGGGTTCGGACGGCACCAGTTATACGCTTGGGGCAACCGGGGGCACACAAACAGTAACTCCAGCAACGACGACCACGTATGTGGCAACGGCCGCGGGGCAGGGAGGAACGGCTACTCAGCAGCAGGCGACAGCTGACGTGACGGTCACCGTGACGGCAGGACCGCCGACGGTGACCATTGCAGCCAGCCCGACATCCGTGGCGTCGGGACATTCCGCGACGCTGACGGTGACGGCGACCAATGCGACGGCAGTCACGGTGGCCGGGTCCGACGGCACGAATTACACGCTGCCGATCACGGGCGGAACGCAAACGGTAACGCCCTCCACGACCACCACCTATACCGCGACGGCTACGGGAGCGGGACCCAATGCGACCGCGCAGGCTACGGTCGACGTTGTGGCCGGCGGCACGGAAAATTCCATCAGCCACGTACTCTTCATGCTTCAGGAGAACCGCAGCTTCGACAGTTACTTCGGCATGCTGAACAACTATAAAAAGTCCAATGGGTGGGATGTGGGGACCGACGGCAACACGTACCTGGTGGACGGCATTGACGACAAGCTGACCACGATCAGCAATCAGGATGACGAAGGCGACACTTTCCACCCTTTTAAGTTCACCAGTACCTGTATCGACGACATGTCTTCAGCCTGGCTGGAGAGCTACGGAGACGTGAATCGCTACGACTTCAGCACGGCGCGCAACATCAACATGGACGGTTTTGTTCACACTGCCGAGGGCTTCGCGAAGAGCTGCGCCGCATCGAAGAGCTGCTCGGGGAACTTCACCGATACCACGGGTGAACGCGCTATGGGGTATTACGATCAGGGCTTCCTGAACTACTACTACTACATGGCAGGCCAGTTTGCGCTGTCGGACCGCTGGTTTACCCCTGTTTCCAGCAAGACTGTGGATAACCGCATCGCCACGATGACGGGCGGAACTACGCAGGGTCTTACCCGCGATCCAGGCAGCGACGATCATCTGCCGCAGCTGTCAATGAAGACGATCTTTCAGGAACTGGACAAGGCCGGAGTGTCGTGGAAGATCTACTACACCGATACCCAGGGCTACTGCCTGGGCGAGGACGAGTGCAACGGGGGCGGGGATGCCGCATTCCCGGCATCTGAGTTCGAGGACTTTACTTACTCAGTAAGGTATCTGTATATGAACAAGTCCGGCGCACCGTGCACAGCACCGACGCAGGCCTCCAGCGTGGTCGGGGACAAGAGCAACTCGTTCTGCATCGACCCCACGCATATAGCACCGTTGAGCGATGTGAAGTACGGGTATTTTGCCGACTTGAAAAACAACACACTCGCCAGCTTCTCTTATATCGAGCCTGGCTTCGGCCTGAACGATGAGCACCCCGGGTCGAACAACGACATCCTGAAAGGTCAGGCGGAGGTTGCCACTATCGTCAACGCGCTGATGGGCAGCACGGAGTGGGGCAGTTCAGTATTTTTCCTGGGATATGACGAAGCCGGCGGCCCGTACGATCACGTTCCACCGGTGCCCGGACACTCAAACGACTTCACCGACGCGAACGTGGGAAGCACGCCGGTCGCGAACATTCCGGATATATCCACGATCGCGGTGAATCCGGATTCATATAACCCATGCCTGCCCCCGAACGGCACACCACAGCAAATGCCGGCCGGAGGGTACTGCGATCTGAGCCCGGGAGATCCAGGAACGCAGCCGACCGATGCCGCGGCCCAGCAGGGATTTGCGGCGCAACTTGGCTTCCGCATTCCCAACCTGGTTATCTCGCCGTTTACCAACGCTCACTACGTTTCGCACATTCCGATGGATCACACCGCGGTGATCAAGTTTGTAGAGAACCGCTTTATCGGTCCGAACGCCCATCTCACGAACCGGGATGCTGCTCAGCCCAATCTGCTGGACTTCTTCGATTTCTCGAGTCCGCCCTGGGCGACGCCACCCACTCCTCCGGCAGCGAATACGACTTCAAACTGCAACGCCCAGAACTTCGGTCAGTAATTCGATCGGGGATTTGATCAAACAACGCGGGACGGCTGGTCTTCACCAGTCGTTCCGCGTTGCTGTTTCGGGCTGCTCGCTCTATGGCCGCGTCCCGGCGGGCAGGGCACACTGGAGCGTGCGGGTGATCGCCGAAGCGGAAACTGGTCCCGCGGGTGGGTCGGGAGACGTTCCGCATCCTGCTGGATAGCCATGAACTGAAGTGGTGGCCTTGATGGGGAAAACCGAGGCCTGGAACCAGAAGGCGTACCCCGCGCGAACCCCTTCCCAAGGAAGCGCCTTGTGGAAAACCGAAGAAACAGTGCTTTGCAGGATATTCGGCTGCACCGTCGAGAGGCCGGAAATCGCGTAAAAGCGTGTAAATCCACCTGGTCCCCTGGACAATTTTCCGCCTGACGCTGCACTAATTTCACGAAATGGCAAAAGGATGCCTGGGGGGTGAAATTTTTTTCGGGGACTCCCGAAAAAGCGTTGCCTGCGGCGGATAAATCAGTATGATCCCTTTAGCAATTCCGTGTTTCTGTCACAAAGCCTGCGGGCCGGCACGACACGATGCAGGGCAATTCCTGGGCCTCGGGGCCATGCCAGCTGGACTGATCCAGACCATCGCTCCCGCAGTTGGGCCTGAATCTGTGTGGCCAGCGCTAAGGCGTTCTGAGCCGGTCTGCCGCCGGATCGTGCAAAACGAGGTTGTCGAGATCGTTCAGGCGCACGTTGTCCTAAGCTCCTCAGACCACCCCAACATGTCGATTGATTGATGACTCCCGGCGCGCGAAGCACGCTCGTGGGGCCCACGCGAAACCATGCCCGGAAGCCGGGGCAGAAATTCGATCAGGAATACAGCGAATGATTCGATTCACTAATATGCTCCCTCTTGCGCTTTGTGCGCTAGCTCTCCCCGCATTCGCTTCCGTCAGCGTGAGCAGTCCCGGCAACGGCGCTTACGTGACAACTCCTTTCCGGCTGGATGCGTATGCCTCCAACTGTTCCAATCAGCCGATCAGCGCGATGGGCTACTCGCTGGACAGCAGTCCGGATACGACGATTGTGAACGGCACCTCGATCAATGCGAGCGTCTCGTCGCCGACCGGCTACCACGTCGTGCACGTGAAGGCCTGGGGTAATAAGGGCGCATCGTGTGTGACCGATGTGGGGCTCCATGTGACTGGTTCGGCCGCCGCGCCTGCTTCGTCGGCATCGAGCGGTTCCGCGGACGGGATCAGCGTGAGCAGCCCCGGAAACGGCGCGACGGTGGGCTCGCCGTTCACGCTGTCCGCCAGCGCGTCGAGCTGCTCGGGCCAGGCAATCAGCGCGATGGGATATTCGCTCGACGGCAGCCCCAATACCGCGGTGGTGAAAAGCACAGCGGTGAGCGCATCGATTTCAACTTCGGCGGGCACGCACACGCTGCACGTGAAATCGTGGGGCGATGGAGGAGCGGGTTGCGTGGCCAACCTCACCATTGATGTGCAGGGTGGGTCCACGGCGTCGGCGGGAGGCGCGAGCAGCTCGGATGGTGTGAGCGTAAGCTCGCCTGGCAACGGCGCGACGGTGGGCTCCAGCTTCGACGTGGTTGCACAGTCCAGCAGCTGTTCGGGGCAGCCTGTGAGCGCGATGGCATACTCGGTGGATGGCGGGGCAGATGCGGATACGGTGAACGGGACATCGCTGAACGCGTCGGCCTGGGCTTCGGGCGGCGCGCACACGGTTCATGTGAAGTCGTGGGGTAACAAGGGCGCAGGATGCGTGGCCAACGTCGCGATTAATGTGGGAGGCGGCAGCTCCGCTGGCGGCGGTCCCAGCATCCCCTCGTATGCGAAGAGCGTGAGCAGTTTGCAGACGATGGGGGCGTGGCGGCAAGCGTCGGACGGAGGCACCAGCGGTCAGGCCAGCGGCAGCATGGCGGTGGTGGGATCGCCGACCATCAGTGGCAACTCGCGCCGGTTCGTAACCGGCTACTCGAACGGCGGCGGCGAGCGCTACTACGTCTCCTTTGGAGACGACACGGCCGCCCAGAACTTCGTGTACGACGCGTGGGTTTACCTGACCAGTTCCGCGGGGAACATGGCAAATCTGGAACTGGACATGAACCAGGTCATGTCGAATGGGCAGACGGTAATTTACGGATTCCAGTGCGATGGCTATGCCGGGAAATGGGACTTCACGAAGAACGCCGGCAGCGCCAGGGGCTACAACGATACCTGGGTACATTCGGCGGCGCCGTGCAACGTCCGCAGCTGGGGCCGGAATGCATGGCATCATGTGCAGATCAGCTATTCCCGCAACACCTCAGGCTATGTGACGTACCACACGGTTTGGGTGGATGGGAAAGCGGAGCCGATTAATGCAACGGTGTACTCGGCTTTCGCGCTTGGATGGGCACCTTCGCTGGTGGCGAATTTCCAGGTGGATGGGCTGGGTTCGGGCGGATCCAACACCGTGTATCTGGACAAATTCACGGTTTATCGCTGGTAGATCAGGCAAAGACTCTCCGCCGCCATGCTTCGCGGACCCACATACCGGGGCCCGAACGATGGCGGCGTTTTGTTTTTCGGTGAATCGACTCAGCGGAGCCTTGACGACAACTCAGGTATCCAGTCCTGGACGGCGGTGGCGCCATGGCCAGTGCACAGGCCGGTGGCGGCATCGAGACGGCAACAGGTCAGCTCGGCTTCCGGATCGTAGATGGAATGCCGAACCAGATTGAGCGCGTAGCGAGCCAGCGATGCCGCGCTGGTGCGATGCCAGCAGCACCGGCCCATGCTCGGGGAGGTGCCGCACAGGAAGCGCAGGCGATCGAGGCGGCCGGCCAGCGCGGCCGCAATCAGGCGGTGATTGCCGTCAATCACCGTGAGGGGTCCCGCACCCGTGCCGCCGATCATCAGGACGGCGGCGGCGGGAAGATCGCCGCGCTGCAGCGACCTGCTCATGGAGGCGATCTTGGATGCGAAAGGATCGTCCGGGTGTTTTTCTATGCGCTCGATCATGCGCGCGGCAATCTCAGGGACAGCGGAGCTGTCGGCGCCGAGCCTGCGCCACTGAGCGCGCGGAAAGACACGAATGCGGGCCAGGTCTGCCTCGCCAGGCGCGACTTCGTACCACTGCGTGTCTTCCGGCAATTCCCTCCAGAGGGCGAGATGGCGGAGGAACAACAGGGCGCGGCGCTGCGCGTTCTCAGCGGGACTGGCGAGATCCGGGGCCATGACCATGGAGCGCATGGTTCTCCGGTGGCCGCCATACGCAATGTGATCGAAATCGGACTTGAGGAACTCGACGATCGCTTCCGCTTCCGACGAGCGCCGAATCACGGGCAGGGACGGGGCGCGGCCGGTGTCCGTGGCCTCGGAAGAGCGCAGGGCGTCTCGGAGAATGGGTGCTCCGGCTACCAGGAGCAGAGCGATCATGAGCACCAGTTGCACGAGAATCACCTGCTCCAGCGAGGAATGGTAGCGGCAGATGCCGGCGATGACGGCGGCGCTGAAGGCAAGCTGGATCCAGCCGGTGTTGGCGATTTTGTAGGACATCTCGTAGGTGATGATGACGACGCTGAGCGAATAGATGACGCAGGCGACGCCTTTGAGGGCGAGGAAGAATGACAAGCCGTGCTGGCCGGGCATGCGGAAGCCCGCGCCGAAGAAAACCGTCCAGACGTGAGGGGGAATCATCAGAAGGACGACCGTCATGATGGCGCCTGAACCGAAGACCAGCAGGAGCGCTGTCGCGATCAGCGTAAGGCTCTTGCGGTCTTCGTGGCGCGCCCCGGCGGAGATGGGAAACATGCTGTTGACGATGGCCGAGGAGAACGTGTAGATGACACGCCCGATGAGAGCCACGGCCGCGTACAGTCCGGCCATCACCGGCACAAAGTAGTGCTTCACGAGAACCATGTCGGAGTTGTTGATCAGCATCTGACCGGAAAAGAACACCAGAGCCTGAGACATTTCTTGGAAGACGCGCCGGAGAGGGAGCGCACCAGGCACGATGCTGGCGCGCTCAGGGGCGATGGTCGCCCACGCAACGATTGACGCCGCCGCGTTGGCGGCGATCACTCCGGTGACGCCAGTGCCCAGCAGGACCATGATCGCGGATCCGCCGAGACGCACGGCGGCTTCGAGCACGAGATTGGCAGCCAGTCGGCGGAAGCCGTATAACCCCTGCGCGAACCCTCGGCGGGTTCCCAGCGGAATGTAGAATCCGGCCCCAATGGCAATGAGGAAGATCAGGAAAGGGCTGGAGAGATGGAGATAGCCGGCAACCTGCCGCTGGAAGAGGACGAGCGTGACCGCGACGACAGCGCCGCAGACAGAGGCCTGTCGATGCATCTGGATATAGGCGGCGCTTCGGGCAGCAGGCGATTCCTGCTGTGCGGTGACCTTGGCCGTGAGCAGCTGGAAGGAAAGCGTGAGCGTGGAAACCAGCGTCAAAATGGTGTAAACCGCGACTGCCTGGCCGTAGTTCCCGGGCCCAAGGAAATGGGCGATGACGACGTTGTAGGCGAAGCTGCAGAGAGTCGCGAATGTCGACCCGGAAAGCAGAACGGCACAGCCGGCCATGAGGCGGGATGTCAGACTGGCCGGCTGCTGAGGGGAAGGTATCGACACTACTTCGGTCTCCGTAGCCCGGAATAAATATCGAATGCACGCCTGGCCGGGCGGAGCGCGCAGTCGCATTTGGCTGAAAGAAAGCCGCAGGCGTCGCGGGTTTGAACCGGGGCGCAGAAAGAAAACAATTAGCGTTCAGGGCCTTCAGTACAAATTGCACGGCCCATGACGTGCCAGGATAGTTGCGCGCAGTTATGCCGCGCGCCCCTTGAGAGCCAGTGCCGGTTCTCGTTCCATAATCCGATCGGGGGTTCCCGCCATGATGCCTTCGTTCGCGTAGTGCACCTTGTTGATGATCGACAACGGCCGGCTGCGCACTTCGTCGTACACTCGCCCGAGATACTCGCCGATGATGCCCAGACAGAGCAATAGCATGGCTCCCACGGCGAAAACGGCGGCGGAGATTCCCAGACCGATACTGGCAGCGGAACCGCCGGCGAAGAGCGCGAAAAGGCCGAGCACGATCACTGCGGCCATGGAGACGCTCGACAGCGCGAAGCAGAAGCGCAGCGGCTTGAAGCTGAAGCTGGTGATGGCGTCCATCGCATATTTAATACGGCTGATGAACGAGAGCTTGCCGTCGCCGGCGAGGCGGTCCTGACGGTCGTAATAGACGATGGCGTTTCTGTAGCCGACCCACGCGCGCAGACCGGGGAGATAGCGATTGCCCTCTCGCAGGCCGTTGATGGAGTCGAGCGCCTGCCGGTCCAGCAGGCCAAAGATGCCCGCGTCGAGGGGAATCGGATAATCCGAGATCGCGGAGAGCACGCGGTAAAAAATGGGAAACAGCAGGGCGAGGAGCTTGCGGCCTTCCTGGCGGCTCCTTCTGACCGCGACGACCACCTGAGCGCCACCGCGCCACGCGGCGATGAGTTCCGGCAGCACTGCGGGCGGGTCCTGGAAGTCGCCGTCCATGACGATCACGCCCTCGCCGCGCGCTGTTCTCAGGCCGGCGGAAATCGCGCCCATGTGTCCCCAGTTGCGCGAGAGATCGACGACCACTATGTGAGGATCCTGCCTCTGCAGGTCCTTCATCAGTTCGAGAGAACTGTCTCTGGAGCCGTCATTGACATAGACGACTTCCCACTCCTCGCCAATGTCTCGCATGGCGACGGCCACGGCCGCGTGAAACGTGGAGATGAGTTCTTCCTCGTTGTAAATCGGTACTACAACCGAAATCATGTTGGCGCTCCGGAGGTATGGAAAAGGGATGGCCCTGCTCAACGAGCATTCATCGCATTGCAACAAGTTTGGATGCCGAAAATCGGCCACCCGTGGAGGAATATCTGCGAATAAACCGTCCCCCCGATGACGAGGCTGCGCTGGCAGCCTTGATCGAGCCGGATTTCCGGCGCGTTATGCGATGATGACGCCCCGGTTTGCGGCGCTATTCCGGCGTAATTTCCGTCGCCACATAATGCGATCCGTCGAATCGGGCGGTCACACGGACATGGGCGCCCTCGTGGATTTGATGGATGACCGGGAACTGCCGGGGATCGAATGTCACCTCATATCGATGGTTATCGTGCGAATCCTGGATCGTCATCTCGCCGTTCGGCACATCGAGGAACGTGAGCACGCCGCCGAAGATGAAGTCGGCGCCATTGGTGGCCAGCACATCGATATGGGTGGCGATGCCATGGCCCGTTCCATTGGTGGAGAATCTCACGGCGACCAGCGAGCCGGGCGCCAGATCGGACATGCCCCCCGCGCCGGACTGGAAATAGCTCTGACCGACGCGGACCACCGGCGTGGCCGCCGGGACCTGAAGCACGATCGGCTGTGGAGAAATACCCTCACGGATCGACAGCAGCCGGCTTTGCTGGTCGAAGCCGATTACCTGTCCCTGGCACTCGCCCTGAGGCAGATGCGTGAGGATGTGAACGCTGGTCGCGTAGACATGCGTCCCATCGAGCGTGGTTTCGACTGATGCATGATGGATCGGCCCAAGCGTGAGCACGGGAATCCTGACGCCATTGCGAAAGACCTGGGTGCGCTGGTCGAAGAGAATCTTCATCGATCGGCCACCGAAGACCTTCAGCGTGAGTTGATCGAGGACCGGATTGATGCTGGTAATGGCGCCACCGATCACCGTGGTCTTTCCTTTTGGCAGTGGAGGCAGTTTGCCCACGACCGAAGCCGGAGGGTCAGGCGGTGGGGTTGAATTTCCACCGGCGCGGGAAGTCGGCGCGGAAGATTGCGCCGCCGCAAACGTGGTGAGGGCGGCGAGCAGGAGAAAACGAACCATGAATCGTACCTTGCGTATGGGCATTGGCAGCATCTCATAGGATGATGACCCCTTCGCGGCGGTGGCCTTGCGCTTTTGCAGCTTGTTGCCTCTCCCGGCAACATATTGGGAAACCTCGCATCCAAGCTGTATGCCCAGGCGGTTCTTGCGGTGACGGCCGTAGTGGCAAGGTGCCTCATTCCCCCATGTTTTTTAATCGGCCACTATTGCGGGTTTTCGCTGGGCTCAGTCTCCTGACGGCCTTTGCCGCGACTCCCGTTTTAGCGCACGATCTCCGCATCGTCATTCCCCGGCGCAGCCGGCTTACCCCGGTGCAGAAGCTGAATCGCGAGGGCGTAGACGCGGTCCGGCACCGTCATTATCAGAAGGCTGAAGCGCTTTTCTATAAGGCCTATCTGTACGATCCCTCCGATCCCTTCACGCTGAACAATCTGGGGTACGTCTCTGAGCTGCGCGGAGAATTAACCAACGCCGAGAGATTTTACAAGCAGGCCGGCGAGCAGAGCTGCACAGCGTTGATCGCCGTGAGCAGCGAAAAGCAGCTCAAAGGCAAGCCGATGGTGGTCGCGCTGAACGACATGCAGGATCTCCCGATGCGCATAGACCAGGCGAATGTGCAGGCGGTGGAGATGCTGTCGGAGAATCGGCCGTTCCAGGCGCGGACCTTGTTGCAGCAGACTCTGCAGCTGGATCCTCGGAACCCTTTCACGCTGAACAATCTCGGTGTGGCTGAAGAGACGACGGGCAACTTTACCGCGGCGCTCCGCTACTACGACGAAGCGGCAGCTACAGGGTCGAAACAGCCGCTCGTCGTGAGCCTGAATGACGCGTGGCGCGGCAAGCAGGTGAGCAAAGCGGCGGCGGACAGCGCGCGCGCTCTGCGGACGCGCATCAGGCATTCGGACATGAATCTGGAACAAGCCCGCATCCTGGCATTCCAGGGGGTGAGTTCAGCGAACCAGAATGACTGGGCGTCGGCGAAGCAGGATTTTCTGAAGGCGTACCAGCTCGACCCCGGCAGCGCGTTTTCACTGAACAATCGGGCTTACGTCGCGGAGCACTCTGACGATCCGGAAGCAGCGCAGTACTACTACGTGCAGGCGATGAGGGCCAGCGATGCGCGCACCAAAGTGGGTCTGGCGACGCGAACCGTCGCCGAGGGGCAGCCGCTGAGCAGCGTGGCCTACGGCAGCGAGAGCGCGGTGAACGGCGAGATCGGCAATTACTCGCGGCAGGTGCGGGGATCGCGGGGCGCCGTGGAGCTGATTCCCAGGAATAACAACAGCAATTCGGGAACGCAGCCGCAGACCCACTGATGGAGCTTATGACTGTGCCGAAAAACGCAACCATCCCGGCTTCCGGGGAACCGATGATGACATTCCTCTCCCGTCTCCTGTTGTTGCCGCGCGAAGCGGCGGAGCCGGCCGCGGCCGCGGAACTGCGCGGCATGGACCGGGAGAGCTTCGATGCCCTGGTAGCCCTGGCCTCGTCCAATCACGTCGTGATCCGCGCCATGGAACTGGCGAAGGCGGCTCTCCTGGATCCGAAAGACGCGGCTCGCGTGAAGTGGGTCGAGCAGGTTCTTGCCGACGAGCGGGAGCGCATCGCCGCCGCCGTGAATTTTCTCAGCGTGCTGTGCGCCGCCTTTGAAGAGAGCCGGCTCGATGTAACGGTGATTAAGTCACTCGATCACTGGCCCGACCTGGGCAGCGACATCGATCTGTATACCAACGCCGCGCCGGAGGCGGTTTGCGCGATGATGCGCAGGCGCTTCTCCGCGCGGCTGGCGCAGCGCAGCTGGGGAGACCGGCTGGCCTGCAAGTGGAATTTTTTGATTCCGGGACTGCCGGAGCCCGTGGAGGTGCACGTGGGCCGGCTGGGCCAGACTGGGGAACAGGTGCGGTTTGCCTCGCAAGTGCCGGAGCGCTCGCGCGCCGTGGAGATCGGGGGACGAGCGTTCTGCGTGGCTCATCGCTCGGACCGGATCATGATCTCGACATTGCAGCGGATGTACCGCCATTTTTACTTTCGTCTGTGCGACATTGTCGACTCGGCCCAACTGGTGGACTCGGGAATGCTGGACTTCAACGACTTGCGGGCGGTGGCGCAGTCGGCCGGTATCTGGGAAGGCGTCGCTACCTATCTGGTGATCGTCTCGGATTATGTGAAGCAATACCGCGCGACCGGCCTGAGGCTGCCATCTTTCGTCCTTCAGGCGGCGCGATTTGGCGGGGACCTCATCTACTTTGGAAAGGATTTCCTGCGGGTGCCCATTATGCCGCAATCGGCGGCGCTGTATCGCAGGCAACTGGCTGAAATGCTGCGCAAATGCGAACTGCACAGCAGCGCACGACTCGGGCTTTTTCCCTGGCTTGCCACAGCCGCTGCCGTCGGTATGAAGATTACCGGCAGCGACAAAGGCATTTGGTAATCGAAGGGCGGGAGCGGCGGGAGGAACACTGCCGGCTCGCCCGAATCTTCAAGGGTCCATCGGATGAAGGAGGAGCCGGGTATCTGCCACTCGGCAAATCGGTATGGGTTATGCGGTTTTGAAATCTCCTGAGTATCAGTCGGAAGAAGAACGGGCCTCGGCACTCCCGAAGGGCGGCCTTCACCTCTGCTCGAAGCCGTTTAGTTTCGGCCAGCCTGTGCCGGACGGAGGGGTTATAGCGAGCCTCTGGACGAACGTGCACGACGCGTTCTTCCCGGAGAAGCAGCCTCCGCTTCGCCTGACGTCGCGGCCGGTGCGCGTCTCCGATCCGCTGGCGGTGAAGCGCAGTCCCGCATCAAGCGTGATGGCCTTCTGTCTTCACGGGCTGGTGGTGGCGCTGTTGCTGTGGGTTTCGCTTATGCCGCACCCCAAGCCGGTGGTGCAGAAGATGCACATCACCAAACTGATCTACCAGCCGTACGTTCCACCGGTCACGCCTCCGGCGCCGAAGACGATGGGTGGGGGCGGGGGAGGCGGCGCGCACAAGATCGTCGAGCCGATTAAGGGCAAGCTGCCGCCGGTGCAGGCGCAGAGGCTCCGCGTCGCGCCTCGGATTATTCGAGTGAACCATCCGCTGCTTCCGGTTCCTGCGGCGATCGTGATGCCGAAGAATGTCAATATGCCTGACAATCCCATGCCGAACGTGGGCATGCCGCAATCACCGCAGGTGGCGATGGCGTCACAGGGGGAGGGCAGCAACGGCGGGTTCGGTTCCGCGGCTGGCGGCGGCATTGGCGGCGGCATTGGCGCTGGCCTCGGTCCAGGCACGGGCGGCGGCTACAGCGGCGGCGTGATGAGCGTCGGCGGCGGCGTGACGGCTCCGCAGGTGATCCACCAGGTCGACCCGGACTTCACCGAGCAGGCTCGCGCAGCACGTCTGCAGGGTCAGGTTGCGATCCAGCTGATCGTGGACTCAAGCGGCATGCCCGAAGATATGCAGGTGGTGCACCACCTTGGCATGGGGCTGGACCAGAAGGCGCTCGAAGCGGTGCAGCAGTATCGCTTCCGTCCCGCGATGTACCACGGCCATCCGGTCCCCGTGCGCCTGATTGTTGAGGTGAACTTCCACCTGTTCTGATCGCTGCCATTCTCCTCCCCAACTCCACGGCGGAGCCTCTGCGGCTCCGCCCTTTTTGCGTGGATGGAAAGTAGGCTTGACATCTTGCCGGCTCCGTTGCTAGTCTTGCCATGGAAAGTTAGCTTGACATGGAGCCCTCGATCCAAAACCGTGTTCGGGAGATGCGCCTGGCCAGGGAACTGACCCAGGAACAGCTGGCGGACGCGGTGGGTGTTTCGCGGCAAAGCATTAACTCCATCGAGCGCGGGCGCTATGTTCCCAGTTTGCCGCTGGCGTTGCTGCTCGCTCGCGCTTTTCGCTGTCCTGTCGACGACATCTTTACCCTGGAGAAGAAGCGATGAACATCCCATTGATTGGCATGAATAAAGACGAGCGGTGTGTCGATCATCACCGCCGCTCCACCAGCCTGGCTGCCATCGTCGGCACCCTTACCGGGGTTGGCATTTGGGAGTACGACTGGTTTGCACATCACTATTGCAACTGGCAACTGCTCGCCGTGCTGATCGCAATCGTGGCGACGAAGCTGGCTGCGTCAACTTGGTACCACTTCACTTATTAGTCTCAACAAAGGAGACTCGCCCCATGTGCCTTCCCGACCTGAACACGAGCCAGCCCGGAACGAGCCGCCGCAGCCGGCTGGCTGCGATGGCGATTTTGCTTGCGACGATGTCCCTGGGGATCGGGTTCCTGCACCCGCAGCCAGGGCCCGGCGCCGATTTCTTTGACTTCCTGCGCGGATTGATGGTGGGCGGCGGGCTGGTTTTCAGCATTGCCGCCTTCAGGCTCTGTGTGAGGCGCCCCAGGGGTGCCAACTGAGGGCTGCGCGCCGGTCCAGCTCAGTGAAGCTAAAGCCTCGGGCCTGCGCATTGTCATGGACACTGCCCCCCACAACGAGCACTTCCCCCTCAGGCTCGATCAAAAGGACCTGCCTGAGGAGGCAAAGACTCAAGTCACCGCCAAAGTCGTAGCAGGCCGGGAGCTTTGGTTCTAACACCATGAAGCATGTGCTGACGAATACCTTGAAGGTCCTTTACAGGCACAGATGGACAATAGTCAATTCGCCGTCCCGTCTGAGATGGTTCACGAGCGATGATCCCGTCGTCTGTCTGAATTTCAGATCAAGCTCTGACTATGACTTCGGCGGAGGGTGGAATAAGGCAGGAGGAAAGATCCTTCTTCCGCTAAGCCCAAACCACCTCATGATTACTGAGATTGACGCAAGCCCGTACCCACGGGAGACCCCCTCTCGCTATCATGCGCAGCATTCCGTCGCATGATCGCCGAACACGCGTTCCGGCGGATCTGCTCGTTCGGACCTGAAGACAAGATCCTCCAGCTAAGACCCCGCGCAGTAGATGCTACGGCGTTTCAGAACGAGCGGGCACTCTGGGGATCGTGGTACGAAGATCAAACAAGAGCTGAACAGGCGCCCTATGCGGCCGAATGAAGCCACATGGTCTGTCGCTCGCACCTGCTCACTCCACCTCCAGCCCCACCGCCTGCATCAGCTTCAGCGCATTGCTGGTCCGCACCACTCCCGGCTTCAGCCGGTAGTCGAACTTCAGCTTCCCGTCTTCGATCGAGTCCTCGAAGTGGCAATTCCGTCCCGCACCTTCCAGCGCCTCCGGAATCGCCGTCAGCGCCAGATCGTGCGTGGTGACCAGGCCAATCGCGCCCTTCCGCACCAGCGCGCCCACCACAAATCGTGTCCCCTCCAGCCGATCGTGCGAATTCGTTCCCGACAGCAATTCGTCCAGAAGAAACAGGAGCGGCACCGGCCCGCGTGCTAAATCCGACAATAGCTTCAGCCGCCGAATCTCCGCGTAGAACCGCGACACTCCGCCCTGCAATGAATCCAGCACGCAGATCGACGCGCCAACCGAAAGCGGAGACATGCGCAGCCGCCGCGCTCGCACCGGCGCGCCCGCCTGCGCCAGCACCGCGTTAATACCCACCCCGCGCAGCAGCGTGCTTTTTCCAGCCATATTCGGCCCGCTGATCAGCAGCAGGCTCAGCTCCCGTCCCAGCGTGAGATCGTTGCCGACCGCGCCGCTCTCCGGCAGCAGTGGATGCTTCAAATCCTCGGCCTCAAACAGCGGCGCCTCGTCCACAAACTCCGGCAGCACCTGCCGCGGATGCTCCCACGCATAGCCGGCCAGCGCCGCCAGCGCCTCAAACTCGCCCACCGCCGCCAGCCATCCGCGAATCTTGGGCCCATACCGCCGCTTCCATCGCTCCGCCAGCCGGGCAAAGAGCGGCGTGTAGAAAAACAAGGGGTCAATCACCCGCACCATCAGGTTCTCGCGGTTCTCGAGCCGCTCCACCAGACGCCGAAGCTTCCTGAGCGCGCGCGATGGCGCGATGTCACCGCTGCCCAGCGCCGCTTGCAACCGCCGCAGCCGTTCCGAGGTAAACCTCCGTTGCTCCAGGACCGCCAGCACTTCCGCCAGCACCTTCAGGCCGCCGGCCGCATGCTCTGTCGCTTCTGCAATCTCCGCCGCGGGTACGCGGAACCGCCATCCCAACCCAAGGTTCACCAGCGACATCAGCACCAGCGGATACCAGGGCCCCGTCGCAAACCACCAGACCAACGATGCGATCCACAGCGCGGCCATCGTTCCCAAACCCCACGGCAGCCATGCCTGCTGCAGCGTCGCCGTTTCTTCGCCCCATGCGGCAACTTCCTCCGGATGCACCCCCGCTCGCACATGCTGTCCGGCCACAAACAGGCGCTCGCGCAGCTGTACCTGCGGGTTCAGTTCCAGCACTGCCGCATGCCGCTCGCGCACCTCGCCGGGCGACGCCGCGCGCAGCAGCCACTGCGCCAGCATCTCTTCGCCGGCCGTTGTCTGCGCCGTGCACAGCAGCTCGAACAGCGAGCCCTTGCCGAAAATGTCCAGGTCTCTCGCATATGGATGCGCCGGATCGAGGAATCGCTCCCCGCCCTCGCCCGTGCCGGCCCACCTGTTATCGAGGCGCGCGAGTCCGCGCTCGTAGAACTGCGAGACTCGCTCCTGCTCGCGCTGCTGCCGCAGCAGATTCTCATGCGCCACCGCCAGCGCCACAAATACCAGCGCCGGAATCGCCGCATAAGGCAGCCGACGAGGCGTATGCAGCAGCGCGATGGCCCCGACCGCCGCAATCAAAAACACCGTGATCTTCGTCCAGCCCAGCCGCCGGTCCAAGGCCCGGCCTCGGGCCATGCGCGCCTGGTTTTCCTCGAGCAGCCGGCTGTACACGTCGCGGGGCGATTCCATTTCAGGTCCTCTGGATTGTACTTCGGAAGAACTCAGGAACCTGCGGCCCTCAGACCGGCCCTCCCCGGCGCAAGCCGATCCCGGACAGCAAAAAGCCCGGATCGCTCCGGGCTTCTGCTTCAAGTTCCATGCCGCTTAGAGCAAGCGGGTCAGGGCCTCGACGATCTCGTCTTTCCTGCGCAAACCAACCATCTGCTCCACGAGCTTGCCGTCCTTAAAAAGCAGCAGCGTGGGAATGCCCCGGATGTTGTAGCGCATCGGCGTCGCCTGGTTGTGGTCCACGTCCATCTTGGCCACCTTCACGCGTCCGCTGTACTCGGTCGCCACTTCGTCCACCGTCGGAGCCAAGGCCCGGCACGGCCCGCACCATGTTGCCCAAAAATCCACCAATACCGGCTGGTTCGACTGGAGGACCTCCTGCTCGAACGTCGCGTCGCTCACTTCGGCAATGCCTACTGCGGCCATCTCTCTCCTCTTTTCCCCGGGATATTTCATTGACTACAACAAGACTCATCAGTGCGCTGCGCTTATTGGCGGACCGAGTGCGAGCCGCGATCAAGGCGGGTCGCAGGCTGTTCGCCGAAGGCGATGACCTGTTGACGGGTCCAGTTCCAGTTTACCTGACTCCCCACTTTTTTATAGATGCGAGAGAGACACGCAGGTCGCAGCGGACCGGGGAAACATTGACCCCAAAAGTAAAGACGCCCGGATTCTTTTCAGAATCACGGGCGCCAGAGCAGCCCTCCCCCAGAACTGCCCACGGATGCGAACATAGGGCTTTTAAGGGCTGGAAAGCAAGCAATCTTGGGTAATTCTGGTAACGCCTAAATCGAGTTACGCATGAGCGCAGAGGCGCGGTTACCAACGTGGGATGTAGCTGACGCCGCAGGTGTTACACAGCCCTCCACCGGCTCCGTGCCGGAACTCCCTTGCCCTCTTCAGGTTAAATCGATGCGCGCCGGCTCGCACTCCAGCTCGCAGATCAGCACCTCCACCGGTCCGGCGCCGGCAGTGGCTTGTCGAACGCGCTCTCGCGCCTCGGCAGCAGCTTTCTCCGACTCCGCCAGTAATAGTACCGCCGGCCCTGCTCCGCTCAGCGCGACTCCGAGAATGCCGCTCCGCCCTGCCAGCGGCAGCAGCGGAGCCAGCAACGGACATACCTCGGCCCGATACGGCTGATGCAGGCGGTCCAGCATGGCGTTCGCCAGCAAATCGCCGCGCCCGGTCGCCACCGCGGCCGTCATCAATGCCACGCGCTGCAAATTCTCAACCACATCCCGCCGGGACCAGGCAGCAGGCAAGACGGCCCGTGAAGCGATGGTCGCCAGAGGACGCTCCGGCATAACCAAAATCGCGCGCCAGGTACTCGGCGGCGCTAACGACACCGCCTGCACGCGCTCAGCTTCCGTCGCGCTTGCCACAAATCCACCCAGCCAGCATGCCGCGGCGTTGTCCGGATGCCCTTCCAGCCGGCAAGCCTCGGCGAGAATGCGGTCGCCGCCCCAGGCCAGACCTCCGAAATACGACGCCATCGCCGCCGCCGCAATCCGCACAGCCGCGGAAGACCCGCACCCCATCCCCAGTGGGATTTCGTTCCTCAGCCGCAGGCGCAGAGGCACCGCGGTCCGCGCGTGATGATCGAGCAGCAGACTGTAGGTCTCCAGGAGCAGATTGCCTTTGATCGCCGAGCACGCGTCCGGGTTCCGCCCCGTCGCATCAATACTGTATTCTTCCGCCGCTTCCGCTTCGATGTCCAGGTGCAACTTCAGCGCCAGCGCCAGCGTGTCGAATCCAGGCCCCAGATTCGCCGATGTGGCCGGCAATCGCAGCCGCACGCGTTTCGTGCTCATCGTCCCGCGCGCTCCAGCTCGCGCAGCACGTCATCCACCCGCGCCTCCATCTCCACTGTGTTGCGGCACAAGGTGCCGAGCTCCGCCGCCACGGGCGCGCTCTCCGGCTCGGTCAGCAAATCGCCACGATGGAATTGAATCGTGTAGTCGGAATCCTTCAGCGTGTGTCCGGTCAGCAGCAGCACAACGGATTCCTCCGCGGTCATTTTGCCTTGTTGCCGCAGCTTCTTCAGCCCGGCCAGCGTCACCGCCGATGCCGGCTCGCAGCCAATCCCCTCAGCGCCGATCTCGGCCTTCGCCACGGCGATCTCCGCCTCCGAGACCTGCTCGACAAAACCGCCTGTCTCCCGGATCACCTGCACGGCCTTCCGCCACGACGCCGGATTCCCAATCCGAATCGCGCTCGCCCGCGTCTGCGCCTCTACCGGCTCCAGCCGCTCGCCGCCCGTCTCCCGCATGGCCCGCACCAGAGGATTCGCGCCCTCCGCCTGAATCACCGAAATCCGCGGAACCCGCGCCGTCAGCCCGAGGCGCTTCATCTCCAAAAATCCCTTGCCGAGCGCCGAGCTGTTCGCCAGATTCCCTCCTGGAACGATCAGGTGATCCGGAACCTCCCACTCCATCTGTTCCGCGATTTCCAGCGCCGGGGTTTTCTGTCCCTCAATGCGATAAGGATTCACTGAATTGAGCAGACATACCGGCGCGCGCTCCACCACCCCGGCCAGCACCCGCACACAGCCATCGAAGTCCGTCTTCAACTGGAGCACCAGTGCACCGTAGTCCATCGCCTGCGCCAGCTTGCCCCACGCAATTCTGCCCTCCGGCAGCAGCACCAGGCTGCGCATTCCCGCGCGCGCGGCATACGCCGCCATCGATGCCGATGTGTTGCCCGTCGATGCGCACGCCACCCACGCGAATCTCCGCTCCTTCGCGACGGACAGGGCCGCCGTCATCCCCGCGTCTTTGAACGAGCCTGTGGGATTCATCCCCTGATGCTTGGCGCGCAAGAGTGTCATCCCCAGCCGGTCAGCAGAACGGGGCAGCTCGAACAGCGGCGTGTTACCCTCGCCCAGCGAAACGATGCTCCGTTCATCCTTCAGGATGGGCAGCATCTCGCGAAACCGCCATACCCCGCTGCGGTCCGCTGCCTCGCCCGACATGCGCCGCTCCCGCCACAGCCAGCGCAGCGCGCTCGGGTTCGGACGGGTGTGTCCGGCCCCGCTCCATCCCGGATACGTCACCTCATACAGATCGCCGCAGGCGCAGCGGAAATTGCCGCGCAGCGCCTCCTGCGCGATCTCGCTCGCGCATCCCATGCATCGCAGTTGGTGGATTCCCATCATATGTCGCGGATGTTTTCAGCCTAACATCTGCCGTGCTCCTAACCGGATCGCATAGATTCGCCTACAATTTTCGTGTTGATCGTATAGAATCGTCGCCATGGCCCCGCTTCTCACTCCCCGCGAAGCCGCGATGCGCCTCGGCATCTCCTACCCTGCTATCAAGCAGTGGATCTATCGCGGCAAGCTGAAGGCCATCAAAACCCCCGGCGGTCATTACCGGATTCCAGAATCCGAGATGGACGCTCTCCTCTATAAGGCGAAGCGCCCCGAAACCCCGAAGCGCCAAATGATGCGCACGGTGAGCGGCCGAAATCAGCTCATCGGTCGCATCGTCGATCTCAAAATCGAGGGTCTGCTCGCCCAGGTGCGCCTCTCCATCGGCGGCCAGATTATCACCTCCATCATCACTTCCGACGCGGCCCGCGAACTGCGCCTGAAGAAAGGCGAAACCATTGCCGCCCTGATTAAATCCACTGAGGTCATGGTGCTCCGTGTCTGACCGCCTCCCGTTGCCCGCTTTGAAGGGGCATGGCTTGAGCCGTACCGGCAGGCCTGCCGCGAAAAGACGGGCTCTGGCCGCTGAGGGTATGGTTCGAGCTGTTGCTCTGATATTCCTTCTTATTTGCCCTGGCCTCTTCGCGCAGACAAAAACCCTCCGTCTCGCCGCCGCCGCCGATCTCCAACCGCTGCTCCCGCCCATCCTTACTGCCTTCCGTCAGCAAACCGGCATCGTCGTCCTGCCCTCCTACAAGTCCTCCGCCGTTCTGGCCGCCCAAATCATCAACGGCGCGCCGTTCGATCTCTTCCTCGCCGCCGACATGTCCTTTCCGCAACGCGTCATCGACGCCGGCAAAGGCATCGAAGCCCATCCTGTCGCCTACGCGCGCGGAGCCCTCGTCCTCTGGACCCGTAACGGCTCCGGCATCGAACCGCTCTCGCTCAGCGCCCTCACCGGCCCCGAGGTCCACACCATCGCCATTGCCAACGCGCAGCACGCGCCGTATGGACGCGCTGCTGAAGACGCCCTCCAGCACCTCGGGCTCTTCCCCGCCACCCGCCGCAAGCTCGTTATCGCGGAAAATATCGCCCAGACCGCGCAGTATGCTGACTCCGGCAACGCCCAGGCCGGGTTCATCTCGCTCACCTCCGCGCTCACGCCCCGCCTTCGCGCCGACGGCCATTACATCGCGGTACCCCAGGCGGCCTACGCACCCATCGTTCAGGGCGCTGTCGTCGTCCGGGACAGCGCCAACGCCGCCGCGGCGCAGCGCTTTCTTGACTTCCTCCAATCCCCGCAAATCGCCCGCATCATGGCAGCGCGCGGCCTTGAGCCCATCCATTAATGGATCTCCAGGCTCTCTGGCTCACGCTCCGTCTCGCCGCGGTCACCACGGCGATTCTGCTGCTGCTCGCTATCCCGCTCGCTTTCTGGATCGTCTCCACCCGCTCGCGCCTGCGCCCCGTCGTCGAAGCCGTCACCACCCTGCCCATTCTGCTGCCGCCCACGGTCCTCGGGTTCTATCTGCTCGTGCTCCTCGGCCAGCGCACCGCCTTCGGCCGCGGCATCGCGCACCTTCTCGGCCATCCGCTGGCATTTTCGTTCGAGGGACTCGTCGTCGGCTCTGCGATCTACAGCATCCCCTTCGCCGTGCAGCCGCTCACCGCCGGTTTCCACTCGGTCGACGCTTCTCTGATCGAGCAGGCCCGGTTGCTCGGCGCTGGCCGCTTCCGCATCCTCCGCGAAATTCTGCTGCCGCTCTCCGCGCGCTCCGTCCTCGCCGCCGCCGCACTCTGCTTCACGCATACCATCGGAGAATTCGGCGTCGTCCTCATGGTCGGCGGAGACATTCCCGGCGCCACGCGCACTCTCTCCATCGCCATTTACGACCAGGTCCAGGATTTCTCCTACGCCCAGGCCAATCACACTTCGCTCGTGCTGCTCGCCTTCTCGCTCGCCGCGCTCATCCTGCTCTACGCAAGCCGCCCACGCAACGGAGCAGCCCATGCCTGACGTGCAAATCCGTCATCAGCAGGGCCACTTCACGCTCGACGCCGATTTCTCCCTCGGTTCGCGCTGCACCGTACTCTTCGGACCCTCGGGTTCGGGCAAGAGCACTATCCTCCGCATCCTCGCTGGTCTCATCGCGCCGCAGCAAGGCCGAGTCACCCTCGCCGGCCGCACCCTCCTCAATACGGACCAGCGCATCGCCGTCCCGCCTGGCCGGCGCTCCATCGGCTACGTTACGCAGCAGGCTGGATTATTTCCTCACCTCACCGCGCGCGAAAACGTCGCCTTCGGCATCCGCCACCTCGAGCGCGAAGCCCGCGACCGTCGCGTGCTCGAAATGCTTCGTCTCTTCGGCGCCGAATCCCTGACCCACCGCCGCACGCCGCAGCTTTCCGGTGGAGAGCGCCAGCGCGTCGCCCTCGCCCGCGCCGTCGCGCCCGCGCCCGATCTGCTTCTCCTCGACGAGCCGCTGGCCGCGCTCGATGACGCTTCCTCGCAGGACATCCTCTCGCGTCTGCTGGCCCTCCCCACGCGCGTCCTCTATGTCTCCCACGATCTGGCCGAAATCTGGCGCATCCCCGCCGACGTGGTCTTCCTCGAGCACGGACGCGTCACCGCAACCGGCCCCCTCCAGCACGTCCTCGCCTCCCACCGGGAGCGATTGCTCCACCAACTTGCCATTTAGACAGGCAGGAACGCGCAATCACAAGTGCCACCTCGTTAGTCATTTGGGAGTCGGGGCGCTCCCAGTTTGCTCGCATCCTTCCCACCATTGATTCATTTGCAGCGTGATGGAATACCAGTACCGTTGCAGCCGCTGGACGCGTAGTACATCACAGGGAATACCTCTGATCATCCGGGGAGGATGCAGGCCTAAATCTGCATCAAGAGAGTCCCTCGGGTCGAACACCACATACGCACTCCAGTCCCCAACAGGTGCGCCGCCCCAACCATCCCACTCAACATGTTTGAATTTACCGGAGGGATCGCTCGGCTGAGCGAGAACTTCTGCTTTGAATCGATGCGAGAAAAACGCCCACCGCAAAGTTGGTCGCAGCGTAGCCTCAAAATGCCAGCCAGCGGTCATCGCTGTAGCGAAGAACACCGTGCCGACCAAAAGCTCAAAAGAGAGGCGGCGGGTGCGACGGAAGACGAAAAGCACGAGGACAACTAATACCAGGACTGCAACGGACGGTATTACGAGAAAGAGAACCCAGAGAGCGGGATCGCCTGCAAACAAGTACAGGAGAAATAACAGCAGTGTCGCAGCGGCTGTACCGACAATTGAGAATCGCCAACGCATCCTGGCCCATCCCAGTCTCTACTCTTGCTTCCCCTCCCAAACGCTCCGCAAAAACTCCCATCGCGCCTCATGCGCCGCCGGCTTCGCCTCCGACTGCGCGTCCAGATTCATCGTCTGATAGCCATCCCGAGCGTCATACTGCGGCCACTGCGGCAGCCCCGCCCCATTCGGATTCCCCGTCTTCGCAAAATTCGTCCAGTAAGTCTGCATCTGCTCGCTCAGCGCGTAATCCGCCGGTTGCCAGCGCGCGCCGCGCCGCGAATTCAGCGTCCCAAACACGTACTCGATCTCATCCGAGTGGAACGCCCCCGACCCGGCTGGGTGAAACTTATCCGCCGGCGACGGCCTCATGAAGTGGTAGCGATACACCGGCGCATCGCCCGTCTTGAGCTGCGCCTGCAGCCAAACCCAGGTGGAATACGTGATGAACTTCGCCCCCGCCAGATCGATGGCCGACCGATCCGTCTCCGCCTGCGTATTCGCCGGAAACAGCTTGAGAAACTCGCCGGCCCGCGGTCCGAATTCCTGCTGCGCCATCGCCCGGAAACTCTGCGGCGTGATTCGCACCGGCTCTCGAGGCACGCCAGCCCACGGCTCGTCGCGATTCCAGCCCGCCAGCAGCGGGACGTGCGCCTGTTTCCCTTCCGCATAGATCTGCTCCTCATTCTCAGGCAGGAACCGCCCATCGATATCCGGCCAGAAGGGCGCACGCCCCTGGTGCGCCTGCAGTTTCGCGAGGATATCCTGCCAGCTCATGGCCCGCAGCTTCGTCAGGTCCGAGGTCCCCAGCACTTCGCGCGCAAACGCCGAATCGATCTTCTCCCGCTCCGCCAGCGTCTTGTACTCCGACCGCGGACGCGTAAAGATGCCGCCGCTCTCGCCAATGGCGCGCACAAATAATCCCTGCGCCAGCGGCGATGCCATCTGCGCGGCCACCGACAGCGACCCCGCCGACTCGCCAAAGATCGTCACTTTGTTCGGATCACCCCCGAACCGCTTGATGTTCTTCTTCACCCATCGCAGCGCCGCGGTCTGGTCCATCAGCCCGTAATTGCCCGCCGCATGATGCGAGGATTCCGCCACTAATCCCGGTGAAACGTAGAACCCGAAGATCCCCAGCCGGTAATTCATGGAGACAACGATGACGTCCTTGTGCGCCAGATGCACGCCATCCTGCCGCGGCTCCGACGTCGCCCCGCCCGTGAAGCCTCCGCCGTAAATCCACACCAGCACCGGCAGCTTGCCCTTGTGCTTCGCCGGTGCCCACACGTTCAGGTTCAGGCAATTCTCGCTCTGCCCCGGGTCGCGAAACAGCATGTCGTCGAACGGATGCGTCTGCACGCATCGGTCGCCCCAGTTCGTCGCGTCCCGTACACCGTGCCACTTCTGCGCCGCCTGCGGAGGCTGCCAGCGCAGTTCGCCCACCGGCGGCGCCGCATAGGGAATCCCCAGGAAGACGCGCACCTGCCCGTCGGCGCTCAGCTTGCCCCGCACCTTGCCCCTGTCGGTTTTCACCACCAGATGATCGTTGGCGTGCGCAGGCAGCACAGCAGCCGCGCAAAAAGCCAGAGCGAATAGAGACAGCAGCATGCGTCGCAAGGCGTTCCCTCCCGGTCAAAGCCTAATCGCCGCCTGGAAGGTTTGACAACCTGAGTGCCGGCCTACGACGCGCTCTGCAGCGGCTTCGAGACCGACTCCAGCGACCTGCCCGCCGCCTCCACGCCAATCTTCATCTCGAACAGCGCGCCCGCCAGCATCAGACCCGCGCCAATCCAGTAGCCGATGCCCACCTCCCATCGCGAGCCGCTGCTGATCAGGCGGCCGAACATCAGAGGCGAGCCCACCCCGCCGATCAGAGTGCCCACCGCGTAAAAGACCGCGATGGCAAAGGCGCGAATCTCCAGGGGAAAAATTTCGCTCACCGTAAGGTAAGCGGCGCTGGCCGCCGAGGACGCCACAAAGAAGATTATCGAGAAGCAAACATCCAGCCATGCCAGGCTGATGTGGCCCATCACGAAGGGAAACACCGTCGCCACCAGGCAAGCGCCGGAGATTCCGTAGGACGCGGCGATCATCGGCTTGCGCCCGACCTTATCGAACAGCCGCCCCAGCATGACGGGGCCCAGAAAGCTCGCCGCCGCAAATGGCAGCAACTCCAGCGGAATGCGTCTGTTCGGGACGTTGTAGAACTGCTTGGCCACCAGCCCGTAGGTAAAGAAAACCGAGTTAAAGAAGAACGACTGCCCCACCATCAGCACCAGGGCCAGGACGGAGCGCTGCCGGTTATCTCTGAGAATGTTCCGGAACACATCGCCCCAGGGCGTATGGCTGCGCACGGTGATCTTCAGCGGCTCGCCCTCGGGGCTGGGCAGTTGGCCGCCCTTGCCTGCCTTCTTCTCGATGCCGTCCGCAATCTTGTTGGCTTCGTCTTCCCGTCCGCGCAGCATCAACCAGCGCGGGCTTTCCGGCACGCTGAGCCGCAGGATGAACACGCCGATGCCGAGCCCCGCCCCGATGCCGAACGCCAGCCGCCAGCCCATTCCCTGCGAGGCAATCGTGCCGTTCAGCAACAGCAGCGACGCCACGCCGCCGATCACCGCGCCTATCCAGAACGTTCCGTTCACCACCAGGTCCACGGTGCCGCGCAATCGCCCCGGAATCAGCTCATCCACCGCAGAATTGATCGCCGCATACTCGCCGCCGATGCCCAGCCCGGTGATCAGGCGGAAGAGCGCGAAGGAAAAGAAGTTCCATGAGAGCGCCGTCGCCAGGGTGGCGATGGAGTACGTCGTCACCGTCACCAGAAACAGCTTGCGCCGCCCCAGCCGGTCGGTCAACCACCCGAACAGGATGGCTCCCGCCACGGCGCCGGCCAGATACGTCGTGGCTCCGGCTGTCACCTGCGAGGCGGTCAGGCCGAGGCCCTTCTTCGACTCCAGAATGCCGGCCAGCGAACCCACCAGCGTGACCTGCAGCCCGTCCAGAATCCATGAGGTTCCCAGCGCAATGATGATGTGCCAGTGCCAGCCGCTCCACGGCAGACGGTCGAGCCGTGCGGGGACAAAGGTTTCGATAGTCCGGGTTTCGCGGGTCATCCGATGTTCACCGAGGAAAGCGAGAAGGAAGGTTCAGCGTTTGATGATGCTGATGCTGCCCGTGCGCTCCACCACTGCGTATTTCACGTCGCTGAAGGATGTGAGCCCCTGCTCCCGCGCGGCCGCCATCACGTCATCCGGCTCGATGCGCATTCCCTCCATCGCGTCCAGCTGCCATTGCCCATCGCGCAGCAGCACCAGCGGAAGGCCATCCATCCAGCGGCCCAGGCGCCTCCATCGCGTGCGCGCCATCGCCACGAAGCGGTGCACCATGCCCACCGCAATCACCGCACAGGTGCAGTTGGTGACGCTGGGATCGTGGCCGATGGTGGAAAGGATGGCAATGCCGCCGATCAGAAAAATAATGACGAACTCAAAGGGCGTCAGCTGTCCTCCTGGCCGCCGCACCAGCACGCGCACGGCCAACAGCATGAAGAAGTATCCGAAAACGGCATGGAAGATGGTGTACATGGCGCGCCGTCAGGGCATCACCCACACGTGACGCGTGATGGTGTCGCCGGTGGATTCCAGGCGCACCGTGAATTTCTGCGAACCGGGCGCGGAGGGCGCCAGCGCAAACGACACCGAATTCGGGTGGCTCGCAGCAGGCCACGTGTAGAGAATTCCGTCGCCATCCAGAATGGAGCTCTTCGGCTGGGGAATGATGCGCTGATTACCCAGCGGCTTGATCACCGACTCGCTGACCCAAAGCTCGATCCTGCCGTTCTGGATCGCGTTGGGGCCGAAGTGAATGGTCATCACGTCGGGCGTCTCGTAGCGCAGCACCCGCTCGTAGTCCAGCTTCATCGTTCCATCAGCCGTTTTTGCGCTGGCCTTCGCCAGCGGCCCTCGTCCGAAAATGCCGGACAAGTCCGCCGCCAGGATCAGGGCAAAAAGAATCCAGATGGTGGTCTCGAATCGCCACCACCTGCGCTGGAACGCGAGGTCTTCGCCGACCGCCAGCTCGTTGCCCACCTTGGAGATCGAGTCCTCAACCGGCCGCGTGCGCGGAGTCGCCATGCTCCCCTCCTCCTGTTCCCTCCGCCGCATCGGGCACGGAGCCGGCGCGCAGAATCGAGATTGCGCCGTTGCGCTCCAGCACCGCATAGCCGACCTCGCTGAGGCTGGTGAGTCCCTGGGCGCGCGCGGCGGCCATCACTTCATCCTGCGAGATACGCATTTCCTCAAGCATTTCGGTCCGCCACTGCCCATGCATCAGCAGCACCACGGGCGCGCCATCCAGCATGAGGCCGAACTTCGGCCACACCTGCCGCAGGCGCGTGAGCGCATAATGCGTAGCCGCCACCGTCACCACCTGCACCACCGCATTAGTCACGGAGCGGTCGTCGGACACCATGCCTGTAAGCGTGAGGCCGCCGATGAAGAAGATCAGGATGTAATCGAAGGGGGCCATTTGCCGCCCGGGGCGCCGGCCCACCACGCGCACCATCAGCACTAGAAAGCAATAGCCAAAGATGGCCCGATAGACGGCGGTCATAAAGAACAAAGCGAAAGGGAGCGTGCTGCTGCTGGATAGGAAACAGCCGCCGCAAAATTGGTTTCTTTCTCTCTCGCCGCTGAGTGACGGCGCCTAACGTGGCGCCCGGCGTGGCATTTTTCGGCGCTCCGCCGCCAGCAGGTCTGCGATGGTCTCGCGACGCCGGATCACGTGCGCTCCGCGCCCGTCCACCAGCACCTCGGCCGCTCGAGGACGCGAGTTGTAATTCGACGCCAGCACCATCCCGTACGCCCCGGTGTCCAAAATCGCCAGCAGTTCACCCGGCGCCACCACCGGCAATTTGCGATCCCGCGCAAAGAAATCTCCCGTCTCGCACACCGGCCCCACGACATCCGCCACAATCGTCCGCTTCCCGCGCCCCGGACCCACCGGGACAATCTGGTGGTGCGCCTGGTATAGCGCCGGCCGGATCAGATCGTTCATTGCCGCATCCACAATCACGAAATTCTTCGTGCCGTTCTTCTTCACGTACAGCACGCGCGTCAGCAGAGCGCCCGCCTGAGCCACCAGGAATCGCCCCGGCTCCAGCAGCAGCGTCACGCCGCCCAGCTTCCGCACCACCGGAACCAGCGCCGACGCATACCGCCGCACCTGCTCCTGGGCGTCGAAGGGTTTATCGGCGTCATACTCGATCCCGAGTCCACCGCCGGCGTCCACATATCGGATCGCGTGCCCGTCCCGCCGCAGCTCCACCACCAGATTCGCCACACGCTCTGCCGCCGCGCCAAACGGTTCCGCGCTGCGAATCTGCGACCCGATGTGCACACTCACGCCACTCGGATCCAGATGTTTCCCCGCCCTCCGATAGACCGCCCGAGCCCGCCGGATGTCGATTCCGAATTTGTGTTCCCGCATGCCGGTGGAGATATAGGGATGTGTCTCCGCGAACACGTCGGGATTCACCCGCAGCGCAATCCGCGCCCGCTTCCGCAACTTCGCCGCCCGCTCCGCCAGCAGCTCCAGTTCGCCTTCGCTCTCCACGTTGAATTGCAGAATGCCTGCGCGCAGCGCCAGATCCATCTCCGCCGCGGTCTTTCCGATGCCGGAGAACACGGTTCGACCGACGGCCCTGCGATCGACAGCCAGCACCCGCTCCAACTCTCCTCCGGACACCACATCGAAACCCGCACCGCGCCGCGCAAACAGCTGCAGGATCCCCAGCGTCGAATTCGCCTTCACGGCGTAACACACCAGGTGAGGCACCGCGGCGAACGCGATTTCGAACATCCCGAGCCGCGACAACATGTGTCCGCCTGAATACACATAAAGCGGCGTGCCGTACCGCCGCGCCAGGTTTTCCAGGCTCACGCCCTCGCAGGCAAGCGCGCTGGTTTCATCGGGAGCGACAAAGGGACGAGTAAGAATCTGAATAGCCTCGCAACAGGATTTTGTCTGAGACTATCGGGGATCGCCGCTGAGGTAAAGCTACGGATGCGAATCCAGCTCCAGGTTCATCGCCGCCTCGCCCGTCGCAGCCAGAATCATCAACCGCGCCGGTTGTCCTCCCCCGGAGAGCGGAATCAAGGTCACCAGACCACTGATGTCCGAGGTTGCCTGCGTCGTCTGCTTTGCCAGCACCGGCGCCGGCGGACAGGGGCCGTGCGGGGCGCACGGTTGCGTCCATGCGAGCAGCGTCTGGGCAAACGTCACCGTCGCGCCCACCAGCGAATTTCCGAACGCGTCCGTCACGCGCAGTTCCACCGGCACGAATGCCTGTCCCGCCGAAACATACTGGCTCGTCCCGCTCCAATCGGCGAGCGCCGCCGTTTGCGGATTCACCGGGATCGCCGTGAATGTCACGCAGGCGTTTGTTTCCGGCAGACAAGCATTCGCCGTCGCTATTACGCTGGTACTGAATGGCCCCGCAGTAATCTGGTTCGCTGCTACTCCGTCAGTGCCGGTCGTAGTCTGGCTCGTCGATACCGTCATCCCCTGGGACCCCGAGATCCACGTAATGTTCTGCCCAGGATACGCCGCGCCCGCTGGGGTCAGGGCAATGGCCCGGGCCGGCCACTGCGCCGCCGCCCCCAGCGTCAGATACAAGTTCGGCGCCAATGCTTCAATCGCCGGTGGCGCGGCCCCACTGAACTCCGCAATCACGCTGCTCCCGTCCGTCAACGATGCCGTAATCTGCGCCAGAGCTGCCGAGTTCGCTGTCACCATCAGCGCCGCCGTGCCGTCGCCCGCGGTCGTCACTCTGCAGGTGCTCTGCCCACAACCCAGGAGCGCAGTCCCTTCCGTTACCGCGAAGGTCACCGTATCGCCGGCTGCCGGCGCCTGGCTGGCTAAGTTGATCGCTTTCACCTTCAGCGGCTCGGGCACGCCCTGCGGCACTATACCCATGGGAGCCGTCAGCAGCGAGATCGCATCCTCGCCTTGCGCGTCATAGCTCAGGCCGTCGGCGATTGCCGTTACGCCAAGGGTTTTAGCGTCCTCGATCTTCACCAGCACCACTCCCGTCACTCCCCCTGATGGCGGCGCCGTCGCCACGATCGTATCCGGCGTCATGCTCGTCACCTCGGCTGCCTGGTTGTTTACCATCACATCGCAGCTCGATCGAAACCCCATACCCCGAATCACAATTTCTCCACCCGCCGCGGGCAGTCTTGCCGGCGTCACGCTGTCGGCATAGAGCACCCTTCCTCGATATGTATAGTCCGGCCGTCCATCCCCGCGAAAATCCGCCATCCCCATGCGCACTTCGCTGTCTGCCGTCGTCAGTACGGGCAACGCGGTCATTCCCGGAACACTGGCGTTGAAAGGCTGCGGAGTGAAGGTCACCGGCGGCGTGCCCACCGCATCGCTGCCGTCCCACGCCCCAATCACCACCTGTGCCTTGTTCTCGCTTACCGCGCCATCCTCATCCAGCGCCTGCGCCTCCACCGTGAACTCCCGGTTCGCCCGCGCCCACCACTGGAACCACCCCGAATGCCCGTACCCGTTTATCCGCGCGATCCATTCGCCGCTTACCGGCACATTCACCGGCGACGGCTCGCTCCCATCCGCGCCGCTCTGCGCCGAATCCACCGCATCCTCAGCCGTCACGTCTTCCGTCACCGACGAGCCCGCCTGGAGCCCCGTCAGGGTGATCGCCGGCATCGTGCCGGCAGGCGTCACCTGGCCTGTGCTGTACGGCCCCACCGCATCGTTTCCCGTGTACAGCGGATTTACCGGCTCGAACGTCATCTGATAATCCATCGAAGCGGCCCCGGGCGGCACCGGGACATCCGCCAGGTCGAAGAACCCCTCCATCGACGCATCGCTGCTCCCGAACCGCGTCAGCGGATTCCCATTCGCATCCACTACGCCCGTGACCCGGTTTCCCGCGTTCCCCTGGAAGTATTCCCCACTCACCGCCGTGGCCGTGTAGGCCACCTGCGGAACCCCATCCGCCAGCGGACGCAGTACCACGTTCACCCCCTGCATTCCCTGGCCGAGCGGAAACCGGATTGTTCCCCTTACTGAGATCGTCGCCTGAGCCGTCAGTGTCTTCCCAGGAAAGCTGCTCAAATTCGCCAAAGTCACGGGATACAGCCGGTTCAGCGCTGCCACATCGTCGGTCCGCAGCTGCGTCGGATTCGGAATGCAC
>DAHUYD010000080.1 GCA_027315385.1 Acidobacterium sp.
GCGTCGTCCACGGTTTCCAGCTGACCATTGGCCAGTTGCACGTGCGACCCGTAGACGTTCGCCAGGTTCGGCCCGTGCGCGTTGGGTGTGCTGTTATGACATGAGTTACATCCCAGGCTGGCGAACAGACGCTCGCCATTCTGCGCAAGCGAGTGCCCGCTGGTGGATCCCGCCGCCCACGCCTGGTAATCCTCGGGCTTCATTGCGTATACCCAGCCGATCATCTGCGAGTGCAGCGTTCCGCAATATTGAGTGCAGAACAGGTGGTACACGCCGGGCTTCGTAGCTTCAAACCATACCGTGTTATAACGGCCCGGAATGACTTCGCGCTTCACGCGGAAGGCCGGGACGGAAAAGCTGTGAAACACATCCTGCGAAATCAGCGTTAGCTGGATGGGCTGGTTCACCGGGATATGCAGCGCGTTAATTTCATGCTGCCCGCCCGGGTGCTCGATCTTCCACATCCATTGCTTTCCCACCACGTAGATGTTCATCGCGTTCGGCGGCGGGCTGTAGATGCGGAAGTACAGCAGTGCCCCCCAGACAAACGTGATCATGAACAGGATGAGGGGAATGATTGTCCAGGTGGCTTCCAGCAGCGTGGAGCCTTCAATCTGGGTCGCCACCGGGTTGCGGCTCTGCCGATAGCGGATCGAAAAGGTAATCACCAGAAGCGCGACGGCGCCCAGTCCGATGATCGAGATGAAGATGAGGAAGAAATAGAGGGCGTCCGCGTACGGCGCTATGCTCGATGCTTCCGGCGGGAAGATCGCGAAGTGCGTAAGCCACTTAACCAGAAACTGCCACAGTACCGGACTGATGAAATGCTGCATCGTCGCCCTTTATCCGTTCACCACAGTGTTGGTCTGTCCTTGATTCCCCGCGAGCCGATAGCGCCTCGCTTCCAGCGCATCGCGCCGGAAATTTATGATCATGTACGAACCCAGCAGCAGCATCGTCAATAGGCATCCGGCCTGCACGATGCGCGAAACAATCAAAGTGTGCCGGTTCAGCGCTGGATCGTACCGATAGCAGTAAGTCAGCACGTTGTCCACAAGCGATCCGATCGACCCGTGCGACGCATCCACCAGCCCCAGATCCAGCTCTTTCGGCGAATATTCCACGCCGAGGTAGTACTGCGATATCCGTCCCTGCGGCGTCAGCAGCTCCAGCGAGCTGGCGTGCGCGTACTGCGAAAGCTTGCCGTCCGGCCCCTGCACCTTCACATAACCGAAGCCGACAGCGGTCGCCAGCTTCTCAATCTCCGGCTCCTCCCCAGTGAGAAAGTGCCAGCCATTCGCGGTTCCCGGCCGCCCGTAGCGCTTCACATACAGCGCCTTTTCTTTCGCCGCCATCGCCGGGACCTCAGTCGGATCGATGCTGACGAAGACAACGTTGAAGTCGCGCCCAGGATTGAACTTCACCATCTCCAGCGCGCTCACAAGGCCGTCCATCTCCTCCGGGCAGAGGATTTTGCACTGGTAATACACGAGCGACAAAATAACCGGCCGGTGGCCAAAGTAGTCGCCAAGGTGTACAAGCTTTCCTGTCTCGTCGCGAAAGGCAAGATCCAGCGGAATTTTCTGATTCAGCCGCTGCGCGATGGTAATCTGCTTCAGCATCGCGGGCTGCTGCTCCGCAGTCGGGCCGATTTGCTTTTCGCCGTACCAGGAGCTTTGCGCGCGGCACGACGGGATGGGCGCAAGAGTCAGCAGGGCGCAGCTCAGAATTGTTCCTGCCGCCTTCATAACTGCCCGTCCTGTGATCGATTTACGCATCGGGTGCTTTCTCTCTCCAACTCCTGTTCACTGATTACTGTTTCCCGGCTTCCTGTTCCTGCTGTAGTTGCGCATCCCGATTCGCCTGCACCTGCTGGTCATACGCGGTCGCAGCGAATCCGTCCGTCAGCGGCATTTGCACAGTCGGTGTCGAATCCCCCGTCATCGGCTGCTGACGCTGTTCCGCCGGAGCGACCGGCAATCCCTGCTGCGCGATCAGCTCCATGGCCCGCTGAATCGGGATGCGTGCGACCCCTTTTCCTTCGTCCACCCAGCTGTAATAGTTCAACAGCAGATCCTCGCGATCGTGAAGCATCGCCAGATCCGAATTGCCGTTGTCAATCTGCACCTGAGGATACGGAAACTGCTTCGTCAGTGTCGCCAGCTGTTCCTGCTCCAGTTGCGGATTGGACCGAATCGACTTCGTTGGCGCAATCTGGTACGGCGCTTTCCACTTATTCGTCGGGCCATCGGCCTTGTCCAGACCGTTATTGATGACCGTTCCGAATACATAGCAAACCCCAAAAAACACCAGCACTGAAATCGCCAGGCCGATCAGAAACACCACGATACCGCCGGTATTGGCATCCGTGAGCTCGTAGCCCTCCCGAACCGACTCGTCGCTGAGGTGCTGCTTCGGGTCGAGATTCGGATCCCCTCCCGGACTAGGCATGGACATAATCGTGCTCCAGAATCTCCGCAAGATGCGGATCGTTGGTCGCGATCAGCGGACGCCGCGTTAGCTGCCAGAAGTAGTAAACCAGCCAGAAGCAGAACATGGCCGCCGGTACCGCCGCATACTCGAAAATTCCCCAGCTTAGACGCAGGTCACGCGCCGCATCGCGATAGCTGGGCTCGATCAGCCAGAACAGATCCCAGAATCCCGCGAAAATCATGACGCAGCACGCCACGGAAAGCTTGCTCTGAATCCGCTTCAGGTCGCGCGAGAGAAGCAGGCTGAACGGAATCAGCCAGTGGAAAATCACATCCATAGTCGCGATCACGCCCCACCCGCCGCGAATCCGGTCCAGAAACCATGGAATCTCCTCCGGCGAGTTACCCGACCAGATAATCAGGAACGCTCCGAAGGCGAAGTAGATATTCAGCATCACCAGCGCGAAGCACAGCTTACCCAGATCGTGCTGCTCAATCACGCGAAAAGTGCTGCGAATCGGCTCAGCGTTGCGCAACCCGATCAGCGTCAGGATTGCCAGAGGCAGCACCATGAAGGCCTCGCCCACCAGAAACTGGAACCCGTAAATTGTCGAATACCACGTCGGATCGATCGACATGACCCAGTAAATAACCAGCCCAAACAGCAGTACCGAGAACAGCACCACGCCAAAGCCGCTCAGGTTCTCGAACTTCGTCCGCCAGTACGCCACGTTCGGCTCGGGGTCGGCATCCCGCTGCAGAGACCACTTATTCAGCAGAATTGCATAGAACGACAGGATCGCAAGGCAAAGCAGAGAGAACCACCAGTAGTTATGCACGTTCAGCATCGGCTGCTTCCAGCGAATCGCGTGCGCCTGGTCGTTGTCAATCATCCCTTTCTGCAGTGCCAGTTTCCACTTCGCATACTGCGCCCAGATGTACAGTCTCCCATCCGTTGCTCCCACCCAGGCTACCGGCAGGAACATCAGCACGATCATCGGCCACGTCCGGCACATCGCTTCCAGCGGCCGCCGCACGATCAGTCCCCACTTGCCGCCCGACAGGTATTGCACCATGAGCAGCGCCATCCCGCCGAAACAAAACCCAAAACACGCCACATAGCCGTCAAGCCAGCCGCGCCAGAAGTGGATCCAGCCCAGGTGCTGAGGATCCTGCATCTGCCCCAGAAACGCCAGAGCTATCGCGATCGCTGCGAACACCACGCCGGCAATCAGCGCTCTCCGCCGCCAGCTATCTACAAATGGCGGCGCGCTCAGCGTCGATGGCAATCCTTTGGAAAACGATGTGTTGCCCATTCGCTCCTGCGCTCCTTATGGCTTCCCTGGCGCGCTGCCAGCGGCCCCTTTCGTGGACTGTTTCGACGGATTGAACGGCGGCGGCGCCGGATTCAGCCCCGGCGCACCTGAGAACACTCCCACTGGCTTCGTCGACCACACCGCCGTTGCCGGCATCGGCCACGGCCCCGTATCGCTCTCCGGATATCCATGCTGCTGCGCGATTGTCTTCAGGTCCTGCACCTGCACGCCCGATGGTATGTCTTTCAAATTCGCATCCTGACTTAGCTGCAGCGCGCGAATATAGGCGGCAATTGCCCAGCGATCCTGCGCGGAAATCTGCGCTTTGTAGTCCGGCATTGCGCCATAGCCGTTGGTCATCACATAAAAGTAGTGACTCAACGGCTGGTTCAGATGCCGCGGATCGTGGAAGTTCGCGGCCGGCTTATAGCCCCGCTCTACAATCATCCCAGCTCCGTTCCCTACTCGCGAGTGGCACGGCGTGCAGTAAATGTTGAACCGCTCCTGTCCGCGCGCCAGTACCTGCATGGTTACCGGGAACGGCATCATGTTTGCCTCTTTGCCGTTCATCAGTCCCGTATAGAAGTAGTCGCTCTCGTAGAGTTGGCCGCGCGCTACCGTGTGCGCTACCTGCGGCCGCACCGATCGGCCGGACTCGAACATCGAGCTGCCGCGCTGCGGGAACATCCTCGGCTGGTTCTGCATATCCTGACGGCAGCCCGCCGCCAACGCCAGAAGCGCCAGCGCCGCCGCCGTCTTCAGCAGTGCAGAGGACGCACCACGGATTCGGGATTCTCTGGTCTCGGCTCCCTGATCACTGACCAATGGCGCGTTAATACTCCACCTCCACCACCGAAAGCGGCGACTGCGCTTGCAGAAAAGTCCGCGAATCAGCGAGCTCAAACTTCGGGTCCGTCGCCTCAATACACAGGAAGAACTTGTCGCTGCTTGCACCATTCCGGAAGTTCGCCGCGTTAAAAACGGGGTGGTAAGGCTTTGGTAACCCGTTCAGCGCCAGCATTCCAAAACACGCCGACAATCCCGCGTAGAGGATGGTCCACTCGTACGCCGGGACGCAAAACGCCGGCCAGGAAAAATATGGACGCCCGGCAATATTCAGCGGAAACGCCCAGACATTGATCCACGTCTCCAGGCCGAACATCGCCGCCAGGCCCAGGAGTCCTCCCAGCAGACATACCAGAGAAACTTCGTCGCGATGGAACCCGATCGCCTCCGCCGCCTCTTCCACCGGGTACGGCGTATAGCAATCCATGCGCCTGTAGCCCGCTTTGTGCGCCGCCTGCGCCGCGCGTACAAGGTCAGTCGGCGTCTCGAACTCCGCCATCAGACAATACACACCTTCAGGCAAAGGCATCAGTCACCTGCCTCCGGAACAGGCGTTCCCGTTGAATGAGGTTCCGCTTTCTCCCGCACCTTCGCTCCCGGCAACATCAGCCGCAATTCGCTCATCGGGATCATGGGCAGGAATCGAATAAACAGGAAGAACATGAAGGTGAAGAATCCCAGCGTGCCCGCGAACGTCATATAGTCCCACCGCGTGGCTCGATAAGTTCCCCATGACGACGGTAAAAAGTCGCGCGACAGGCTGGTGACAACAATCACGAACCGCTCGAACCACATGCCGGTATTCACGATCAGCGACATCAGAAACATGAGTCCGATGTTGGTCCGGTACTTGCGAAGCCACATCAGCTGCGGCAGCGCGATGTTACAGGTGATCAGAGTCCAGTATGACCACCCCATCGGCCCGAACATGCGATTCCACATCATGAAGTATTCCCAGTGGCTCGCCGAGTACCAGGCCATGAACACCTCCGACGAATAACCGTAGGCCACGATCATGCCCGTTGCCAGCATGACCTTGCCGCAGTTATCGATGTGCCGGATCGTGATCAGATCTTCGAGGTGGTAGAACTTGCGAATCGGAATTGCCAGCGTTAAAACCATGGCGAACCCCGAGTAAATCGCGCCTGCCACGAAGTAGGGTGGGAAGATTGTCGTGTGCCAGCCCGGCATGAACGCCACCGCGAAGTCAAGGCTGATCACGCTGTGGACTGACAGCACCAGCGGCGTCGCAAGTCCGGCCAGCAGAATCGACGCGGTCTCATACCGGACCCAGTGGCGAACCGATCCCCGCCAGCCCAGCGAAACCAATCCGTACATAAACTGGGCGAATCTGGACTGCGCCCTGTCCCGCATCGTCGCCAGGTCGGGAATCATTCCCATGTACCAGAACACCACCGAGATGGTCGCGTAGGTCGATACCGCGAATACATCCCACATCAGCGGCGACCGGAACTGCGGCCAGTAATTCATCGAATTTGGATATGGAAACAGCCAGTACCCCAGCCACGGACGGCCCAGGTGAAGCACCGGAAACATGCCGGCGCACATCACCGCGAAAATTGTCATCGCTTCGGCGAAGCGGTTGATGGAATTGCGCCATCCCTGCTTGAACAGCAGCAGAATCGCCGAAATCAGCGTTCCAGCGTGGCCAATACCGATCCACCAGACAAAGTTGATGATGGCGAATCCCCACGCCACCGGGATAGTGATGGCCCAGATGCCTACGCCCTTCACAAACAGCCAGGTCACCGCCGTCATCAGCATGCAGACAAAGCCGCCGGCAACCAGAAACCCGAACCACCAGCCCAGTGGGGTGTGGGTCGTCAGCACGATCCGGCTCACCTTGTCGGTCACCGACTTAAAGGTGTGCCCCGGCGCGATCACACGGTACTCGCCGGTAAGCGGATCGATCATCGGATTCGTTACGGGTGCGTCCTTCGTCGCCATGCGATCAGAACCCTTTTGCTCCGGCAGATTTCATTACGCCTTCTCCACGGCATATTCGCCCAGGGCGCGCGAGAGCCCTTCGTTGGTATTGATCACTTCCGCCAAATACGTTGTCCGCGGCCGCGTGTTCAGGTCGGCCAGAACCCCGTACGTGCGGGAGCCCGACTTCAGTTTCGCCACTTCACTCGTCCGGTCGTTGATGTTTCCAAAGACGATGGCGCTCGTCGGGCACGCCTGCTGGCATGCTGTCCGGATCTCCCCGTCCCGAATCGGCCGGTTGTCCTTGTCGGCCTCGATCTTGACCTCCTGAATGCGCTGCACGCAGTACGTGCACTTCTCCATGACGCCGCGACTGCGCACCGACACATCCGGATTCCGCATTAGTTTCAGGCTGGGCGTGTCCCAGTCCGAATAGAGCAGGAAATTGAACCGCCGCACCTTATAAGGGCAGTTATTGGAGCAGAACCGCGTGCCCACGCAGCGGTTGTAGACCATCAGGTTCAGGCCTTCCGGCGAATGCACGGTGGCGCCCACCGGACACACCAGTTCGCAGGGCGCGTTCTCGCACTGATGGCAGGTCATAGGCTGGAAATGCGCCCGCGGTGCAGCCAGATCGCCCTCGAAGTACGTATCGATCCGGATCCACTGCAGGATCCGCCCGATCTTTGTCTGCAAGCGCCCGACCACCGCGATGTTGTTCTCCGCATAGCAGGCGGTTACACACGCATTGCAGCCGACGCACGAGTTCAGATCGATCGACATCCCCCATGCGTTCTTGTCGTAACGGTACGCGGGGAACATGCTGTCTTCCGGTCCCGGCGTAAAGTGCCCCACGCCCTTGTTAGCGAAGCCAGGATCGGACTTATACTCCGTCAGGGACGCGTAGCGGATGATCCCGCGGTCCAGCGCCTCATTGCCTTCCAGCGAGTGGGTTCCGCTGCCGTCGCCGCCCGCGAATACCGCCCGTTGATCGATGTAGTCTTCCGTCGGCTTGCAAAGATCGTAGATCCCACCGGTCTTCTCCACGGCCGCACCCGCCAGCATCCATGGCGAGCTCGACTGCTGAATCAGATAGCCGTTGAATCCAACTCCGCCGGCTACGCGCCCTGTGCTTCTTCCCTGCCCCAGCGCGATCACAACCACACCGTCCGCCTGCCCCGGAACGGGCAGCGCGCCGCCGATGATGTACTTTCCACCGACGCTAATCTTCACTGCGTCGTTCTGCGCCAGCCCGAACTTCTCCAGCGTGGCGTAGCTCATCTGCACCGCGTTGTCCCATGACAGGTACGTAACCGGTCGCGGGATTTCCTGCAGCCAGCCCACGTTGGCATAGCGCCCGTCGTAGGTGTGCAGATCGGGACGAAAAACAACCTCGACGCCGCTCGACGCCGGAGCCGCTATCGCCGGAAGCGTCACTTTCGCGGTGACATTCTTCGGCGCAAATGCGGTGTTCTCCATCCAGCCATCGTGCAGCACCTTGCGCCAGGCGAAATCCGCATCGGGAGCCGCTACAGCGCCGCCTTTGGTTTGCTGGGGTGCGGAACTGCCTTTGGAGGCCCCGGCATTCCAGGTCGTTCGCACCGCATCGTAAGGCGACACATCGGGATTTTCCAGCAGCGACTGCAGAATCTCGTGCTCGGAGTGCCCGTCGTACAGCGGCGCAATCATCGGCTGCACCACGCTTACGGTTCCGTCGTAAGCGCGCGCGTCCGACCACTTCTCCAGGTAATGTTGATTGTTGATGTGCCAGTGCGCAATCTGGCTGGTCTCGTCGTTATGCGAACTGAGCTGGACGATCGTCCCCACTTTGTTCAGCGCATCCACAAAACCGAGATCCGCCGGTGTTGCATACACCGGGTTGGCATTCAGGATCACCAGCCAGTCCACCCGACCCGCGTTCATGTCTGCCACCAGAGAAATCAGATCGTCCAGCTGGATCGATGGCATCGGGTTCACCGGATCGGTATAGACCACCGTCTTCCCGACATTGCCCAGTGCCTGGTTCATCGCAAACGCTGCCAGATGCACTTCCGGCGGAGCGTACTCACCCGGAATCACGACGCACCTGCCGCCGTTCGCCTTCAGGTCAGCTGCGACGCCCTGCAGATAGGTCGCCTCATGCGAGGCCCAGTTGTATCCGCCCGTGTCTCCACCCGCGCCCACCGCTTCCGCCAGATCCAGAGCAAACGGGGCCACCTGGCTGGGCCGCAACTGTAGCCGATGCTCCGCTTTAAACCCAGTCGCCGTCGTCACCGATTCGACGACGTAGAGCCGATTCATATCCACGTTGCCCTGTAGCTTGCGACGGTTCGCGTAATCCTTCGCCAGCCGATGGAAGCCCGGAAATTGCGCGCCCCCCAGAAAATCGGCGTCCAGCGACACGATCACATCGGCCTGATCCAGGCGATACTGCGCGTCTACGTAATCGCCGAAAGCCTGCTTCGCCGCTGCGAAATGCGAATCGCGATTCGCCGGATCGTACTGGATAAACTTCGCCTGAGGATAGGTCTTCTGCCCTTCCTGCCATTGCCGCGCCAGCGTCGGCGACGTCACCGTCGAGCTAAGGAAATACAGCCCCTTCCCGCCCGAGGCCTTTTTGTCCGCCAGCATAGCGCGGAACTCCGCTACAAAAGATATCCACGGCCGCTGCTCCCCGCGATACAGCACGTGCTGCGAGCGGTCCGGATCGTACATGTCCAGCAGCGTGCCCTGGGTGATCGGGTCCGATCCGCCCTGGTTATACGGATGCTCGGGATTTCCGTCTACCTTGATGGGCCGGTATGCGTCGGTCTTGACCAGCACCGGCACTGCGCCCGTGGCGAACGGGAACGCCGAGGCAAAATACACCGGCTTGCCCAGAATCAGGTCTTCCGGCGCCGTCACATACGGATAAATCAACTCATCCGGCTGCTTGGTGCAGCCTGCCAGCCCGGCGAGCGCCAGGGATGCGCCCATCACCTTCAGAAAACCGCGGCGCGACACCGGATCCAGCCACTCCGAGGCCTGCTCCGGAAATTCCCGCTCCAGCGCCTTCTGGAACTCCGGTGTGTTAGCCAGCTCGTCAATGGAACGCCAGTAGCGCTTGCCCTTCTGATTCGCCAGCCTCTCGCGTACCTCGACCAGCGTGAGCTTCCGTCCCGGCGTGACGACGGCGTGCTCTGATCGCTGATCGCTGATCGCTGATCCTTCGTTCTCGTTCATCGATGACAAACCTCGCAACTGCTCAGCTCACGCGGCGGACGGATCTTGTAATGCTGGATCAGGAACAAACCCAGCGCCTCCTGGCTCGTAAACTTCGTGTAGCCCAATCCGGCAGGCAGCAGTGCAGGAGCAGTGTCTTCGCTTCTCAGTGCCGTTCCCACCGTTTGCGGATGCAGACCTGCGGGCGGACTCAGATCCGCCATCTGCACGCCGGCCTGCGGCCGCTTCTCCGTGCACGTCACGCTTTCCGCAGTGGGCGTCCCGCTGTTCACCGTCTCCGCCGCACACCACACCGGATGCAGCTCCGACGCGGCTTTCCATGCCATGTTGTAGATCTCGCTGGTCGGCCGCAGATTCTTCGCCGGGTTGCGATGGCAATTCAGGCACCACTCCATCTGCAAAGAGTTCTGCGCATACATGATGGGCATCTCGTCCACCCGCCCGTGGCACGTAGAGCACCCAATACCTTTGTTCACGTGAATCTCGTGATTGAAAAAAACGAAATCCGGCAGGTCGTGTACCCGCGTCCATGTGATCGACTTGCCCGTCTCCCAGCTCGTTCGCACCGGCTGTAGAATCTGCGCATCGGTCCAGATCTGCGAATGGCAGTTCATGCACGTTTTCGTGGGAGGGATGCCCGCGTAGCTCGAATCCTCAACGGTCGTGTGGCAGTACTGACACTGCAGTCCCAGTCCCTCCACGTGATGCTTGTGGCTGAATGGCACCGGCTGGTCCGCGCGCTGACCCTGCCGCGTCACCCACGGCGACCGCTGCAACTCATCCAGCGTTAGTCCGAGGGCGATGATCAGCAGCCCCGTCAGGATCAGGCTCATTCGTGCCAGAGCATTTGAGCTGCGATCGAAAATCTGCGCCATGACTGCGTTCGCTTCTCCTGATGAAACATCACGGTTTCAGGGTGTAGACCCCCTGCTCCCGATTCAGCGCCGACAGCTACCGCCCAGACATCATGGGATTGCCGGGCACACCGGTGGCCGCCTTGCTTTGGAGCCCGCGCACAGTGCTTTTCCCTCGGGTCATGGCCTGCGCTCTGGGCTGTTCTCGATTGTGTTCTGGATCACACCCGATTGTGACCTGCATCACCGATTTCCGCGTAAGAGGCACTATACCGAGTCAAACGCACGATAGGCAAGACTGCGCTCGGGGACCCGAAATTTTTTGTGGAAAAGGCACCGGGTGTGTCAACGGCGGCGCAGCACGCACTCTCTTCCGCGTGGATCTTTGTCCGCCTCGCCGCACAAGGCCTCTCTTCGCGGCGGATCAGTGACTGCTGCGCGCCGTTTCGCGCATCGCCTCATCGATTATCGCGAACAGACGCGTTCGATC
>DAHUYD010000102.1 GCA_027315385.1 Acidobacterium sp.
CGCCTATCTACGACGCCAAGGCTTTCGCCTACGACGCCTCAAAGGCCGCCCTCAACGCCTTCACCATCCATCTGGCCCATGAGCTGCGCGACACGAACATCAAGGTCAACTCCGCGCATCCCGGCTGGGTGAAAACCGACATGGGCACCGATGCCGCGCCCATGGAGATCCCCGACGGCGCCAAAACCAGCGTCCGCCTGGCCACGCTGCCCGGCGACGGCCCCACCGGCGGCTACTTCCACGGCAACGACGCGCTCCCCTGGTAGCGCAAGCAATTCGGGTGCCCCACATCTGCCCGCGGTTGGCAGACGTGGGGCACTCCCGTCAGCTCCTTCTCAATCCAAGTTCAGCCATCGCAATCTGCAAATCCGCCCAGGCTTCCTTCTTCTGTCTCGGATCGCGCAGCAGATACGCCGGGTGATACGTCACGATCAGCTTTGCTCCGTGAAAACTGTGGACGCGCCCGCGCAGCGCCGTCAGCGGGCTTTTCGCGCCCAGCAGATACGTCGCCGCCGTCGACCCCAGCGCCACAATCACCTCCGGCCGAATCACGTCGATCTGCCGGAAGAGAAATGGCGAGCAGGTATTCGCCTCCTGCGGCTCGGGCACGCGATTCTGCGGCGGCCGGCACTTCACAATATTCGCGATGTACACCTGCTCGCGGCTCAGTCCCATCGCGCCAATCATGTTATTCAGCAGCTGCCCGGCGCGTCCCACAAACGGGAGCCCCTGCGCGTCCTCGTCCGCGCCTGGCCCCTCGCCCACAAATATCAGCCGCGCGTTCGGATCGCCATCGCCAAACACAATCGTATGCCGCCCCAGTTTCGCCAGCGCGCACCGCGTGCAATCCCGCAGCTCTTCGCGGATCGCCTCCAGCGCGGCCGCCTTGTCCTCCGGCCTGACCGGTGCAGATCGTTCTTCCAGAATCGACAGCAATGGGACAGGACGTGCGGCTCGAGGCATCGTCGGGCTCTCCGGCGCAGCCGGCTCGGCCGCGAATTCTTTTTCAGGTTCAACTGTATCGGTGGTCCCGCGGGACGCGTCATTCGCGCAGTCCCGGCGGTAGAAATCGAAGATGCCCAGGTCGCGGAAATATCCAATCCGCGCCCGCACCGCCTCTTCGGTTTCGGGGGAAAGTGGCCGGGCCAAACTAAGCTCCGCTCACCGGCACATCGGATTCGTCCATCACCTTCCGTGGCCGTCGCAGGGTCAGGATCTCGTCCAGAATATGGTCGGCCAGTTCGCGCTTCCGCATCTCCGGCAGTTCCATGGCGCGATCCCGCGTTAAAAACGTCACGGCGTTCCGATCCGCGTCGAACCCCACACCCTCGCGCGACACATCATTCAGCACAATGGCGTCCGCGCCCTTGCGCAGCAGTTTGTCGCGTCCGTGCGAGAGCGCGTCGTGCGTCTCCGCCGCAAACCCAATCACCAGCATCCCCGGCCTTCGCTGCGCCACCACCTCGGCCAGAATGTCCTGCGTCGGCTCCAGTTCAAGCGTCAGCGGACCGCTGCGGCGCAGCTTCTGGTCCGCCTGCACGCGCGGCCGGTAATCCGCCACGGCCGCGGCCTTGATCACAATCGTCGACTGATCCAGCCGCCCCAGCACCGCGTGCCGCATTTCCTCCGTCGTCACCACCGGCACTACCTCTACATTCGCGGGCGCCCGCAGCGCCGTCGGCGCCGTCACCAGAATCACCCGCGCCCCGCGCCGCTGCGCAGCCTCCGCCATTGCGTAGCCCATCTTCCCGCTTGAACGGTTTCCCAAAAAGCGCACCGGATCCAGCGCCTCGCGTGTGCCGCCCGCCGTCACCAGCACCGTCTCGCCGGTCAGATCGTTGCGGCGCCCCAGCACGCCCAGCACCGCATCCACAATGGCATCGGTTTCAGCCAGCCGTCCCGCGCCGGTCATGCCGCATGCCAGATATCCAGCCTCCGGCGAAACGATGTGTACGTTGCGCGCAGCAAGCGTCTCGATGTTCGCGCGCGTCGCCGCATGCTCCCACATGTTTACATTCATGGCCGGAGCCACAATCACGGGGGCGGTCGTGGCCAGATACAGCGCGCTCAGAAAATCGTCCGCGATGCCATGCGCGAACTTCGCCAGCGTATTCGCCGTCGCGGGAGCCACCACCAGCGCATCCGTCGTCTGCGCCGCGTCCATGTGCTCAATTGCGGAAGCCGCATCCGCGCCCGGCTGTTCGGAGCCATTCCACAGCCCCGTAATCACCTTGTGTCCGGTCAGCGCGGCAAAGGTAAGCGGCTGCACAAAGTGCTGCGCCGCCTCGGTCATCACCACATGCACGTCCAGCGCGTGCTTTTCCAGCGCGCGCACCAGTTCCGCAGCTTTGTAGGCGGCAATGCCACCGCACACGCCGACCGTGACTTTCATAAAGACAGTTTACTGCGGGAAAGGTGAATGGCGATTGGGTGCAGCCGGCTGCTGGCCGCTACGAGACAAACCGCGGCACCTCTGGCGCTTCGATCTCCGGCTTCAGCACCTTCGCATCGTCCGCCTTCACGTAAGCAATCTTCCCTGCCGCAATCTCGTCCTGAGCCACACGGCACGCTTTCCGCGAACTGGCCTTCACCAGCGGCTCCGCCCCATTCTGCAGTTGCCGAGCCCGCCGCGCTGCCACCAGCACGTACCGGAAGTTGCTGTCGAAGTTCTGCTCGATGCTCATGCCTGCTCCTCCGCTCTCATCCTATGCCGTGGCCCAGGGCCCCCTGTGCTGTCCGTCACTCCGAATGCATCCAGCACGGGCCGAACCCTGGCCTCCGAGTTCGCCGTCCGGCATCCATCCGCAATCTGCAGCAGCCGCTCGTCGTCCGGCGTCTCGCCCGCTCCGTTGCGGCGAATCCTCTCGCCCGCAACGATCGCGGCCATCTCCTCCACCGCCCGGTCCAGGATATCGTTGACCAGAATATAACTGTACTCCCGGTAATTCTCAATCTCCAGTCGCGCCCTCGCCAGCCGCTTTTCGATCTCCGCTTCCCGCACCACGCCTTCCGCCCGGCTTCGATTACGCAATCGCAACGCCAGCACCTCCGGCGATGGCGGCATCAGAAAAATCGAAACCGCCTCCGGGCACTTCCTGCGCACCTGCCCCGCCCCCTGCACGTCGATATCCAGGAGCAGATCCCGCCCGTGCGCGAAAGCCTCGCGCAGGGTGGACCGCGCCGTGCCGTAGTAGTTCCCAAACACTTCGGCATACTCCAGAAACTCATCGTGACGGATCATCTCCTCGAAGTGCTCGCGCGTCGTAAAGTGGTATTCCCGCGAGTCCACCTCCGATCCCCGCGGCCCCCGCGTCGTCCACGACACTGAGAACTCCAGCCCCGCCACCAGCGACCGCAGCTGGTTCACAATGGTCGACTTTCCCGACCCCGATGGAGCTGAAATGATGAATAAGATCCCTGCCAAGCGTCCTCTTTCCTCCAAAAAGTCTTTCCGCGTGAGCCGGCGGAACGTCTGTCGAATCGCTCCTGCTCTGCGCTCCCTGCCCCTTCCCTAACCCGTATCCTTACCCCTGCTTCACTCCAGATTCTGCACCTGCTCGCGCGCCCTCTCGATCTCCGCCTTCATGCCCAGCCCCGCTTCGGTGACGCGCGAGCCATTTCCCGCCACGCCGCTGGTCTTCGACAGCAGCGTATTGGCCTCGCGGTTCATCTCCTGCAGCAGGAAATCCAGCTTCTTGCCCACTTCGCCGCCTTCATCCAGCAGCCCCGTGAAATGATCGATGTGGGTCCGCAGCCGCGTCACTTCTTCTTCTACGTCGCTCCGATCCGCGATCAGCGCCGCTTCCTGTAACAGCCGGTCCTGGCTGAAATCCCCATCCACCATCGTCTTCAGCCGTTGCGACAACCGCTCGAAATACGCCTTCTGCACATCCTCCCGCAGCAGCGCCGACTCGTCCACCAGCTTGCGCAGCCGCTCCATCCCGGCCCGCAATTCGCCGGCCAGAGCCGCGCCTTCCTGCGCGCGCATCGCGTTCAGCGCCGCCACCAGTTCATCCAGTTCCCTCAGCGCCGCCGCCTCCACCGCGGCCATTTCCTCATCGCCGCTGCGGGCTTCGGACAGCAGCACGCCCGGCAGGCGGAACACCGCATTCAGATCCGGCTCGCCCGCCAGCCCATGCTCCTTCGCCGCAGCTCGGAACGCCTCCACGTACGCGGCCACCACAGCGTGGTCGTACCCAGCCTCCGCCTTCTGGCTGCGCTCCAGATTCAGCGTCACCTCCACATGCCCGCGCCGCAGCTTTTCCTTCAGCACGCGCCGCAGCTGCATCTCCAGCCCCTCCGCGCCTCCCGGCAACCGCGGATGCAGATCCAGAAAGCGATGATTCACGCTCTTCAGGCTCAGCGTAAAACTGAGCGTATCCGACACGCGCGCATTGCGCCGCGCATATCCCGTCATCGAAAACACCGGCTGCGCCGCTTTCTCTTTACTCTTCGTCTGGCTCATGGTTTCTCTTTCCCCGCCCCCATCGATTCCGCAGCCTGAGCGGCCAACGCGCCGGCAATTCCCGGCTCGGCGTCCGCCCCATGATGATTCCCGTTCCCCTCGCTTATATCCATAAACTGCAGCCGGTACAGCTTCTGATACGTCGGGGATTCCTGCAGCAGGTCCTCATGCGATCCAATTGCTGTGATCCGTCCCTGCTCCAGCACCGCAATCCTGTTTGCCCGCCGCACTGTCGACAGCCGATGCGCGATTACGATCACCGTGCGCCCCGCCATCAGATTCCCCAGCGCCTCCTGCACCAGCGACTCGCTCTCCGCGTCCAGCGCCGAGGTCGCCTCATCCAGAATCAGCACCGGCGCGTTCTTCAGGATCGCCCGCGCAATCGCCAGCCGCTGCCGCTCGCCGCCCGAGAGACGAAACCCCTTCTCGCCGATCACCGTGTCGTAGCCTTCCGGCATCTGCAGGATGAACTCGTGCGCCAGCGCCGCCTTCGCTGCCGCCTCCACGCGCGCGAACGCCACATCCGGCTGCCCATACGCGATATTGTTCCGCGCCGTGTCGTTGAACAGAATCGTCTCCTGCGTCACCTTCCCAATCTGCTCCCGCAGCGACGCCAGGCTCACCTCGCGCACATCGTGCCCATCGATCAGAATCCGCCCGCCGGTCACATCGAAGAACCGCGGAATCAAATTCACCAGCGTCGACTTGCCCGCACCGCTCGGCCCCACCAGCGCCACCACTTCTCCGCGATGCACGGTGAGATCGATGTTCTCCAGCACCACGCGCGGCCCTTCGCTGTGCCCCTCCTGCTCGCTGTAGCTGAAGCTCACGTTCTCCAGCGCAATGCTGTCGTGGAACGGCTTCAGCGTCTGCGGATGCCTGGCTTCCTGCACCTCATCCTGATCGTCCAGAAAGTTGAATATTGCCGACGATGCCCCTGCCGCCTGCTGGAAGCTGTTGTAATACTGCCCGAATCGCCGGATCGGGTCGTAGAGCTTAAACAGCGCCACGATAAAAGCGAAGAACGTGCCCACCTTCATCGCCCCATGGCCGATCTCGTTCCGCCCTACCCACAGCAGCGCCGCAATGGCCACCGCGCCGATAAAATCCATCAGCGGAGATGTGATCGCCTGCGACCGCACCACCCGCAGATTCGCGCGCAGCAGCCGCTTTGCCGCCTGCCGGAAGCGCACCAGCTCCCAGAACTCCATGTTGAAGGCCTTCACGATCCGGTTGCCCGTAATCGTTTCGTGCAGGATGTTCTGGATGTCCGCCAGCTTGTCCTGGCCTTTGCGCGTCGTCCGACGCACGTCGCGCCCGATGCGCACAATCGACCATGCCGCGGCCAGTGCAAACAGCGGCAGCACCCACGCCAGCCGGTGGCCCAGCGCGATCACAATCACCACCATGAAAAGGAGGGTGCAGATCTGCTGTAGAAAACTCGACAGAATCGTCGCTGTCGCGTACTGCACTCGCTCGATATCCGTGATCAGCGCGGACAGCAGCGTGCCCGTCGTGTGCTTCTGAAAAAATGAGACCGACCGCCGCAGCATTGCCTCATACAAATCGTTGCGCAGGTCCGTGATCATTCCAAACCCGGCAAAATTTGCGAGGTACGTACCCGAATAGTCGCAGATGCCTTTCAGCAGCGTCGCTGCGACAAAAGCAAAGGCGATCACGCCCCAGTCGTTCTTAATGTGCAGAAAATGCGGCACCAGCATCTGCGGTGTGATCGAAATCCCCCACCGCTTCCCGATTGCGCCAAGCATGTTCGTCTGGTTCGCCCGCTTTGTCGCGGCATGGGGGTTCAGCACGTTATCGAAAATTGGCCCGATCAGCAGCACGCGGTACGCGTCCAGCGCGCCCACACCCGCCGCCAGCACGACCGCGGAGATCGCCTGCAACGCGTAGCGGCGCGCGTACACCAGCAGGCGCCACAAACGCATCATAGGCGCACGCATCTCCGCTCATTGCCTGGGAACATCTCTTTATTTTAGCCTGTGCGGCTTCCGCCCCGGACTTCCGAGGCGCCGCCGGGCAGCTGGCAGCTCACACCATCCTGCTCAAATACCGATAGCTCTCCCGCACCGCATCGATCGCCGGCCCCTGCGTCTGGTCCTGCTCCACAAAGTAGTGCTCCACGCCCAGCCGCTCGCCTTCCGCGAGAATCGCCTTCCAGTCCAGCGTTCCCCTCCCAACCGGCTCAAAATGGGCTGACTCCTGATTCATGTCGTACGAGATCGACGCTCCTGCCCCCCGATCCTTCAGGTGCAGCAATCGCAGACGGGGTCCCAGCAGCCGCATCAGCGTCACCGGATCGTGCCCCGCCTGGACCACCCAGTAGACGTCCACCTCGAAAAACACCAGTTCCGGATCGGTTTCCTGCATCAGCACGTCGTATCCGGTCTTTTCCGTCACCCCGGTTCCGGCCGAGAACACTCCCTGCCCCGGAAGCGGCCGAAACTCGTAGTCGTGGTTGTGGAACGCGAATCGCAGCCCGTATTCCTTTGCCTGCTTCCCCCACGCATTGAACTGCTTCGCCGCCGCGCGAAATCCTGCAAACGAATCCCACATGGCCGGGGGAATCATCGAGCACACCATCCACTCCAGCCCCAGCTCCGTCGCGAACTCGTACCGCGTCCCCAGATCGTCGTAGTTAAAGTGCCCGCTCGGCACGCGCAGCCCCGCGTCCACAATCATGTGCCGCAGCGCCGACGCGGTGTACGTATACACGCCCGGATACGTCTCCACTTCCTGGTAGCCGATCCTGTGAATCTGGTCCAGTACGCGTGGCAGATTTCGCTCCGCCTCTTTGCGCACCGTAAACAGCTGCACGCCCAGCGGAACCCGCTCCAGCGCCCACGCTCCGCGTCCCTCCACCGCCACTGCCGGCAGCAATGCCGCCACGTTTCTCAGAAATCTCCGCCTCGTCTGCATCAGCCCTTCCTGTCCCAAAAACCGTCTCCCGTGCCCCCGCGTTCTACTCCACCAGCGGATTCCCAGGCGCTTCCCGGATGGCTCTGCGGGCCAGCGGCGCCATGACCGCAAATCCAGCCGCGTTCGGATGCAGCCCATCTCCGGTGAGATCCGGATTCATCCGCCCGTCCGCGTCCACCATTGCCGAGTAGTAATCCAGATACACCAGCCTGTGCGCCTTGCAGTACCGCTTCAACCAGTCATTCAGTTGGACGATCTCCTGCGGCGGACGCAACACGGTGTATGTCGTCCACTCCGGACGTGTCCCATTCTCAGGCGTCAGCGATGACAGCACGACGCGAATCCGGCTGGCCCGCGCTACCTCCACCATCGTCTCGAAGTTCCCCTCGATCTGCGCCAGCGTCTCCGGCCCCGTGTTCCCGGCAATATCGTTTGTCCCCGCCAGAATCACCACCACTGCCGGGCGGAGATCCACCACGTCCTGCCGGAACCGCACCAGCATCTGCTCCGTCGTCTGCCCGCTGATCCCGCGGTTGATGTATCCCTTCCCTGGAAAGTATTGGTTCAGATCCCAGATGTCCGTGATCGAGTCGCCGAAGAACACCACCCGCTGCTCGCCCGGCTTCGGATTCCCCAGCTTCGCATCGGCCTCGCGATACCGCTGCAGATCTCCGTAGTCGTTCATGAACATCGGAATCAGCGACTCTCGCCAGCGGTCCAGGTTCTCCACCGCCTCCATCCCCTCCAGCGCCGTCGCGTTCGGCGCTCCCGCCGTGCTCTGGTTGGGCTGCGGATACATTCCCTGCGCGTGCGCGCCTGCCGCACACAATGCCGCTCCTGCTGCCAAAGCAAGTGCCAGTTTTTTCATGACCTCACCGTACCACTTCCGCCCGCCGCGAACCCGCCACGCAATCTCGCCCGAAAATTGGACCGTTGCCGGCTTCCGCCGAAGGACCGTCGCAACCTTAATAGTGTCGCAACCTTAATAGTGAAGTCCGGCTCGAACCATGAAGTATCCGAAGTCTCCGCCCGGACATGAGCCGTCCCTGGCTTACTCGGTCCGCCCGCCGATGCTCCCGAGCGAATGTAGTTTTTACCGCCCACGACGGTACATTCGCGGTCACAGCCCCGCAATAGTTACTGAAGTAAGTAACTATCGCAGCGCGCTCAACTTGCCGCCATACAACGACTTTGAGCGACTGAACCGCCTCGCCGCCCTCTCTCCAGGATGGAACTCCGTGTGCTTCTACCTCGGTCAGGCGATCATCCACATCTCCAGGAATGCCACACATGAATACCGCCACTCTGCTGGAAAAGTTAGTTGAGGTCGAGAGGGCTCTCCAGCGCACGGATTATCTGGAAGCCCGCAGCCTCCTGATGGACGTCGAGGATTATGTGCTCAAAACTGAGCGGGACATGATTCACGTCCAGGCTGAAAAGCTCCGCAGGGCGGCGTAAGCCTGTTCTCGATCAGGATGCGCAAACGGACGGAGGGTTCCTCTTCGTCGAAGCGCGCAGACGCCTGGCCTCAGTCGTGTGCGTACGTACTGCCGCGTAACAGGTCGATCCGCCACTCGATGTTGTGATCCCCGCACGGAATCCTGGGTGAGAGCTTCACGATTCTGCGCGCCAACTCCTGCCAGTTTGGCATTCGGGCAGCGTAGAAAGTATGCTCCCGCCCGCAGTCTTTGTGCGCACAGATGCATGCGATCCGCCACATCGGCGGCACGGGCGCGCCCGGAAGCCGCGTTTCCAGATCGCTCCGGATATCTTCAGGCGACCGGACACACGCCAGCCCGTGACGCGAGCACAAAAAATTGGCGGGCCAGTACTCCCCTGGCTCAAATTGTTGACTGCCGTAGCTTCCCAATGGGCTTCGATGCGGCAGCGGCAGATGGCACGCCGGCTCCAGCTGCGTCGGCGTGCAGTCAAACTGAATCGAATAAACGACCGTGAAGTCACCCACCATCCAGGTCACCTCTGGGGAGGAGTCGTGCTGATGCCTGGCCTGTCCGTACAGACCGCGAGCCCGGCGGTCTGGTGAGCAAGAGCGCGATACAGGGGCCCGGAATCGGCGTTGGTGGAGTGAGTATCGCAGGAGCCGCGAAGCCAGGCAAGTAGAAATCCGCTGCATGGTTGAGTTCGAAGAGCTCCCGCATCTCTCTTCCTCCTCCGCCCCCCTGCCGCGTCGCCCCAGTTCCGCCCGCGCCGAATTCCATTGCCGCCTTAACTAAATTGATTTATGCTGCGTTCGCCGTGAACTGTCGGCGAAATGCTCCCGCCCGTGGATTTCCCCCTCCGCACGGAGTCTGTCGCAGTCGGATCCCGCCTGCCTCTTTGTCGCGAAGGAGTTGTCCCTCGAATGCGTTCTGCTCTCCGTTCAGGATTCGTCTTATTCCTCACCTTCTTCGCCCTCGCAATTTCCGGTTGCGGCGGCAGCAGCGGCACCGGCACGTGCAGCGCGAATTGCCCGACGACCGTTCCCGCCGTCTCCTCCAATTCGCCTTCCGGGGGAGCAACCGGCGTCTCCGTCACTTCCACCGTGACCGCGACCTTCGACATGGCGATGAACTCGGCCACGCTGACGGCCGCCACCTTCACGCTCAGCGATTCCGGCGGCGCGGTCGCCGGCACGGTCAGCTATTCCTCCCAAACAGCGACCTTCACTCCTTCCTCCGCGCTGGCTTACAACACCCAATACACTGCGACCATCACCACCGGCGCACAGAGCGTCGCGGGCGGCGCACTTTCCGCCAATTACACCTGGAGCTTCACCACAGCCGCCGCTCCACCGCCATCCGTGACAGCGGCAACCCCCGCTTCCGGAGCCACAAACGTAAGCATCGGTACAGCGCTCACGGCGACCTTCAGCGAGGCAATGCAGTCGTCCTCGCTGAACGCAGGCACCTTCACTCTCGCCGATTCCAGCGGCACTTCCGTAAGCGGAGCGGTTACGTATGACGCTCCCAGCGACACCGCGACCTTCACGCCCTCGAGTTCGCTGAGCTACGCGACCAGCTACACGGCAACCATCACCACCGGCGCAACCGCATCGAACGGCGCCGCGCTGGCAAACGGCTTCACCTGGCAATTCAACACGGAACCGGCGCCCGCTCCGCCAACCGTCACCAGCACAACGCCGGCCAATGGAACCACCGGGATTGCTATCGACACTCCCGTCGCCGCCGTTTTCAGCGTGGCCATGAACGCAACGTCCTTCAGCGCGAGCACCTTCACTCTCACGTCGCAGGGCGGAAGCGGTGTGGCCGGCAGCGTCAGCTACAACCCAGCCACTCAGACGGCATCCTTCACCCCCTCGGCACATCTCTCCTACGGCATCACCTACACGGCGACGCTCACCACCGGCATCGCCAGCCAGTCCGGCCAGTCGCTCGCCGCAAACTACACCTGGAGTTTCACCACGGCTCAGGCGCCGGCGGTGCTCTCAACGGCGCCCGCCAATGGAGCCACCTCAGTGGCCGCCGCAACCAATGTGACAGCGACCTTCAGCATGGCGATGAATCCGGCAACGCTCACAACCAGCACGTTCACGCTTTCGGGAGCGGGCGGCACGGTGGCCGGAACCGTCACCTACAACGGAGCCGCCGACGCGGCGGCCTTCACGCCTTCGGCTTCCCTCGCCTACAACACCGTCTACACGGCCACCATCACCACCGGCGCGCAGAACACGGGCGGCGTCGGTCTGGCCTCCAGCTACACCTGGAGCTTCACCACCGAAGCCGCTCCCTCAGGAATGGTGACCGTCGATTACGCCACCCCGAAGCAAATCATCCGCGGCTTTGGCGGATCGACAGCCTGGCTCGGCCAGCTCACGCAGGCCCAGGCCAACGCGCTCTTCAGCCCGACTCAGGGTCTCGGCCTGAGCATCCTCCGCGTCCGCATCGATCCCACGGGAACGGCGGCCAACAACTGGGTTCCGTCCAACGGCAACTGGCTCCAGGAAGCCACCAACGCCTCCGAGGCGCTGACTGCCAATCCCAACGCCATCGTTTTTGCCTCGCCATGGACCCCGCCGCCTTCGATGAAGACCAGTTCATCGACCCAGCCCTACTACAGCGGCAGCTCTCCGTGCAGTCCGGGAACTGGCTACTGCGGCGGCTACCTGAACCCGGCGAGCTACGCCGATTACGCTGCCTACCTGAACGACTTCATCAGCTATTTCAACGCCAACAGCAGCAATCCCCTGTATGCCATCTCCATGCAAAACGAGCCTGACTGGTCCGCGCAACCGAGCGAGAATTATGAGTCCTGTAGCTGGACGCCCGCTCAGATGGACGCCTGGATCGATGCGGAAGGTTCCAGTCTCACCGCGCCCCTCATCATGCCGGAATCTCTCGATTTCAACCCGGCGCAGGCCGCGCCCTCCCTCTCCGATGCGGCTGCGGTTGGCGATATCAGCATCGTGGCCGGCCATCTCTACGGCGCTTCCCCGACGTACTACACGCAGGCCGAAAACGCCGGCAAGGACATCTGGATGACAGAGCACTACCTGAACCCGTCAGGCTCCAGTCCCACAATGTCCGACGCGCTGGCTGCTGCTGAGGAAGTGAATAACTCGATGGTCATGGGACAGTACAACGCGTACATCTGGTGGTGGATATGGGACCAGGCCTCCTACATCGGTTTCGGTCTCATCAATTCCAGCACCACCACACCCGCGCCGACGTATTTCGGCTATGCCATCGGCCAGTTTTCGAAGTTCGTTCAGCCAGGCTACTACCGCTTTAACCTTACAGGACCGTCATCTTCAACGCTCTATTTTTCCGCGTATTCCGGTAGCGGACACTATGTAATTGTCGCCATTAACTCAGGCACTACATCTGTTAATCAGTCTTTTACTATCCAGAATGCTACCTTCGCATCAGTGACTCCCTGGCAGACTACCGCCTCGGCAGGACTCAGGCAGCTTTCTCCGGTCACGGTATCCAGCGGCCAGTTCACTTACACGCTTCCGCCGCAAAGTATTACGACGTTCGTGCAGTAGCCTCCGGCGAACGAAGGACGCCAGGATATTCGGCGCCGGGCAGGCCGAAGTGTGTCCGGGTCAGCGGCAGACTTACGGCTTGAACGTTTTATTCCAGCTAAAAACGTTTTCACGGATCTCCGATTCCGGTTCCGATTTTATCTTGACAACTTGACTCCCCAGGAAGAAGATGATGTCGCCTTTCTTTCATTCTTCACCTCGGAGCGTAACTACGGGGTGTTTTGCGCCGGGGAACAGCCCGGCCTGGGAGCGATATCACGATGTGTCTGCCTGCCTCCCTCCATGATCCCGCGACAGCATTCCCGTTGCTTCTGCGCTTTCGGCGGATAGCTTCGGAGTTCGCGCCCGTGCAGGCAGCTGAACTTGCTGTAACTCCCATAGCTTTTAGTTCACCGTATCCATGCGGAAGCCGGACCGGACCGCTCAGGGAGGAACAGGTAGCAGGGACTCATCAGTAAGTGGGAGATGGAAACAATTAAGCAGGGCTCTCGAAAGTACCGCGGCGCCGGTAGCGGATGATCGCCGTACCCGGGAGTCAGCGCATGGGAAGAAGAGACAGCCGGCCGGCGCCGGGCTCTTCCCCCGGCTTGGACAGACTTCATCGGAGGATTCGTGATGCAAACGATTGGGAAGCGAGTTGAGCAGTTAACGCTGCGGGGATTGTGGGTTGCCCTGCTGACGATTTTTGCGATGGGGCTGCTCGCGCCGCAAACGCATGCGCAGACCAGTGCCAATAATACGATCGTGAACCAGACTGTACCTCTGGCTGCGCTCAGCAGCGACGGCACGGGCGCTGGCACAAAGGGTGGATGGGGTGGAGCCTCAGCGCCCACCGGCGAGACCTTCGTGGTCGACAGCCATGGCAATGTAATCGTGGGAACCAACTGGGCCGGCTCTCTGCTGTCTGTCAATACCGCCACTGGCGCGGTGACGGAACCGGTCACGGGCGACGGAAATCTCGGTCCGGTGGCGATCGACACGGCCGGGAACATCTACTTCGGCAATACGTATGGCGCCAACATCTACAAGATTCCTGCTGGCACAACGATCGGCTCGACTCTGCCGACAGCAGTCTGCACCGGTGCGGTCAATACGACAACCGACACCAGTCCCTGCCAGTTCGCGCTGAACCTTCAGGACACCACCGGCTATTACGGTGTTACCGCCATCGCCATCGATCCCTCCGGAAACTTCTGGATCGCGACGAACCAGTGGCCCGGCGCGGCGACGAACAACAAAGCAATCAATAATCAGTTGCTGGTGTGCAACGCCGCGTGCCAAACCGGCGCGCAGTACCAGGATGCCCCCGTCGTGGCTTTCGATGACTCGAGCAACCCCACGGATGAACTCGGCGAATTCGCCTTCGATCCCTGGGGCAATGTGTTCTTCACCCTGTCCAATATCAACGAAGCCGGCCCAGGAGCCGGGGGAAACGCGACCAACTCCTATCTTGAGATGACCAGCCCGAATGGCTCGGGCGGCTATTACGCGCCCAGTGTCGTTCTCAGCTACACGAACAACCAGACCTATAGCAACGCCCTGGGCGGCGTGGCCATCGACCCCACCAGCGGCACCGTATACTTCACCACCAATGCCGATGGAATCTTCGCGATTCCGAACTCCCAGGCCAATGGCCCCAACACCAGCGCCATGTACACCGTGTCGACCGTGGGCGGCAAAGGTATCGCGCTCGATGCCAACGGTAACCTCTATCAGATCGCCTACGGCACAGCGTTCTACGCCGGCGGCAGCGATCTCCTGGAACAGATCCTGGTCAACAACGTAACCACTCCCATCACCGGGCAGCAGCAAACCATGGATGTGCCGCTGACCGTGATCGATAATGGCGCTGCGGTCTGCACCGCGACCGGCCAGCAAGTGGCTTCCACGTTGAACTTCACCTTCGGGGGAACCAACGCCAGCCAGTTCACCGCTTCTGTTACGGCGCCCACCGCGCCGGCCACCTCTTCGTGCGCTACGCAGGGCGTCGGTGGCACTTCTCCCGTTCCTCTGGGTGTTGCCTTCCCGATTACTCTGGCATACACACCCACTTCGACCGGCACCAGCATCGCCACCATGGCGACCACGGATGCCGTCACCAACGCCACTGGTACGGCGATGTTGACCGGCATCTCGGAGAAACCGCAGGTCATCTCCTTCTCAACTTCGCTGACATGGACCTACTCTTCAGGTTTGACGATCGCGCTGCAGGCCTCCGGCGGACGTTCCGGTAATCCGGTCACGTTCACCCTGGTCTCCGGCCCGGCCAAAATGGACGCCACCGTTGCCAATCAGCTGGATGTAAGCGGACCCGGCACCATCGTGGTTGAAGCCAACCAGGCCGGCAACGCTACCTATGCGGCTGCACCCACCCTGACCAAAAGCATCGTCGTCAGTCCCATCGCGCAGTCCATTACCTGGAATCCTGCGCCGCCGCGCAATCTAAGCTACACAGGAACGGCGTTGAACGTGACGCTGTCGGCAACGGGCGGAGCCTCGGGCAGCCCCGTGGTCTTCACCGTTGACGGCGCCTCCACCGCGGGCATCGCCAGCATCGCCGGCAACGCCCTCACCATCACGGGCCTCGGCACCGTAATCGTGGATGCCAACCAGGCAGCGGATGCGGCTGGAGATTACTCTGCCGCCCCGCAGGTCCAGGCAACGATTGTGGTTTCAGCCGCTCTGTTGCCCACCGGACCGCCCATCATCGTCAGCCAGACAACCGCGCTGAACTATGTCGGGCCACAAGGAGGCGGTGGCGTTACGGCGTCCTCAAACCCGGACGGCGGCACCATGGCCATCGACCCGATGGGCGACGCCGTTGTGGGTGCGACGTACGGGAAGCAGGTAATCGCGTTCAACATCAACAACACGAACCCCGGCTACCAGACGGTACTGGACGACGGCGACACGGGCGGTGCGGGGACCGTAGCCGTTGACGGCACCGGCAATGTCTTCGTGGGTGAAACCTATGGTGGAGCTCCGTACATCCTGAAGATTCCCTATGGGTCCAGCGGTTACACTCCGCTGACGACTGCTAACTTCCCGGCCAAGACCGTCCTTTGCACCGGAAACGACCAGTCCGCCTGCTGGATGGGCAACGTGACGGCCGGCTCCGTTTACCCCGTCGTCGCCATGGTGTTCGATGCCGCCGGCGATCTGTTCTACGGAATCCAGAACAACAGCAGCGGCGCAGGAACCAGCGGGATCACCAGCCCCGATTCCATCTGGGAATGCGACGTGAACTGCCTCTATGGAGGTGGCACTTCCCCGGTCATGCTGTTCCAGGAGCCTCCGGCCGGCACCACCACTCTCTCGCCGAGCACCTCGGTTCAGCTCACGCTGGGCAGCATCGCCGTCGACGCGAACGATAACATCTTCTTCACCGACGCCGCCATCGACGCCAGCAGCCTGATCCACTACTCCGACCTGAATGAGCTGGCGAATAACGGCGGCACGTACCCGGCCACGGCCACGGTTCTGGTCACCAATATTCCCAGCAGCCCCGGCCAGTACGTCGGCGCAATCGACGCAGTATCGATCGATCCCACCCACGGCGACGTGTACTTCTCCGACGAGGGCGCGGTTTATGCCTTTATGGACAATGCGGCCCCCGGATCCGCTCTGGATCCCCAGACCGTCAATGCCACCATGTGGACCGTCTCGCCTCAGGGCGCGAAGCTCCTGGCGGTCGTTCCCGGGGGCAGCGCCATGTACCAGGCCGCCTACTCGAAACTCATCAACACCGGCGGACAGGACACGATGTTCTATACGGCGGTGGGCAGCGTTACCGTTCCGGGCACTGTGCTGGATGGGTCTTCAGCCACGGTTCCTCCGGCAGCGCCGCCGCCGGTGACCAGCCTGTATGCCGTCCTGAACGACGGAAATTGCACAACACCGGAAACGCTGACGTTTACCTCTCCGGCTGCGGAATACAGCGCCGTTCAGGGCGCCACCTGCAGCGGGACGTTCACGCAGGGTTCGTGGTTCACCAGTACGCTCACCTTCGCGCCCGTGTCGCCCGACAGCGGTGCGGTCCAGTCAGCCATCGCTGTGTCTGACACTGCCGGCAACAGCGGCACGTTCACGGCGACCGGCATGGCGCAGAACCTGATCCCGCAAACCATTACCGCGTTTGCCGGAATCACCTCGCCGGTCACCTATGGCGCCGGCTCAACTACAGGCGGAGGCACCTACACGCTGAGCGCGACCGGCGGCCAATCCGGTAACCCGGTCGTCTTCAGCATCGATGCGGCCGACAGCACCGCTGGAGTAGCAACGGTCAGCGGCAACACGCTGACCATCACCGGCACGGGAACGCTCTACATCTTCGCCGATCAGGCAGGCAACACCCAGTACCAGGCAGCTCCTGAGGCGAAGTTCGGGCCGTTCATGGTGAATCCGGCAGCCCAGACAATTGCCTTCGGCGGCTCGCTGGCGTCTACCACAGCCACCGCGCCGCTGGTGGAAACCTACGGAGCGAGTCCGATCGCGGTCAGCGTCTCCAATACGAACGTGTCCGGACCTGGCTCGGGTCAACCGATTACCCTCACGCTGGACCCGGCCAGCACGGCGGGCGCAGCCACTCTCGCCGGCAACACGCTCACTTTCACCGGCGTCGGAACTGTCATCATCGACGCCAATCAGGCGGCTTCCACCACTGGCGATTACCTGGCGGCAACACAGGTCCAGGCCTTCATCCAGGTGGGTATGGCCGCGCAGACCATCACCTTAACCCCATCGGTCACCACGCAGGTCTACCCGAATACCGTCTCGCTGACGGCGACGGCCAGCTCCGGATTGCCGGTGACCCTCACTGAAACCGCGGGCAGCAGCATCGCAACCCTCACCGGCACAACGCTCACGCCGACGGGCACGGCCTTCGGAACGGTTACTGTGCAGGCGGCTCAGGCCGGTAATTCCAATTACTCGGCTGCTCCGGCGCAGACGGTATCGGTCACTTACACCGCTATCGGCACGGTGGCCACGCCGGCCATTACCCCGGCTGCGGGCACTCTGTTTACCAATGGCTCGCCGGCCAACACCGTAACCATCACCGATGCGACCACCGGCGCCATCATCTGGTACACCCTCGATGGCACCAACCCGCTCACCAGCAGCACGGCACTGCAGTACACCGCGCCGTTCACGCTGGCGATCACCGGCTCACCCTACACCGTAACCGCGGCGGCCTCTCTGCTTGGCTATGTGCCCAGCACCACGGCCAGCGCGCAGTACACCATCAGCAACCTCCCGCCGAACTTCACCGCTACCGTCAGCCCAGGCGCGGTCGATCTCTCGCCGGGTACCAGTGCAATCGTCGACATCAACATCACCCCCAACGCGAGCTTCCTTGGCACAGTCAGCTTCTCGTGCAGCGGAGCGCCCTCGGGTGTTTCCTGCGCGTTCTCGCCGGCCACGCTGACCGCCACTGGCTCCGGTAACCTCACCACGGTCCTCACGATTTCCGACGTCGCTTCAACCGCCGGCAACCGTCGCGGGCCTAACCCCTTCATCCCGGGTGGCGCAACGTTCGCGCTGGCTCTCTGCTTCCTCGGATTCCGGAAGCGCCGCAACCTGGTTCTCGGCCTGGTTCTGCTTGCGGGCATCTTCGGCCTGACCCAGCTCACCGGCTGCGGTTCCGGCGGCGGCTTGTCCAGCAAGGGCTCCACCACCTCTTCCATGACCGTAACCGCAACCTCTACGTACGGAGGAACCGTTATTTCGCAGACGTTGCCGGTTACCATCACAATCCGGAAGTAAGCTTCCCAATGCGGTTCCAGCCACTGATGCCCCTCCCAACGGAGGGGCATCAGTGTTTTTGGAGTTTTGCCGCAAGTGGCCGAAGCCTCACTCCACCCCCAGGGGAAACCGCGCCCGCACCTCGTAGCGTGAGGGGCCTGTAAAAGATTCATACAGCGCGTAGTCCTGTGCGAGACACTCCGCAGCCAGCCGGATCCTTTTCCCCTCCACAGCCGCTTCCAGGGCCACCAGCGCGCCAGCCCCGCTGCGTCCCCTGCTGCGCGCCAGCGTGACGTGCGGACGATAAACCCGTGGCTCGGCCACGAACCCGCAGGCCCGCGTGGCCGCCGTAACCCGCTGCTGCAGAGCCAGCAGTTCGGCGGTCGCTTCCACGCCCGCCCAAAAGACCCCCGCACGCATGAAAAACCCGATCCCGGCAATCCGCACAGGAACTGCCGCCGACCGCACGGCCCTCAGGCGCTCCATGACGCATTCCGCCTGCTCCGGACTCGCTTCGCCCAGAAACTGCAACGTCAGGTGACGATCCGCCGGCTGCGACCATCGAAGTCCCTGGCCCGCCGCTGCCAGCCGCTGCCGAACCTGTTCCACGGCCGCGGCGGCTTTGCCTTCCAGTCCAATGGCGACGAACAGGCGCATCACGCACTCAGAATAGACCCGGCTCGCGGCGGAGCCCTCGCTCGCTGTGATACGCTACGCACGGCGCAGGCATCCCTCTCTGCGGAGTTGCCATCCAATTCCCTGCGCGGCCCCTGACAACCGCGTATCCCCCATATCTGGACCGATAGATTGAACCAGCTAACTTGGAGCCTTGGAATGATTGCTGCCGATGGGTCAACACCACACGTGCTGACGTGCTGGAAAGACATTGCGAACTACATGGGCAAAGGGGTCCGAACTGTGCAGCGCTGGGAGCAGGAGTTTGGGCTTCCCGTGCGCCGTCCCCTGGGCTCGAACAAGAAGGCCATCCTCGCCCGGCCTTCCGACCTGGATGCGTGGGTGGCGCTGCGCTGCGGTGCGCGTAGCCCGATTCCCCTTGCGACGAACGGAAATCGCCAGGATGCCATCGTTCGGCTTGCGGCGCTCTCCGCGAATATTGAGACGGCCAGGCAACTACATGACAGCAATCGCCTGCTTCAGAATGAGTTCAAGTCGGCGATGCTCAGCCTGCGCGAGCGGATTCGGACGCTCCGGAATTACGACTAAGCCGCGCAGGCCGACAACTTGCCGAAGGTTGAGCCAGGCGTCCTCGCTTCCCCGGCTGGATCGCGGACTCGGCCATTCGAGCGCTTCCGATCATCTGCCGCGCCTGCCCCCACCGCATCGCGCACGCAATTCTTCGGAATATAATGCGTAATATCCCACCCCCGGTTGTGCCCCTTTGCTGGTTCTTCGGCCCGCTTTCCCAAATCTGTGGATACTCACTTATGGCAACTCGCGTCCACGACCGCGCGCCGACGAAAACTAACCAGCCATCCGGTGCCGAGCAATCTCGAAACGGCTTTCCCATCGTCGGCATCGGCGCCTCCGCTGGAGGCCTCGAAGCCTTCACAGCTCTCTTCAAATCTCTGCTGCCCGACCTGGGCATGGCCTACGTGGTGGTTCCCCACCTCGATCCCCAGCGGGAAAGCGCCATTTCCCAGATTCTGTCGCGCGCAACCACCATGCAGGTGGTCCAGATCGAGGACGGCATGGAGGTGCAGCCGAATCACGTCTATGTGATCCCTCCCAACTGCGACCTTACCCTGAACGGGCTGAAGTTCCACATCGGCGACCGCGATTCGACGCGCTCCATGAACACGACCATCGACATCTTCTTCCGATCGCTGGCCGCAGAGCACGGATCGAATGCCGTTGGAGTCGTTCTCTCCGGGACGGCATCCGACGGAACCCTGGGCCTCACCGCGATCAAGGGCGAGGGCGGGATCGCCTTTGCCCAGGACACGCGCTCCGCGAAATACGACGGCATGCCGTCCAGCGCCATTGCCGCCGGCTGCGTCGACTTTATCCTTCCGCCCGAGGAAATCGCCCAGGAGCTGGCGCGCATCCGCCACCATCCGTATGTGTCCGGCGGCGCTGTCAGCCAGGTCGAACACGGCGACCGCGGCAGCGACGTCTCCATGAACCAGATCTTCCGGCTGCTGCGCCGCGCTACGCGCGTCGATTTCTCCGAATACAAGCCGCCAACGATCCGCCGGCGCATCCAGCGCCGCATGGTGCTGCACAGAATCCAAAAACTCGGAGATTACGTGGGGCTGCTGCAGCGCGACCGCAATGAGTTGAACGCGCTCTATCAGGACCTGCTGATCAATGTAACCAGCTTCTTCCGCAATCCTGAGGCTTTCGATGCCCTGAGGCAGGTGGTCTACCCGGCAATCATGAGTGCCCGCAGCGGTGGCAATCTGCCTATCCGCATCTGGGTTCCCGGTTGCTCTACGGGCGAGGAGGCATACTCCCATGCCATTTCCCTGGTGGAGTATCTCGGCGACGAACACGCCGACATACCCATCCAGCTCTTTGGCACCGATCTCAGCGAGGCCGCCGTGCAGCGCGCACGCGCCGCCGTTTACAAGGAGTGCATTGAAACCGATGTCAGCCCGTCCCGCCTGCGGAGGTTCTTCCACAAAACCGACGGTGGGTATCAGATCAGCAAAACCATCCGCGACCTGTGCATCTTCTCCACGCAAAACATCTTCCGCGATCCTCCCTTCTCGCGCATGGATCTGGTAAGTTGCCGCAACGTAATGATCTATTTAAGCCAGTCCCTCCAGAAGCGGATGATCCCGATTTTCCATTACACCCTGAACTCCACTGGCTTTCTGATGATTGGCAACTCGGAAGGAATGGTGGGAGTGGGGTCGGAGTTGTTCGAAATGGCCGACAAAAAACAGAAAATCTACCGCAGGAAACTGGTGTCCACCCCTGCGCCCCTTCATCTGTCCATGGGAATGCACGATCACGATGGCGCCTCGACCGAGGCGCCTATACCACTAATGAAAGAGGCCGATTCCCTGAAAGCTCCCCTGGGGTTGCAGCGGGAAGCCGACCGGCTCCTTCTGGCGCGGTACGCTCCCCCCGCCGTGGTGGTCAACGAGCAAATGGAAATCCTCCAGACCCGCGGGCGTACTGGGGGATTTCTGGAACTGGCTCCGGGCAAGGCAAGCCTGAACCTGCTGAAGATGGCGCGTTCCGGACTGCTTTTCGAACTGCAGGGCGCCATCGAGGAAGCAAAGAAAACCGGCGCGGAAACGCTGCGGCTCCATCTGCGCGGTGAAAGGGACGGCGCCGGCCTGCCCACTACCGTACGCGTATGTCCCTTCCGCACGCCGGTGCAGCAGCAACAGTGCTACCTCGTAATCTTTGAGCCGGTTTCGCCGGGTTCCGAAGCTTCGTCCCCCCTGGACACCCGGCCTTTCAGCGAATCCGAACGCGACGAAAAGGAGAAGCAGATCACCCATCTCCGCCAGGAGCTCTCGGCCACCCGCGAGTACCTCCAGTCGATCATCGAGATGCACGAGGCCACCAACGAGAAGCTCCAGTCCGCCAACGAGGAGATCCAGTCAGTTAACGAAGAGTTGCAGAGCACCAACGAGGAACTACAGACCTCGAAGGAGGAGCTGGAGTCGGCCAACGAAGAGCTGCACACCGTCAACGAGGAGATGCAGCACCGCAACGACCTGCTGACGCAGGTCAACAACGACCTGACCAACCTCCTGAACAGCGTCAATCTGGCGATGGTCATGGTGAGCTCCGACCTGAGCGTGCGCCGCTTTACCCCGCAGGCCACCGCAATTTTGGGTCTGGGACCGAGCGACGTCGGGCGCCCGATTCCCCGGCTCAAGCTCAAAATCGACGCCCGCACCCTGGAACAGATGATGATCGAAGTCATGCAGCAGGTGCAGCCGCGGCGCAGCAAACTCCAGGACGAAGATGGCCGCTGGGTCAATCTGCGTGTCACCCCCTACCGCACGCTCGATAACCGCATCGATGGCGTCGTGCTCACCGTGGTGGATCGCAATGCGTTGCAAGACGCCGGGGACGAACCGGAAAAATCGGCGAAGGTGAAAAAGCCGGCGAAGAAGTCTGCGCGAAAGTAAGCTGTTCGCCTGGCGGCTGGGAAGTTTCAGGCGGTCCGGGTCATCGCCAGTCGGACAGCCAGATGCCGGAGCGCTTGCTCACCATAACGCTCAGCTCGCCGAATCCCGCCAGATATTCGCCGTCGGGCAGATCCGCGGGCGCATCCAGCACCTGGAGCCGCGAATACACATAACGGAACGCGCCCAGGTTTTCTTCGCACCTGAGCGTGTCTTTCCAGGCCAGCAGCACGCACGAGGATTCACGCTCCATCCCGCGCAACCAGCCTCTCAGTCGAACGATCGAACGCATAATTCGGATTAAAGTATAACAGCGGCAGCAGACGCCCCCGCGCCCTCCTCGGAGCCCCGGAATTCATCGCCCCCCGGGGGCCGCCTCCCCCGCCGCGAGCCGCGTTTGGACTAAACTTAAGGGTTATGGCTACCGCCGAAACTTCCACTGTCATCCTCCCGAAAGCGCCTCGCGGCGCATTTCGCAACGAGCCCTTCACTGACTTCTCCAGCCACGAAAATGCGCACGCCATGCGCGAAGCCCTCACTCGTGTCGGCGATCGGCTCGGGCATGAGTACCCGCTCATCGTCGGCGGCGAGCGCGTCCGCACCAGCGGCAAAATCGAATCGCGGAATCCCGCCCGTCCCGCGCAGATCGTCGGCCTGCACCAGAAGGCCGGCGCCGAGCACGCCGCGCAGGCCGTGGAAGCCGCCCTGCGCGCCTTTAAGTCGTGGCAATTCGTCTCCACGGAAGAACGCGCCTCTCTCCTGCTGCAGGCGGCGGAACTCATCCGTTCCCGCAAGCTCGAGTTCTGCGCCTGGCTCACCTACGAAGTCGGTAAGAACTGGGCCGAGGCCGACGCCGATGTCGGCGAAACCATCGACTTCCTGGAGTTCTACGCCCGCGAAGCGCTCCGGCTCGCCCAGGCACAGCCGCCCATCCAGCTTCCCGGCGAGCGCGATGAGCTCCTGTACATCCCGCTGGGCGTCGGCGCTGTCATCTCGCCGTGGAACTTTCCCTTCGCCATCATGGCCGGCATGACCTCCGCCGCCATCGTGGCCGGAAATACCGTCGTCCTCAAGCCTTCCAGCGACTCGCCCACCATCGCCGCGCGCTTCATGGAGGTTCTCGAAGAAGCCGGTCTCCCGCCGGGCGTCGTCAACTTCTGCCCCGGTTCCGGCGCGACCTTCGGCAACGCCGTCGTCGAGCACCCCAGAACCCGCTTCATCGCCTTCACCGGTTCCAGGGAAGTCGGCCTGGACATTCACTCCCGCGCCGCCAGAACCCAGCCTGGCCAGGTCTGGATCAAGCGCACCATTCTCGAGATGGGCGGCAAAGACTCCATCATCGTCAGCGCCGACGCCGATTTCGACGCCGCGGTCAGCGGCGTCATCGCCTCCGCCTTCGGCTTCAGCGGGCAAAAGTGCTCGGCCTGTTCCCGCGCCATTGTCGAAGAACCGATCTATCACGAGTTCGTCGACCGCCTGCGCGAACGCGCCGAGGCTCTGAAAGTGGGCGATCCCGCCGCCAACAGCAACCTTGGCCCCGTGGTCAGCGAAGGGGCGATGCACACCATCCTCGAATACATCGACGTCGGCAAAAAGGAAGGGCGGCTGGTCGCCGGCGGCTCGGCCGTGGAAACCCCGGAAAAGGGCTACTACATCGCGCCCACCATCATCGCCGACGTCCCGCCGAAAGCGCGCATCGCGCAGGAAGAGATCTTCGGGCCGGTGCTCGCCGTCATCCGCGCGCGCGATTTCGACCACGCGCTGGAGATCGCCAACAACACGGAATTCGGCCTCACCGGCGCCGTCTACTCCACCGATCGCGTGAAGTTAGACCGTGCCCGCCGCGAGTTCCACGTCGGCAATCTCTACTTCAACCGCAAATGCACCGGCGCCATGGTCGGAGCGCATCCCTTTGGCGGCTTCAATATGTCCGGAACCGACTCTAAAGCCGGCGGCCCGGATTATCTCTATCTCTTCACCCAGGCCAAGTCCGTCGGCGAGAAGCTTTCCTGAGGTTGCGGGAAACGCGCATTGGTTCCGATGCGCGCCTCCCGCAAATTGCCGAGGAACTCCGCCCTGGCTCGCTCCGCCCTCAGAGGCCCTGCATGATCTGCTCGCCGATCGCCTGCGCGGCCTCGGCCAGGATCCTGTGGTGAATCGTGAAGAGGGCCAGTTCCAGCCGATCCGACACTCCCGTCTTGTCGTAAATGCTGCGCAGATAATTCTTAATCACCTGCTCGGTCGTCGTCAGCCGCAGAGCAATCTCCTTGTTCTTGCAGCCCTGGACGATCAGCGCCACAATTTTCAGCTCCTTCGGTGTCAGCCGCTCCCGAACCCGTGAACCAACCGTGTCCTCGCCCGCTCCGGCATCCACTCCGTTGGCGCGAACATGCCGCTCGCCCGCTCCCACGCGGCGAACGCACTCGGCCAGCGACGGGCCAGTCACGCTGCGATGCGCGGCGCCATTCACGCCCGCCTGAAGCCACGGCTGCACCGGCTCTCCGTTTTCCGCGATCACAATACTGTGGCTCCCCGCCCCCAGCACCCGTGGAACCAGGCTTTGAGGATCGAGCTTCAACGATGAGGCAAACAACAGGATGGAACCGCGAAAGGTGTCCAGCGCCGGCAGTAAGCGGTCAGCGTCGGCGCACTGGGCAATGATGCGAAAATCGTCTTCCATCGCCAAAATTTTGGCAGTCCCGGCGCGAAAAATGGCCTGGTTGTCGGCAAGTATCAGCTTATTCATATCTGCGCATCCTCGTACAAATGGGTGAGTCGCCGGGTCGGCCCCGAAGACGGATTCACTCCAGCGCGGATCGCCCTGCTGCTGCGATTCGCTGCAACGGTCATCGCTCCGGCTCCGCACGCCCTGCCGTCTGTGTCTCTTTTTAGGACACTTGCGGTGCACCTGGTCGCCACCGGCTGAATGATGAGCCTTCCCAGCGTGTACATGCGAAAGGCTTTCCACGATGGCCTGCATTTAATTGCCATCATTCAGGACAAAAGTAATCCGCCGATCCCATCGGTACTGTGACGCTCGTCACCCCTGTACGTTCACGTCTCAAGGCGGTGTCGCCTGGGGCGGGTATGCTGTCGGCTTTCCTCGGTTTCCCCGTTTGCCTGTACCTTGATAGAAGAGCTTCTCCCCCAGGATTCCCAATGCCCACTCCCATCATCCTCGCCGTCGACGATGACGCCAGCGTGCTGGAGGCGCTGGTGCAGGATTTGCGCCGCAACTACGCCGAGAAATACCGGGTTGTGCGCGCCGGATCCGGTCAGGCCGCCCTCGACACCTGCGCCAGGCTCAGGGACCGCGGCGATCCCGTCGCTCTCATCCTCTCCGACCAGAGAATGCCCGGCATGAGCGGGGTGGAGATGCTGGAGCGCCTCCAGTCCATCAATCCCACCGCCCGTCGCGTCCTGCTCACCGCCTATGCGGACACCGAAGCCGCCATTCGCGCCATCAATTCGGCCCGCATTCACTACTACCTCACCAAGCCGTGGGATCCCCCGGAAGAGCGGCTCTATCCCGTTCTCGACGATCTGCTGGAAGACTGGAACGAAGGCTATAAACCGCCCTTCGAAGGCATCCGGGTCATCGGCCCCCGCTGGTCCCTGCGCGATTACCAGATCCGGA
>DAHUYD010000107.1 GCA_027315385.1 Acidobacterium sp.
GGGCGATAAAGAAAATTTGTACGGCACAAAAGCGAATCCCGCTTTCGGAGGGGAGAGAAAGGCCGTTATAGTTGGATATGGGAACGAGAAAATGTGCTGCGCCGGCCGTGTTGACCGGCAGCTCCCGCCCCAGTTTGGTTGATCCGCGCTTCGACCATGAGTCGTGCGGTGTCGGCTTTGTGGCCACGCTCGACAATCAGCCCACCCATGACATTCTGACGAAGGCGCTGACGGCGCTGTCGCGGCTCGCACATCGCGGCGCTGTGGCCGCCGACGGCAAATCGAGCGACGGCATCGGCATTCATACGGCGATTCCGCGCGAACTGCTGCTGGAGACGGCGGGTCTGGCGCTGAGTCCCGCGAGCCCGCTCGCGGTGGGCATGGTGTTTTTGCCGGAGAGTGCGGCGGCGTCGGCCGCGGCAGTGCGCGAACTGGAGCGCGCCGTGGCGGCGCAGAAATTCGCGATTCTGGGCTGGCGCGCGGTGCCGATACGGCCTGAGATTCTCGGAGAAATTGCGCTGGGGACGATGCCCGCGATCCGGCAACTGCTGCTGACGGACGCGGCGCTGAGCCATTCGGATTACGTGGACCGCGATCGGCGGCTGTATCTGGCGCGCAAGCAGTTCGAGCGCAGCGGCGTTGACGGTTACGTCTGCTCGCTGTCTTCGTCTTCGATCATTTACAAGGCGATGTGCGACGCGCGGCTGCTGCCGGAGTTCTACCCGGACCTGGCCGACGAGCGGTTCAGGACTCCGTTTGCACTCTTCCACCAGCGGTACGCAACGAATGTGGCGCCATCGTGGGATCGCGCCCAGCCGTTTCGGATTTTAGGGCACAACGGAGAGATCAATACGATCTGGGGGAATCGGGCGCGGATGAACGCGCGCGGGGCGACCCTGCCGGATGAGCTGCGGCCGATTTATACCCCGAGCGGATCGGATTCGACGAGCCTGGACGAGGTAATCGAGCTGCTGGCGCGCAATGGCCGTACCGTGGCGGAGAGCGTGCGGATGGTGATGCCGCCGGCGAATGCCCGGAATTCGCCCTTCCTGGCCTATCACGGGGACTGCATTGAGCCGTGGGACGGACCGGCGGCAATCGCGTTTACCGACGGGCACCTGATCGGGGCGGCCCTGGATCGCAACGGGCTGCGGCCGTGCCGGTTCTTCGTGACGGAAGACAATCTGGTGGTCGCGGGATCCGAAGCCGGACTGGTGGATCTGGATGCGGAGCGGATCGTGCACAGCGGCCGGCTCGGTCCGGGGCAGATGCTGCTCGCCGATCTGGAGCGGCACGTTTTCTACGAGGATGACGAGTTACAGGCGCTCTTTGACCGCTCGGCGCCCGAATATGAGGCGCTGCTGGAGAACGCGACGATTCAGCCGAGCGAGCCGGCGGCGGCGCTGGAGCCGGCAGAGCTCAACAAGCTGCATCTCGGCTTCGGGTACACGAAGGAAGACGTCAACATGATCCTGAAGCCGATGGCCCTGGAGGGCAAGGACGCCATCTGGTCGATGGGCGACGACACGCCGATTGCGCCCCTGGCGCGGACGCCGCGGCCGGTGTATGCGTTCTTCCGCCAGCGGTTTGCGCAGGTGACGAATCCGCCGATTGATTCGCTGCGCGAGGCCTGCGTGATCCAGCTGCACACGCGGCTGGGACCGTGGCCGCACATTCTGAACAGGCGGGAGCGGCTGCCTGGTTTGTCGCTGCAGTCGCCGTTTCTATCGCTGGCGCAGATGGATTCGCTGCACGGCCGGAAGTACGAGCTGGCCGGCGATCTGCCGCTGGCAGTGCTGGACTGTGTATTCGCTCCAGGCTGCAGTCTCTTAACGGCGATTGACGATCTGGGCGCCAGGGCCGTGGAGCTGGTGCGGGGCGGCGCGGCGGTGCTGCTGCTGACGGACCGCGGTTGCGGCGAGAATGCGATCCCGATTCCGATGGCGCTGGCGACAGGGGCGGTGCACCATGGGCTGATCCGCGCCGGCGAGCGCGTGCGCGTGGGGCTGGCGGTGGAGGCCGCGGATTGCCGCGATCTGCATCATGCGGCGGTGCTGCTGGGCCTGGGCGCGGGCGCGGTCTGTCCATGGCTGGCGCTGGAGACGGCTCGCCAGATCAATCCGGACCACGGGGAAGAGAATCTGCTGCACGCGTTCGATCTGGGCCTGGCGAAGATCATGTCGAAAATGGGGATCTCGGTGGTGGACAGCTACCGGGCATCGCATTTGTTCGACTGCCTGGGGCTGGGCCAGGAGGTCGTGGAGCGCTGCTTTGAGGGAACGCCGGCGCCGATTGGCGGCATCGGCTTCCCCGAACTGGAAGCAACGGTGCGGCTGCTGTGGATTGGAGCCCAGGGAAGCGAGCCGGGAGGCGAGAATGCCGAGCCTGGCGACAATGGCGGACCGCTGGTGACGGTGGCGGCGGCCAGGGAGCTGCCGGATTACGGATGGGTGCGCTTCCGCAAGGCGGAGAAATCGGAGCCGCATGGATGGCAGCCGCAGACGGTACGGCTGCTGCAGACCATTACGGGAGCCACAAAGGCAGGCGCGGCCGCGGCGGACACGGATTCGGCCGCCGCATGGCTGGCGTTTTCGACCCAGGCGACGGACAAGGAACCGGCGGTGCTGCGGGATCTGCTGGAGCTGCGGGCGGCGGCAGAGCCGCTGGCCGTGGACCAGGTGGAACCGGGGGAGAATGTGTACCGGCGATTCATCGCAAGCGCGATGTCGCTGGGATCCCTGAGTCCGGAGGCGCACCAGACGATTACCGCGGGGATGAACCTGCTGGGCGCCAGGTCGAATACCGGCGAAGGCGGGGAAGATCCCGCGGTGTACCAGCCGGGGGTGGATCTGCCGCTCGTGGGCAGAAGGGTGCCGTCGTATCTGCTCAACAACAAAGTGAAGCAGGTGGCGTCGGCCCGTTTTGGGGTGACGGCGCAGTACCTGATGCACGCGGAAGAGCTGGAAATCAAGATCGCGCAGGGGTCGAAGCCGGGTGAGGGCGGCCAGTTGCCGGGGCACAAGGTGACGGAGCTGATTGCGCGGCTGCGGCACGCGCAGCCGGGGATTCAGCTGATTAGTCCGCCGCCTCACCACGATATTTACTCGATCGAAGATTTGGCGCAGCTGATCCACGATCTGCGCAGGATCAATCCGAAGGCGGCGATCGGGGTAAAGCTGGTTTCGGAATGCGGCGTGGGCACCGTAGCCGCGGGCGTTGCGAAGGCATACGCGGATTACATCGTGATCGCGGGCCACAATGGGGGAACCGGCGCGTCGCCGCTGTCGAGCATCAAGTACGCGGGAAATCCGTGGGAGCTGGGGCTGGCCGAGGCGCAGCAGGTCCTCATCCGGAACGGCCTGCGCGGACGCGTGCGGTTGCGCTGCGACGGAGGACTGCGCACGGCGCGGGACGTCGTGATTGCGGCGCTGCTGGGTGCGGATGAATTTGCGTTTGGCACGGCGACACTGGTGGCGCTGGGCTGCGACATGGCGCGGCAGTGCCACTTGAATACCTGTCCGACAGGGATTGCGACGCAGAAGCCGGAGCTGCGTGCGAAGTTCCGCGGCAAGCCGGAGCATCTGGTGCGCTTCTTCGAAGGGCTGGCGCAGGAGATCCGGCTGCTGCTGGCGGAATTGGGCTTGCCGTCGCTGAACGCGGCGATTGGGCGAACGGATCTGCTGGAACAGGCGCGGTTCGACGGGAGCCTCGACCTGCAGGCGATGCTGGCCGCGCCTTCTGGCAAGGCGAGTGAGAGGCACTGGCAGGGACGGCGGAATCTGCGGCCGGAGGATCATGCGCCCATTGACGATGCGTGGGTCGACGAAGCCGTTGCGGCATATCAGGCGGGCGAGGCATTCCAGGTGGATTCGCTGATTGCCAACGAGGATCGCACGTTTGGCGCGCGGCTGGCGGGCGAGCTGGCGATGCTGCAGTCGGCGGGCATCCTGGCGCGCGCACCCCTGACGTTCCGGCTGACCGGCGAGGCGGGACAGTCGTTTGGGGCGTTTGCCGTGCCGGGCATGCAGCTGGTGCTGAAAGGGCTGGCGAACGATTTTGTAGGGAAGAGCCTGTCGGGCGGAGAAATCATTATCCGAGGCCAGGGTCGCGCGGCGCTGCAGTCGGAGCTGCACACCATCCTGGGCAACGTCGCGCTGTACGGAGCAACAGGTGGCGCGCTCTTCGCCGCGGGATGCGCGGGGGAACGCTTCGCGGTGCGGAACTCCGGCGCTTTGGCGGTAGTGGAAGGCGTGGGCGACCACGCCTGCGAGTACATGACAGGCGGCCTGGTGGCGGTGCTGGGCGCGACGGGGACGAACTTCGGTGCCGGGATGACCGGCGGCGAGGCGTGGGTCTTCGACGAGACGGGACGTTTCCTCGGCGAGAAACGATATCACGCGGACTTTCTGGATGTAACGCGCTGGGACAGCCTGGATGAGGAGTCGTCGCGGGAACGGCTGCTGGGGCTGGTCCAGCTGCACGGCGAGAAGACAGCGAGCACGCGAGCGTACTGGCTGCTGTCCAGGTGGGATGAGCTGGCGCCCATGTTCGTGAGGCTGACGCCGAAAGCAAACTGAGAACCGGGCAGCTAAGAGTCGGTCGGAGAAGGGCTGGTCGGCGAGGAACCAGCTCGCGGTTCGCCATCAACTGCCGAGCGCCTAGCCTGAATCCTCTTACCAAGGGGGCTCGAACTTGCTTTCTCGATGCAGGTGTATTCTCTGGTTAACTTGTGACATTCAGAAAGCCAGCGATCAGAGCAGAGAACACAGGGCTTAGGAGGTCCATCCTGCGCCGTCTGGGTTCGAGCGCGCTGGTCGCCCTCGCGCTCCTTGCAGGATGCGGGCGATTCGCCCCGCAGGCCCATCGCGAGTACGTCTACGTCTGGATGCGGGGGCTCGACCTGCGTGACCGGGTAGCTCCCGTAAACCAGCGGGTGGCGCACGTGGTGAACGGCGACCGTCTGGAAGTGATGGAGCGAAACGGGCGTTTCCTGCAGGTGAAAACCAGCGACGGCAAGGTGGGCTGGGTCGAAGAGCATGAGGTGATCGACCAGGACACGTACGACAAGTTCGAGGACCTTCAAAAGCAGACGGCACAGTCGCCGGTTCTGTCGAAGGGGATATTGCGGGAGAGCTACTGGCTGCACGACGCGCCGGGGCGAGAAGCGGATCGTTTTTATCTGTTGCGGCCCAACACCAAACTTGACCTGCTGGAGCGAGTGTCAGTGCCCAAGCCGCAACCCGTGGGCCTGTTGCTGGCCGGGAAGCGGGGGACGGCGGCAGCTCCGCCTCCGATGGAGGATTTCTGGCTGGCGCGCGACGCGGCGGGTCAGGTGGGGTGGGTGCGGGGTGGAGTGCTCGACGAGGACGTTCCCGAGGACATTGCGGTACTGGTGCCGAACGAGAAAGTGGTCGCGGCGTACGTGATCCGCAAGGTCCGCGATCCGGCGGCGAAAACCGCGGACGGGCAGGTCCCGGAGTATCTGGCGGCGCTGACCCCATGGAAGGCCGGGCTGCCGTACGACTTCGATCAGATTCGGGTGTTTACCTGGAATGTGCGGCGGCATCGGTACGAAACGGCCTATCTGGAGCATGATCTGGAGGGCTACCTGCCGGTGAAGATCGGGCAGGAGACGTTTGGAAGGGAAACCGACCCGGTATTCTCATTTCAGGTCGCGGCTGGGGGGTCGGCGCGGATCGATCCGAAGACAGGACGAGCGAAGCCGGGGACGGCGGCGACAGAGAGTTTCCGGATGCAGGGGGTGATTGTGCGGAAGATGGGCGGCCCCGGGCCGGGGAAAAAGATGGGAAGCACGGGAAAAGGGCTAAATCGGAAGCCGAGATAGTCGATACTGGTGCTTAAGGCGGGTTCTCGCGAAACCCTGAGCCGGACGCGCCGGAGATCGCCGGTCGCCCCGGCCTGTTGCACAAATGGTTCATAACCTCGTATGGTGGTTAGCACGGCAGGGGTTTAAGGAGCCGCGGCGAGCAGGATTCTGCTGGCGGTATTCTCCTGCAATTGCAGTTTCACCGCTGAACTGAAAGATGGCAAAGGAGATCGGCACAATGGACAGCAAGCCGGCGCAGAATATTCAGGACACATTCCTGAACACGGTCCGGAAAGACAAAACCCCTATAACGATCTACCTGGTGAGCGGGGTGAAGCTCACGGGTAAGATTCGCTCTTTCGATAAATACTCGGTGTTGCTGGAGAACAATAGCCAGGAACAACTGATCTTCAAGCACGCCATCTCGACGGTGGTGAGCACCCGCTCAGTGCTGCACGGCGAACATCGGCCTCCGCATACCGCGCAGGCTGGTCCGGTCCCGGTGGGACAGGGACAGCCGACGCAGGAGGCGTCCGGGGCGTAGGTGGGCGCCGGCTGCTGCTGGGCGATGCCGGTAAGTATGGTTTCGGAACGGGCACTGCTGGTCACGGTCGACTTCGGCCCCGGGAGGAGAGGTGTGTCTCGCGGCGCTGCCCAGGCGCGCGAGGTGGCCGCGGGCGCTGGCCGCGCGGCAACTCCCCGAAATTCCGATGAGGGTCAGGATTCGCAGCGCGAGGAGTTCCGGGAGCTGGTGACCAGCGCTGGAGCGACCGTGGCGGCCGAGGTGGAACAGCGGCGGCCGAAAGCCGATCCCGCGACCTTGGTGGGCAGCGGAAAAGTGGAGGAGCTCGCCGGGACGGCAGCCTCCGCGCAGGCCGACGTGGCAATCTTCGACCACGATCTGAGCCCCACCCAACTGCGCAATCTGGAAGACGCGCTCCCATGCCGGGTGATCGACCGGACCCAGCTCATCCTTGACATTTTTGCGCGGCACGCCCGCACACGGGAGGGCCAGTTGCAGGTCGAGCTGGCGCAGCTGGAGTACACGTTGCCGCGGCTGACCGGGCGCGGGAAGGCTATGTCTCAACTGGGCGGCGGCATCGGGACGCGTGGCCCGGGCGAGACGCAGCTGGAGACGGATCGGCGGCGCATTCAGCGGCGGGTGCAGCAACTGCGCGGGGAGCTGGAAGCGGTCCGGCGCATCCGGGCACAGCAGCGGCAGCGCAGAGAATCGGTTCCGGTGCCGGCGGTGGCGCTGGTGGGATATACCAACGCGGGCAAGAGCACGCTGTTCAATGCGTTGACGGAAATGCGCGGGCAAACGAAGGCTACGCCGGTGCTGGAGTCGGCCCGAATGTTTGCCACTCTCGATCCGAAGTTGAGCGCGATCCAGCTGCCGAGCCGGCGCAAGGTGCTGCTGTCGGACACGGTGGGATTTATCCGCGACTTGCCGCATACGCTGGTCACGTCGTTTCGGGCGACGCTCGAAGAGGTGCGCAAGGCGGAGGTGCTGGTGCATGTGCGGGACGCGTCCAGCGCGACGCGCGACGAGCAGAAGGCCGAAGTCGAAAAGGTGCTCGATGAGCTGGAGGTTCTGGGAAAGCCGAGGATCGAAGTGCTGAACAAGGCGGATTTGCTGCCCGAGGAGGAACGCGCGGCATTGAGCGCTGACGCTGGCCTCGTGGCAGTTTCGGCTAAAGACCGCATAGGCTTGGAGGCGCTGCTGGAGCGGATCGACGCGGAGTTGGTGCAGGATCCGATTCTGGAGCAGCGGCTGCGGGTTCCGCAGTCGGAGGGCGATGCGCTGGCGGCGCTGGAAGCGGGCGCGGTGATTCACGACCGCGTTTACCAAGGGAATCTGGTGTCGATGACGGTAGCCGCTCCCGCATCCCTGCTGGGCCGGTATCGAAGATTTCGGGAGAAGGGGTGAACTCCCCGACCGCGTGTCTGAGCCAGACAACGGTTCGCATTGTCCTCGCCACCGCCACCAGCCTCGATTACCCCAAACTGTCATGCTGAGTGAACGGGGCCCCGGACGTAGTTCAGTTCCGCAATCGAAGGCAGCTGACCGGCTGTTTTAGGCTCCACGATACGGTGGTCGGGAGCTCGGAAGTTTCGCGCAGCGGATTAGAGCGAAACAGCAACCGCCTCGCTCCGCCTGCCGCTGGTGCGTCGCGTTCAACGGCGGTCCGCTCGGCATGACAGCTTGGAGTGGTAGCTGATCGGTTGTGGGCTGAAAAATGGGGCCTGAATTGAACAAGCCAGACGACGGAGTGGTGGGAACTCCGGTCGTCCGGCTCGCCGACCCTGAACCGGGTCGAGGTGGTATGTTTAATATTACGCTCTAAGCCTCAGAGGTCAAGCTTTTCCCCGCAGCCGCTGGATTTTATTTTTGCCATGCGGGAGGGGACCGGTCGGAATCGCCGAATTATCGGCTCCCGGACGTGTACGAGCACACATCACCTTCGGTATTTGACACATATTTTCGTTGAATGTTAGAACCTATTGTTCCGTTGAACGCCTTTCTATATTGTTCCCAAACTGTTCCCGGCTACGCACGGTGGGCACCTCATGGATGAATTGCTGCGTCAAATCGGCGATCTTGTGCTCGGCTCCATACCGACCGTGATCCTGTTCATATCATTGGTCTTCGGCTATCGATTCCTTCTGTACGGGCGGCTGATGCAGGTACGGGAGGAGCGGCGGGCGCGGACGGCGGGAGCGGTGGAGCGATCGCGTATGGCGATGGCGCAGGCGGATCTGCGGACGCAGGAGTATGAAGCGAAGCTGCGGGCGGCGCGGGCCGAGATGATGCGGCGGCGGGAACAAAGGGTCCAGCAGTGGAACGCGGAACGGGAACAGGCGCTGGCGGCGGCGCGGGTGGCGGCGCAGGAAAAGACGCGGGTTGCGCAGCAGGCTCTCGACACGCAGGCGGCCGAGGCGCGGCGGCAGATCGAGATATCGGTGCCGGACCTGGCGGCGCGGGTGCTTGCGGCAGTGCTTCCGCCGGCGCGGACAGCGGGGTCGGCGCAGTGAAGAGAATCGTTCTTCTGCTGGCAGGGATTTTTGTGGCGGGCCTGCTGGGCATGGCGCCGGCGGCGCTGGCGGCGCAGGCGGGGGGGCAGCCCGGACCGGGCGTGAAGCCGGGAACCGCGAAGGCCGAGCACATGGACGCCGATTCCGGCGATGCGCAGTACACGCACTCCGCGGCGGTGCAGTGGGTGGGCCGCCTGATGCATGTAAGCACGGACACGGCGGCGAGCATATTCGAGGGATTCAACTCCGGCGTGATGGTTCTGGTGGTCGCGTTCCTGCTGTGGAAGGCGCTGCCGAAGCTGTTTCGGACGCGTGCGGACCGGCTGGCGAAGTCGCTGGAGGAGGCACGGCGCGCGACAGAGCATGCGAATCAGGTGCTGGCCGAGGTAGAAGCGAGGCTGAGCCGGCTGGATACGGAGGTGGAGTCCATGCGCGCGGCGATGGAGCGCGATTCGGCCGACGAGGAGAAGCGAATACTGGCCGCTATGGAAGCGGAAAAACAGCGCATTATCGCGTCGGCGGAGCAGGAGATTGCGGCGACGCAGGCCGGAGCGCAGCGGGACCTGAAGAAATTTGCCGCGGACCTGGCCATCGATAACGCGATGCGGCGGATTCAGCTATCGGCGGAAACCGACCGGGCCCTGGTGAAGGAATTTGGGGAAGGCATGGGCGGCGGCCGATCGGGAGGCGAGGCGTAGATGGCGAGTCACGTATCCCAGTACGCGCGGGCCTTCACCGATGTGGTGTTCGAGGCGCAGCTGAATGCCAAAGAGGCGCAGCGGCAGCTTGGGGACTTTGCGGCGGCGTGGCACGAGAGCCGGGAGCTGCGGGATTTTATGGTGGATCCGTCGTTTCCCGTGGAGCAGAAGGTGGCGCTCCTCGACAGGATGAACGCAAAACTGCTGATGCCGCAGCAGGTACGGAATTTCGTCGCGGTGCTGATCCGGAACGGACGGATTGGCGGATTCGACGAGGTGGTGGCGGAAATTGGCCGGGAGGTGAATCGCCGGCTGGGGATTCAGGAAGCCCGGGTGACCAGCGCGCGGCCTCTGGACGAGGGCGAGCGGCGCGAAGTGGAAGCCGGGATCGCGCGGCTGACGGGCGGCAAGGTGGAAGCGCAGTACGCAGTGGACAAGAGCCTGATCGGCGGCGTAGTGGTTCAGGCAGGAAGCACGGTATACGACGGTTCAGTGCTCGGACGGCTGGATCGGCTGAGGCAGGAACTGACCGCAAACTGAACGGCCCCCCACGGCCGCCGGGAAACCACGGCGGACAGTAATACCAGAAACCAGACGGGAAGCAGACCAGGATAACGAGCATGGCGCAGATCAAAGCAGACGAGATAACCGCGCTCCTGAAGGAGCAAATCGCAAATTACGACGCGAAGATGCGCGTCGACGAAGTGGGCACCGTGATCACCCTGGGCGACGGCATCGCGCGCCTGCACGGGCTGGATAAGGTGATGGCCGGCGAGCTGCTGGAGTTTCCGCACGGCATCGCGGGGCTGGCGATGAACCTGGAAGAAGACCAGGTGGGCAGCGTGCTGCTGGGGGATTACACCGAGGTCCGCGAAGGGGACCAGGTGAAGCGGACGGGGAAAATTCTGAGCGTGCCGGTGGGCGACGCGATGATCGGGCGAGTGGTCAATGCGCTGGGGCAGCCGATTGACGACAAGGGCCCCGTCGCCACCACGGAAATGCTGCCGGTGGAGCGCCTGGCGCCGGGCGTGATCGCGCGGCAGCCGGTGCGCGAGCCCATGATGACAGGGCTGAAAGCCATCGACTCGATGATCCCGATCGGCCGCGGACAACGCGAGCTGATTATCGGCGACCGCCAGACGGGCAAGACGGCGGTGGTGCTGGACACCATCATCAATAACGAGAAGAACGACCTGATCTGCATCTACTGCGCGATCGGGCAGAAACGCTCGTCGATTGCCCAGGTGGTGCAGACCCTGGACGAGTACGGCGCGATGGGACATACCATCGTTGTCGCCGCGTCGGCATCGGAGCCGGCGCCCATGCTGTATCTGGCGCCCTACGCGGCCTGCGCTATCGGCGAGTATTTCCGCGACAAGGGCCGCCATGCGCTGGTGATCTACGACGATCTCTCCAAGCACGCAATCGCCTATCGCGAGATTTCGCTGCTGCTGCGCCGGCCGCCGGGCCGCGAGGCGTATCCCGGCGATGTGTTTTATCTCCACTCGCGCCTTCTGGAGCGCGCGGCCAAGCTGAGCGACAAGAACGGCGGCGGGTCGCTGACGGCGCTGCCGATCATCGAGACGCAGGCGGGCGACGTTTCGGCATACATTCCGACGAACGTGATTTCGATTACGGACGGGCAGATCTTTTTGGAGACGGACCTGTTCAACTCCGGCGTGCGGCCGGCGGTGAACGTGGGCCTGTCGGTATCGCGCGTGGGATTCTCGGCGGCGATCAAGGCGGTGAAGCAGGTGGGCGCGACGCTGAAGCTGGACCTGGCGCAGTACCGGGAACTGGCGGCGTTTGCGCAGTTCGGCAGCGATCTGGACAGGGTGACGCAGAACCAGCTGAACCGCGGACAGCGGCTTACCGAGCTGCTGAAGCAGCCGCAGTTCCATCCGCTGCCGGCGGAGAAGCAGGTCATCATTCTGTTCGCCGGAACCCAGGGGTATCTGGACGATCTGAAGGTCGAGCAGATTCGCGCGTTCGAGGATGGCCTCTACCAATACCTTGACGCCTCTCAAAAGACCCTGCTGACCGACATTGCGACGAAAAAGGCTCTGGACGACGATCTGCGCGGCCGGATTCACGCGGCGCTGAAGGATTACAAGCAGAACTTTGTGGCCGGAGCTGCCGACGTGCCGGCGAAGGCCGCGGCGGCCCAGGACAAGGCCAGGAAGCCGCAGGAAACTGCACAGCCCGTAGCGGCGCACTGAAACACACTGGGGACCGGCCATGGCGAACGTACTCGATTTACGGCGGCGCATCCGCAGCGTGAGGAACACGCGGCAGATCACGAAGGCCATGAAGATGGTCTCGGCGGCGAAGCTGCGCCGGGCGCAGGAGAAGGCGGTAGCGGCGCGGCCGTATGCGGCGATGCTGGCCAGCGTCCTGGAATCGCTCAAGCGGCGCGCGGAAATTTACGATCCGGAGACGGGCGAGTGCCGCAGCCCCCTGCTGCTGACGCGTCCGGAGAAGCGGATATTGCTGGTGGTGGTGTCGGGCGACAAGGGGTTTGCGGGGGCGTTCAACACGAACATCATCAAAGCGGCGACGAATTTCATCCAGGAAAACGGCCAGAAGGAAATCGACGTCGAGGCGATCGGACGCAAGGGGCGGGACTTCTACCGGCGGCGGTATGGGGCGGCGCGCTACAGCGGGGATGGGACGCGCGGCGGGCGCGGCGCGAATATCGAAGTCACAGGCGAACACACGGGGGTACTGGAGAAGCTGAGTTACGAGCGGGTGCGCGAGGTGGCGATGAAGATCGTGCATCGCTACGAGCACGAGGAAATCGACGCGGCGTATCTGGTCTACAACGAATTCAAGTCGGTGATCCAGCAGCGCGTGGTGGTGGAGCGGGTGCTGCCGATCCTCCAGCTGGGCGCGCGGCAGATTGCCGAGGCGCGGGAACCGACCACGGAAGAGCGCGAGCGCGCGGCGGAAGCAGCGCTGTCGGCGGGCGTGAGTTTGTTTCCGCAGGAGGCGGCGGCAGCGCAACAGCAACTGGAAAACGAGACGAAGAACTTTGGGACCGCCGAGGTGGATTACATTTACGAGCAGCCGGCGGCGGAGATTTTTGCCGATGTGCTGCCGCGGTACATCACGTCGCAGCTCTACCACGCGACGCTGGAGTCAGTAGCGGCGGAGCATGCGGCGCGCATGACGGCAATGGATTCGGCGACCAACAATGCTTCGGACATGATCGATTCGCTGACGCTGACCATGAACCGGGTCAGGCAGGCGGCGATCACGAAGGAGATTATCGAGATTGTGAGCGGGGCGGCGGCGATTTAGAGGCGAGTTATTAGTTGTTGTTAGTGACTGGGGAAGCGGCGAGAGAAGATATGGCAGAAAACATTGGAAGAGTGATTCAGGTTTCGGGGCCGGCGGTGGACGTTCAGTTCGAGGAAGCCACGATGCCGCCGATTTACGAGGCGCTGCGGGTGGTGAGCGATGGTTTCACCGTGCCGGTGCCGATCAACGTGATCCTGGAAGTGCAGCAGCACCTGGGCGAGGGCCGCGTGCGCTGCGTCGCCATGGAAGCCACCGACGGCATGGTGCGCGGGATGAAAGCCATCGACCAGGGAGGCCCGATCTCCGTGCCGGTGGGACCGGCGACGCTGGGGCGCGTTCTGAACGTGATTGGGGAGCCGGTGGACGATTTGGGGCCGGTGAACGCGAAGAAGCGCATGCCCATCCATCGGCCGGCACCCGCGTTCGACGAGCAGTCGACGCGCGAGGAGATGTTTGAGACCGGCGTGAAGGTGATCGACCTGATCCAGCCGTTTTTGAAGGGCGGCAAGATCGGCCTGTTCGGCGGCGCGGGCGTGGGCAAAACCGTCGTGATCATGGAGCTGATCAACAACGTCGCGACCAAGCACGGCGGATTCAGCGTGTTTGCCGGTGTGGGCGAGCGCACCCGCGAAGGCAACGACTTGTGGCTGGAAATGCAGGAGTCGGGCGTCATCAATCTGAAGGAGCCGGCGAAGTCGAAGGCGGCGCTGATCTACGGGCAGATGACGGAGCCGCCCGGTGCGCGACTGCGCGTGGCGCTGAGCGCCCTGACCGTGGCTGAGTATTTCCGCGACGAGGAAGGCTCGGATACGCTCCTGTTCATCGACAATATATTCCGGTTCACGCAGGCGGGGTCGGAGGTATCGACGCTGCTCGGCCGCATGCCGTCAGCGGTGGGCTACCAGCCAAACCTGGCGACGGAGATGGGCGAACTACAGGAGCGGATCACGTCGACGAAGCGGGGATCCGTGACGTCGGTGCAGGCGGTTTACGTGCCGGCAGACGACCTGACGGATCCGGCTCCGGCAACGACGTTTGCTCACCTCGACGCTACCACGGTGCTTTCGCGGCCCCTGTCCGAACTGGGCATATATCCGGCGGTCGATCCGCTGGCGTCGACATCACGGATTCTTACGCCGCGCGTGGTGGGACAGGAGCACTACGACGTGGCGCAGGGCGTGAAGAGAATCCTGCAGCGGTATAAAGATTTGCAGGACATCATCGCGATTCTGGGAATCGACGAGTTGTCGGAAGAGGACAAGATCACAGTGTCGCGCGCGCGCAAAGTCCAGAAGTTCCTGTCGCAGCCGTTCCACGTGGCCGAGCAGTTTACGGGCATTCCGGGGCGGTACTGCAAAATCGAAGACACAGTCCGCAGCTTCAGGGAAGTGATCGAAGGCAAGCACGACGACGTGCCGGAGCAGGCGTTCTACATGCGCGGGACGATCGAGGAAGTGCTGGAAGAAGCGGAGAAACTGAAGGCGACGGCGTAAAGCGATGGCGACAACTCTGAAAGTCCGGCTGGTCACCCCGGAGCGCATCCTGCTGGACATGGATGCGGAGGCGGTGGAGATTCCTGGCAAGACCGGGTATCTGGAGGTGCTGTACGGGCACGCTCCCCTGCTGACGGAGATTGGTGCGGGGATGGTGCGTCTGCACGGCGCCGAGGGCGGCGAGGAAAGTTATATGATCGCCCGCGGCTTTGCCGAGGTGCTGCCTGAACGGGTGACGATTCTGGCGGAGGAAGCGGAGAAGCCCGAAGAGATCGACGTGCTGAAGGCGCAGGAGCAGTTGCAGCGCGGCGAGGAACTCTGGAACAGGGCGGGCGACGATCCCGCAAAGTACACCGAGGCCAATGAGGTTGTAGCGGAAGCGAACGCGAAGATCGAGGGCGCGGGAAAGAAGTAGACATCCTCCCCCCGACGCGGGGCGACAAGGGTGGGCAGCCGGTTCTCCCGAATTGCGCAGGGGTAGAGCCCGAGTTCATTTTGGCGCTTCAGGCGTGACCGAGATCGTACCCCGACAGCCCCGTCCCTGCAGGACTCGGCGGTCAATTGTGTTTTCCCAGTACCCAGGCGCTGGACTCATCCGCGTTGCGTCTCTGGTGCGTGTAGCAATTTTCTAAACTCTTCCTATAGCTATTGTGCAAACGCCTTGTCGAAGAAGTTGACGATGCGCTGCCGGCCGTCGAAGCCGTGCCAGGGCTCGGGGCTGGGCTCCCCGAAGATGCCCATCGCCAGTGGACCGTGGTCTTCGCGTGGGTATTCGATGAGATCGACGGGAACGCCCTGCTGGCGGAGCGCGCGGAACATCTCCTCGCTCTGGCCGAGAGGGTCGGTGCGGTCGGATTCCCCCTGGAGGAGCAGGAGAGGCGTTTTGGCGTGGCCGGCGTAGGCGAGCGCGCTCTGCTTCCACGCGTCGTCGGAGTGGGTCCACGGGAAGCCTCCGTAGAACCAGCGGTCGTACCAGGAGCCGTTCTCGGTGCCGTACTCGCTTTCCTGATCGATGACGGGAGCGCCGGCGACGATCGCCTTGAAGCGCGTGGTCTTGCCTTCCATGAACCCAGCCATTTCGCCCCCATAGCTGTAGCCGATGAGGGCCATCTTGTTGGCGTCGAGCGGATACTTCGCGAGGGCCGCATCGACGCCGGTCATGATGTCAGTGAGGTCGGCGCCGCCCATGTCGAATTTGTTGGCGGCGGCGAAGGCGGCTCCGTAGCCGGTGCTGCCGCGAGGATTAGCTTCGAAGACGGCCCAGCCCTGGCCGACGAGGAATTCCGTGAAGGGACTCCAGCGGTCGGCGAAAGCGCCGGTGGGTCCGCCGTGGACGTTTACGATGAGCGGAACCTTGTGATCGGCAGTGGCCTGCGGAGGCAGATAGAGCATGCCCTGGAGGGTGAGGCCGCCATTCTTCCAGGTGACGAGGTGCGAGCGAATGGGCGTCCACACGGCGGGCGTGAGGGCTGGGGTATTGAGAGAGCGAGCCGCCTGGCCGAGGGCTGACGCGTAGTAGAGCGAGGGCAGCTGCGTGGCGGAGGAGCCGATCCACACCCAGCCCGTGTATTTCGCATTCGTGTTGAGCTGTGCGACGGTGGCGGTGCCGAAATGGAGCGGTTCGGCGCGCCCCGCAGCGTAGCGAACCACGGTAGTATCGAAGCCGATCTGGGCGGGTTCAAAGATGCTGTCCCCGTCGGCAAGCGGTGCGCCATCGAGAGTGCCATTGAAATCCGCGCTGAGGTCGTGGATGGACTGATCGGCGAGCGTGTACTGATACAGATCGGAGTAGCCGGGAGGCGTGTCGGCCTGGCTTTGCGCGAGAAAATCAATCTGGCTGGCATCTCCCGACCAGACAGCCGTCTCGACGGTATTGGGAATGGCTTTGATCTGCATGGGGTGCGCCGGATCGGATGCGGAAGCGATCCAGACGGTGCGATCGGGCGCGATGTCGCCGACATCGTTCATGCCTTCGGCGATGGCGAGGAGGCGGTCGCCCCGGCGTGTCCACGCGACATTCGCGACATCGGGCGGAACGGCAACAGGCGTGAGCTTGCTGCTTTTGGGATCGAGGAGATACAGGCGCGTGCCATGGGGATTGTGATCGACCCAGACGGCGTCGGCTTTCTCTGTTTGCTCCTTCTTCTCTCCAGGGGTTTGCGGGTCGCGGATGAGGACAGCAATGGCGCGGCCGTCAGGCGAGATGAAGAACCGGCCGACGTTGACCTCGACGGGCTGCGGTTTGGCGGCCGCCGAGGGAGACTTGGCGGGAGGAATGGCGCCGGCCTCGATGGACTGATCGACGGGTGGAACAAGCTTGATATCGAAGGGATGGGCTTCGCCGCCGCTCATGGGCAGCTGGTAAAGCTGTGTCAGCTTGCCGCGGTGTGCGAGGAAGAGGACGGCGCTCGAGTCGGGCATCCATGCGCCGCTGGATTCGCCGCTCTTTTGGCCGGGGATCGAGTAGGTGAGCTGGCGCGCGGTGTTGGTCTGGAGATCGACCAGCCAGAGATGGCCGCGGCCGCCGTCGGCGGTGGGATCGGCAACTTCGACGAGCACCCTGCGGCCGTCGGGCGAGAGGCGCGGCTGCGAGATGGCGCGCACGTGGCGGAGGTCTTCGTTGGACGGAAAGCGGGCGGCAGTGGTGGAAGCCTGAGCGGCGGTGACGACCGGCAGGGATGCGAGGCAGAAGCCAGCCAGCAGCGTGCAACCGGGGAATGTTCGCATGGTGGAAAGGATACCGCGAGTTGTGTTCCAATCCCACCCTATCCGCGATGATGCTGCCGGCAAAGGTGGGGCACCCGCGTCTCCTGCCTCTGCAAAAGCCGGTCAGAAGTGGGGTGCAGAGGGGGTCCGGCTACACTGAGGATGTGCTGCACTTGCTGAATCCCATCCCCGCGCATCGCATTCGGCTGATTGTTTTCGATCTGGACGGAACGCTGATCGATTCGCAAACTGATCTGACCAACTCCATCAACGCCATGCTGAAGGAGTTTGGGCGCGAGCCGCTGCCAGAGGAGATCATTGCCACGTACATTGGCGATGGCGCGGCGATGCTGGTGCGGCGGGCGCTGGGCGATCCGGAGGATGAGGCGCTGGTGGAAAGCGCGTTGCGGCATTTTCTGGATCACTATCGCGTGCACAAGCTGGATCACACGCGCGTGTATCCGGGAGTGATGGAGTCGGTGGAGGCGCTGCGGACCATGGCCGACGGATCGCCCCGCAAACTTGCGGTCCTGACGAACAAGCCGGTGCGGGCGTCGGTGGAGATTTGCGAAGGGCTGGGGTTGGCTCGGTTCATGTTCCGGATTTATGGCGGAAACAGCTTTGCGACGAAGAAGCCCGATCCGGAGGGACTGAACACAGTCATCCGTGAGGCGGAAGTGGCTCCGGGCGAGACGCTGATGATTGGCGACTCGAGCGTGGACATCCTGACTGCACGGCGGGCGGGCGCCTGGGTGCTGGGCTGCCGATTCGGGCTGTCGTCGCATACGGTGGAGACGATTCCGTGCGACGGTCTGGTGGACGGCGCGGCCGAGTGGGCGGAGGCGCTGGCGCTGGAGGTTGCGACCAGGCCCCATCCGGCGGCGGAGCGCTGAGGCGGTCGTGCGCTGACCAACGTGGGATGTATTTGTACCTGCCTATGAAACAAAAATTCCCCCGGTGACAATCTCGCGCAGCGCCAGTCCAAGGTGAGTTGCGTGCCGATGCGGTTTCAAGTGTCGCCGGGAGGTACGGTTTTGGCTGCAGGATTTCTGTCCCGTAGTTCTTTTGTTGTGCTCCTGGTGTTTGCGGCTCCGTTCGCGAAGGCGCAATACCGCAGTAGGAAAAATGACGATAACGAGGGCCGGCATTTTGTTGCGGGCGAGGACGTCGGGCCGTCGATCGTAACCGGCAACGCGCGGCAGATGACGGGGAGCGGCGGGATGCTCTGGCTGACATTCGGCTTCGAGAGCCCGCGACGATTGTCGATCCCGCTCGACTTTGGTGTGGACTTCAGCAATTTGCCCACGGCGGTGCGGAAGGCGGGCGGCGTGCCTAACGGAGAAGGGAATTTCATCCTGCTCGGGCTGGAGCCGAGGATTGCGCTGCTGCGCGGCCAACACTGGGGCGCCTACGCCATCGGCGGCGGAGGGCTCTCGTGGAAAGAGGTCGTTATGCTTGTGCCCAGCAGCAGCTGCTACAGCTATTACGGCTGCTATGCGCCGTCGGCGAAACAGACGACCTTCCAGCCCTATCTCGACGGGGGCGCGGAGATCGATTACCGGTTTGCTCCGAAGAAGCGGGTTGAGATGTATGCCGGTGCGCGCTATCTGGAGATGTATACGCCCGAGGGACAGTTTCCTGGGTTTCAATCGGCGGGGACCGGCATGTGGGTGCCGATGCTGGGCTGCCGGGTGCAGCTGGGGCCGCAGCCGCAGCAGCATTGAGCAGGGACACGGCAGGCGCCTTGAAGGCATAAACCTTTTCTGTCGCACGCCGGATTTGCACTCCGATTCCGGTATTGGGTGAGCGGAGCCGCGGCGTAACGACGTCTGCCGCCATCCCCTAAAATCGAAGTGTGGACTTTCAATTAGTCAGCGACTACAAGCCGCGCGGGGACCAGGCCCGCGCGATTCGGGAACTCACCGCGGGGATCGATGCGGGCGAGAAGCATCAGGTCCTGCTGGGGGTCACCGGGTCGGGGAAGACCTTCACGATGGCGAAGATCGTGGAGCAACTAAACCGGCCGGCGCTGGTGCTGGCCCATAACAAGACGCTGGCGGCGCAGCTGTTTCACGAGTTCAAACAGTTCTTCCCGAACAACGCGGTCGAATACTTTGTGTCGTACTACGACTATTACCAGCCGGAAGCCTACATTCCGGCCGGCGACCTGTACATCGAGAAGGAAGCGACCATCAACGAGGAGCTGGACAAGCTGCGGCTGTCGGCGACGCGGTCGCTGTTCGAGCGGCGAGACGCGATCATTGTGGCGTCGGTGTCGTGTATCTACGGTCTGGGATCGCCGGAAGCGTACTACGGGATGCTGCTGCTGCTGGAGAAGGGGCAGAAGATCCGGCGCGAGGACATCACGCGGCGCCTGGTGGAGATCCTGTACGAACGCAACGACACGGATTTCCGGCGCGGGACATTCCGCGTGCGCGGGGACGTGATCGAGGTCTACCCGACGTACGACGAGAACGCCTACCGAATCGAGTTGTTCGGGGACGAGATCGATTCCCTGGCGCAGATCGATCCGCTGTTCGGAACGGTGAAGCAGAAGTACGCGCGGCTGCCGATCTATCCGAAGAGCCACTACGTGGTGCAGCCGGAACGGAAGAAGACGGCGATTGAGAGCATCCTGGAAGAACTGGCATGGTGGGAAAAAGAGCTGGAGAGCCAGGGGCGGATGGTGGAGTCGCAGCGGGTTCACCAGCGGACGCGCTTCGATCTGGAGATGATCAAGTCGGTTGGTTACTGCCACGGGATCGAGAACTACTCGCGGCACTTCAGCGGGCGGCTGCCGGGCGAACCTCCGCCGACGCTGCTGGATTATTTTCCGCGCGACTATCTGCTGTTTATCGACGAGTCGCACGTGACGGTGCCGCAACTGCATGGCATGTGGCACGGGGACCGGTCGCGCAAACAGAACCTGGTGGACTATGGATTCCGGCTGCCGTCGGCGATGGACAACCGGCCGCTGAAATTCGAGGAGTTCGAGCAGCGGACGAACCAGATCGTGTATGTATCGGCGACGCCGGGGCCGTATGAGTTGACGAAGGCGGCGGGGGTGGTGGTGGAGCAGATCATCCGGCCGACGGGGCTGGTGGATCCCGAGGTGGAGATTCGGCCGGTACGGGGGCAGATCGACGATCTGCTGCATGAGATTCGGGACCGCGCGCAGAAGGGCGAGCGCGTGCTGGTGACGACGCTGACCAAGCGCATGGCCGAGGATCTGGCAGGGTATTACTCCGAGGTGGGCGTGCGCTGCCGGTACATGCACTCGGAGATCGAGACGCTGGAGCGCGTGAAGCTGCTGCGCGATCTGCGCAAGGGCGAGTACGACGTGCTGATCGGGATCAATCTGCTGCGCGAGGGGCTGGATTTGCCGGAGGTTTCGCTGGTCGCGATTCTGGACGCGGACAAGGAGGGCTTCCTGCGCTCCGCGGGATCGCTCATCCAGACCATGGGGCGCGCGGCGCGGCATGTGCAGGGGCGCGCGATTCTGTACGCGGATAAGATGACGGACTCGATGCGGCAGGCGATGGGCGAGACGGATCGGCGGCGCGCCGTGCAGCGGGCGTACAACCAGGAGCATGGGATCGTACCGCAGTCGATTGTGAGTCGGTCCGATATGTCGCTGGCGAAGATTCTCCAGGCGGAGTACGCGGACTTGTCGGAAGAGGCCGAGACAATGCCTGAGTTCGCGTCGCAGGAGGATCTGGACGCGTACATCGCGAAACTCGAAAGCGACATGCGCGAGGCGGCAAAGAAGTTCGAGTTCGAGAAGGCGGCGAAGCTGCGGGATACGATCAACGAGCTGCGGACGAAGGAGTTTTTGTTCAGCTAATCGGATTTATTTCTTTCTGATTCCAGGCGGGCGCGAATTCGTTTATAGTGCCGGTTAACCGTGGATGAGGGCTGGGCGGGGAGGCGGTTCCGCGTCTGGCAGCGGGAGGCGTGCGAAGCCGGTGCGAGTCACGAAGCCGCGGGAAGAAGGCGGCGCGACCAGAGGCCCGGGGACCGGGCAGCAGTGGCATACGCACCCCACGACTTCCGCCACAGTATTGGTTCAAATCATGGAAACGGCAGCGGCGGAGTGGGCGAAACACCAGCTCGCATCGGACGCCTGCCTATAGATGGGTTCAAGGAGCAGATCATGAATTTCAGGAAGCGATTTCCTGCATTACTCACGCTTGCGGTACTTTTGACCGCACTGCCGGCGCGAAGCCAGGATGAGAATCCCCCGGCGGTCGCCGCGCGCATTGCCTGGATCACGGGAGGTGTTTCGCTGGAATCCCAGGGTTCGGATTACTGGACGGCGGCGCCGCTGAACTACACGATGGTGGGCGGGGATCGAATCTACACCGAGCCGGGCTCACGGGCCGCGATCCAGGGCGAAGGGACGGACGTGCGCGTGTGGGGCGGCACCGACGTCACCCTTACCAACCTGAACGAGCAGTACGAACAGTTGGGACTGGCGCAGGGCTCAGTACGGGTGCGGGTGTTCAACCTTGCGCCCGAAGGCGCTGTGGAAGTGGATACGCCCAACGGAGCGGTGATTATTCAAATGCCCGGCGATTACCGGGTGAATGTCTATCCTGAGCAGGCGTCTCTGGTAGAGGTGTTCGCCGGCGCGGCGCAGATCAGCGGCCCCGGCATGAACCAGGAAGTGGATCAGGGCGAGGCGGTTCAGCTGTATGGCGAGAATCCGGTCGAGATCGGTTCGGTGGAAATGCCTCCCGCGGACGGTCTCGATTACTGGAGCGCGGAGCGCGACCAGCATATGCTCGAGTCCGCCTCGGCAGGTTACATGAGCCCGGATATCCCGGGGTATGACGATCTGGATGATTATGGCTACTGGACGCCGGGCACCGAGTACGGTCCTGTGTGGTTTCCGCGCAATGTGCCGCCCGGCTGGCAGCCTTACACCAGCGGTTACTGGGCGTGGGTGCAGCCATGGGGCTATACGTGGGTGGATGCCGAGCCCTGGGGCTACGCGCCCTTCCACTATGGCCGCTGGGTTGTGTGGGGCGGGCGGTGGGGATGGGTGCCTGGACCGCCGCAGGTGCGGCCGGTGTATGCACCGGCGTTCGTGGCGTTCGTGGGCGGCGGAGCCGGGGTTGCGGCATGGTTCCCGCTGGGGATCGCGGAGCCATTTGTGCCGTGGTACCACTGCTCGCCGCAATACGTGCGCAGGGTGAACGTCACGAATGTGAACATCACAGTGATCCGCAACGTCACCATTGTGAACAACTACAACGTGTTTATCCGCCAGGTCAACACGGTGCGCACGGTGAACGAGATTCAGGTAAGCAATGTGCGTTATGTGAACCGCGAGCGCATCGTTGCGATGCGGACAGACGCGATGAGGTCGGGCGCGCAGGTGCAGACGGCGGTCGTGCATCTGAATCCGGCGCAGCGCCAGCAAATGGCGCGGGCTACGATGTCAATCGCGCGGCCGCCGGCAGCGCCGCCGGCACATTCCATGGCAGGGCCACGGCAGAACATCTCCCGGCCCTCAGGCAGACCGGTCCTGATCACGCCGCACGGGCGCGCGGCGGCGACACCGCAGGCGAATCAGGCGCGCTTTACACCGAGGTCTCTGCCCAGCCCGAGGCCGGCGACGGAGATTCAGCCGGCCCGGCGAGCGATCGTTCCGAACACGCGTCCAGCGCCTGCGCGGCGGTCCGCCCAGCCCGTCCAGCCGGAGGCGAGGCGGCCCGTAGGGGCCACGGCTCCGGCGAATCGATCGGCGGGGCAACCGCCAGCGCGAGTTTCCGAAGCGCCGGCTCAAGCGCAGCCAGGAGCGCGTCCGGAGTCTCGTCCGCAGGGCCAGCCGGCAACATCGCGACCCGAAAGTCCCGAACGTCCGCAAAGCCGCCCGGCGCAACCCCAGCCCCGGGCCTATCCTCCGGCGCGTCCGGAATCTCGTCCGGCCGCGCCGCAACCGGAGAATCGTCCTCCGGAACGGCCGCAGGCGCGTCCGGCGCAGCCGCAACCGGAGGCACGCCCTCCGGCACGGCCCGAATCCGGGCCGCAGGTGCGGCCGCCGGAGCAGCGCAAGCCTGCGCCGAAGAACGAGAAGAGGAAACCTGAACCGAAACCGCAGAACCCGCGGTAGTCCGAGGCGGGAATGCAGGACCGGCCTCGCCCGCGGGCGGGGCCTTCCTGTCTTACGGAGCAGCAGGACGCCCGGAGCGCGTCTCTGGTGAACCTCGACGGTTCGCGAGGCGGCGAAGAAGATGCGGGCTGCTCAGGCGAGGGCGGCGCGGCTCTTGCGGAACAATGGAAAGAGCGCCCCGCCAGCGAGGATGATGGCGGTGCCGATGAGCGAGCTTTTCAGGTTCTCGACGTAGGAATAGACCAGCAGGACTCCGGCGGCGGCGATGAAGAGCGCAGGAACCCAGGGATATCCCCAGACATGGAAGACGTTCTTTCCCTGGTCGCGTTTGCGGTAATAGAAGATGGTGGTGGCCGTAATCATGTAGAAGAGCCATTCGGCGAAGATGGCAAGCTCGAAGAGCTGCTGGAAGCGGCCGACGGCGAGCAGCAGCACGCTGGTGAGCACGGCCTGGACGATGAGCGAAGTGGAAGGGCTCTGGAAGCGCGGATGGACGGCGGCCATGCGGCGGAAGAAGAGTCCGTCGCGGGCAGCCGCATAAGGGATGCGGCCGCCGGACATGATGGTGCCGTTGAGGCTGACCACGATGCTGACGGCCATGGCAATGGAGACGAGTCCGGCGCCCCACGGCCCAGTGATGGCGGCCAGAGCGGCGACGGCTGGACGCGGCGAGGCGGCGAGGCGCGCGGCGGGCAGCAGATACTGGATGGCCGCATTGGTGGCCATGTAGAGGAAGCCGACGATGGCGAGTCCGGCGATGAGCGCGATAGGCAGGCTGCGTTGCGGGTTCTTTACTTCCCCCGCGACCATGGTGAGGTCGTTCCATCCGTCGTAGGCCCACAGGGCGGCGATCAGGGCGATCATGAATCCGCCGAAGCCGCCATGCGCGCCTACAAAGTGGGTGGCGAAGTTGCTCCAGTGGCCGCCAAAGGAGCCGAAGCAGATGAAGACGATGGCGAGGATGAGCACAACTTTCAGCCAGGTAAAGATGAGCTGGAAATTGCCGGCTTTGCGGATGCCCAGGTAATTGAGTCCGGTGATGAGCCAGGTAGCGGCGATGGCGAAGATCTGCGACCAGAGAACGATGAAGGGCAGATGTAAAGCGGGCGTGTTGAGCCAGTGGAGCGATGGAAAGATTGCCATCACGCGGGCGAGCCCGACGGTGCTGCTGGCGATGGAGGCGGGCTTGGCGACGGCAAACCACGTCCACATATAAAAGAAGGCGAGCAAGTCGCCGTAAGCGCCCCGGATGTAGACGTATTCGCCACCTGCGTAGGGGAGCAGGGTGCTCAGTTCCGCGTAGGTCATGGCGCCGAAGAGAGACAGCAGACCGCCGGCGATCCATGCCAGGTATACCAGGGACGACGCCCCCGTGGCGCGGATCATCTCGTAGGGCACAAGGAAGATGCCGCTGCCGATGATGGTGCCGACCACGATGGCGGTGGCGTGCGAGACGCCGAGGACACGCGGCAGCGTGGGTGCTGAGCCGAATTGCGTCGAGGCGGGTGCGCCGGTATGCGTGTCCAGAAGCGGGAACCCCCGTGGTGCGGCGGAAATGACTGGAGTCCTTCCAGTCTGCCTGATCGGAGGCAATCTTCGCTACGGTCATCGACATCGATTGGGAACATTGGAATGCTGTGGGTTCGCGCGGGCGTGGCGGGAATCGAATGAGCCCGGGTTCGACGAGCGGGCAATGAGGTGGATCGCAGGACAGAGGGAGCGAGACGCCATGAGCTTCAGAGATCGTCGCGAGGCGGGGACCGCGCTGGCGTGCGCGCTGAGGAACGTGCCGGGACTGGAGGACGCGGTGGTGTTGGCGCTGCCGCGGGGCGGAGTGCCTGTGGGGTATGAGGTGGCGCGGGAACTGCGGCTGCCGCTGGATGTCCTGGTGGTGCGGAAGCTCGGCGTGCCCGGCGAGGAAGAGCTGGCGCTGGGCGCTGTTGCGGGGAGCGGCGTGCTGGTGGTGAATCCGGAGATCGTGCGCGCGTTCGCAGTTCCGCAGTCGCAGGTCGATGCCATGGTGGAGCGGGCGCGGGCGGAGATCGCACGGCGCGAGACGCTGTATCGCGGAAGCCGCGCGGCGCTGGACGTGGCGGGGCGGACGGCAATTCTGGTGGACGATGGCATGGCTACCGGATCGACGATGACGGCCGCGGTGCGGTCGCTGCGCCCGGTAACGGCGCGGCTGCTGGTTGCGGTGCCCGTGGGATCGAGGGGCGCGTGCGATGATCTGCGATGGGAAGTGGATGAGGTGGTCTGCCTGCAGATGCCTGAGCCGTTCCATGCGGTGGGAGAGTTCTACGCGGATTTCCGGCAGACCGGAGACGATGACGTGAGGGAACTGCTCGCGCTGACTGGGGGGCCGGCACGAGTAACGGGGTCATGATTACCGGAAGCCGATGAAGCAGTGACCCAGTTGTTCACGCTCGGCACGAAAGAGGACTTGGCCCGCCTCGCTGAAGGGTTCAGCATCGAACCATGCTGCGAGTCGCCGCCATCTGGGTGATTATGAATCTGGTTGCAATTGCCGGCCTGGCTGGGCTGTTTGTAAGGGAGAACACCCGGGCATCCGTGGTGCGCCGGTGCCGTCCAGCGGGCAGAGCGCCAGTCATTCCGATCTCCGGTCGCTGATACACTGAACAGGAATTACCGGCTGTGGGCGGTTAGCTCAGCCGGTTAGAGCGCCTGCCTTACAAGCAGGAGGTCGCAGGTTCGAGCCCTGCACTGCCCACCAATCCAATTCGCAGCCTCGCACTCTTCCGAACCCCTGCCGATTTAGGCGAAAATCGAGGGGGTTCCTGGAAAGCCCCGTTGACTCCAGTTCGGCGGGCAGGCTGCCCGGAAATTCCGCTCGGTTTATCGAGGCGGAGTTGCCGCGCCCCGGTCAGGAAACTCCCTCCGCGGCGTAGCCCCAATCGCCTCGAGCGCGGCAGGAGCGGCTGCGAATCCACCCGGCCAGTGCCTCAAAATCCCTGGAAACCGGCGCATCCTGTTCGAACGCGGGAACCACGTTCCTCAGGGCCGGGAGCTCGTGGGCCTCGCGCGTGCGTTTCAGAGAAAGGCTGAGCAGGCGCACGCCAAGACGGTTCCGTAATTCTTCGCGGACGGTGCGGTGGAAAGCGATTCGCGAGTCGTACTGATTAAGCAGGAACTTGGGCTGGAGAGGCAGACTGCGCGGATCGGAGGATTCGTCGAGTAGGCGCTCGATGCCCGCCAGCGAGAGGACAGCCTTCCAGCCCGGCATCAGGGGGATGAGGATCAGAGGCGACATGCTGAAAATCTGGCGGGTCACCCAGGGTGCCGCGGTTCCGAGATGAACGATGATGCGATCGCAGTCCCTGCCTAAAGCGGAGATCTCATCGCGGACCCAGCCCTGGCTGTCGGCCCCGGACTGAAGGCAGGCGATAGGCAGCTGCGCAAGGCGAATGCAGGCGTTGGACTGAGGATCGCGAACGCTGTGCACCTCGCCGGCATACGCGGGTTGCGCACCGAAGCAGCGGGCAAGATTTTCCTGGAGTGAGGTGTCGAGCAGCAAAACCTCTTCCCCCTGCATAGCCAGAGCGCGGCCGAGATTGCCGACGATGCCGGTTTCGCCGGCGCTTCCGCCGGGGGAGAAGACGACGATGACACGCGAGTAAACGCCCGGATCGGCGTGCAGCGTGCGCTTCCTTTGTTCGTCGAACTCCTGGCGCAGGCTCGAAATTCTGAGTACGGCGCCAGGCGCGCGACTCTCCGCATCAGAGCGCGGCAACGGCGAGGGGCTGCTGTTCCAGGGATTCATGTCTTACTCCCGCAACTAGATTCCCGCTCCTTCTGTCGTGAAGCCGGCAAAGGAAGCTGGGAGGGGAAAAGATTACCTTTGTAGGATGAGCCATGGACGGCCTGCACGGGGTAACTTTGAGAGATTTGTGGTAACCAGTCGCCCCGTTACTTCGCAACGGGGGCAGTGCTACGGACTTCCTGGCCCCCTCCCCGGTAATGGGTACTGTCTATGTGGAGCCTGTTATTAACTTTCCCGCGGGTTGCGGCGCAAATCGGTCCATACTTCGTTGTCATCCTCGACTGTGGACCCGCCACAGCCTTCGGATTCCGCCTCGTCCGGACCGGTTTTCGTCCGCAACGCTGCCCACGCGAAAGTTAATAGCAGGCTCTGTGGCCGGAAACTGCGACTTTTTCTTATGATTGACGTCAAAATGGCAGTTTCCGCACGAGGTTGATCCCTGTTCCCGCTGATCCTTCTGCGGAGTGCCGGGGTGGGCTCGGGCCGATACGCGGCTCCCCTGGATGGATGAACCCAGACGGCAGAAGCCAGCCGGGTCATGGAGGCCAGCTATGCGGAAGCCTTTGTATCTCCTCTTTCTGTTCGTTCTTTCTCTATCCTTCACAACTGGATGCGGTTCCAACGTTGCTTCAGGAGTCGGTGGCGGGACCCACGGGAACGCCACGGTTTCGCTCAGCATGACGGATGATCCGCCGGCTGGCGTGTCGGTGCTGTTTTTTGAGGTCAGCCTGACAAATGCGACGCTGCAGTCGGCGGCGGGCGAGTCCGTTTCGCTGCTGAACAACAACACGCCGGTGCAGATCGATGTGACGCAGTTGCAGGCACTCTCAGCATTTTTGAGCACGGCGAATGTCCCGGCGGGCCAGTACAAAAGCCTGAGCCTGACTTTTGCCAACCCGCAGCTGGTGATCTACAACGCGGCGGACTTCTCGCTGAGTAATTGCGCGGTGGGCAGCATGTGCCAGCTGTCGCCCGGCATGGACGGCTCGGCGACGGTGAACCTGACGTCGGCGCCGTTTCCCGTAACGCTAAGCGCGGGATCGCCGCTGGGGTTCCTGATCGATTTTCATCTGAATCGGGTGATCCAGTCCGATTTGTCCGTGGACCTGGGCGTGAGCGACGGGGTGACGATATCGGAACTACCGCCTGCAACTGCGGTGCCGCCGCGGTTCGGGCTTCTCACGGGGACGGTGGAGAGCGTCGATGGCGCGAGCAAATCGTTCACGCTACACACGGCATGGGGCTGGACGTTCACGATCGATACGACAAGCAGCACGACCTACAACAACTTTCCGTGTACATCGCAAACGGTGCCGAACATGGCATGCCTGGCCCCGGGCGAGATCGTGCAGGTGCAAATCGTGGGAGTTGCGAGCGGGGGCGCGTTGACGGCGAGCCAGGTGAGATATGTGCAGGCTCAGGGCGCTCAGACGGTGGAGGGGACCGTGCTGGAGATTTTCCCCAGTCCCGCAACCCTGGTTCCCGCTCCGGTGACGCTGGTCATGATGGCGCATCAGAATCCGGCGGCCAGCACCACGTTCCCGATCGGGGGCCTGGTGGAGGTGATTGTCCCGCCAGCGGCAACCCTGTCGATTGACGCGAACGGCTTCACGATGCCTTCCGGCGTGGAGTTCGCGAATAACTCGCAGAATGGCGCCTGGGCAGCTTTCACGGTGGGGCAGAACCTCACGGTAGCCGTGAAATCGGGGTCGGTGAGCATGAATCCGCCCATCACACCCCCGTCTGGTATTGGCCCGAAAGTCGTGTTTACCGCGTCGAGCGTGGAGTTGGAGCCAAGCCAGATGACCGGCGCGGCTACCGCCGTGGATGACAGCACGCAGAGCTTCACCTTTGGCGCGAACACCGGGCCGGTTTTCTTCCCATGGCCATGGAGACCGAATGCGGTGAACAGTTTCAATGTGCTGACGACCGGCCAGACGGGCTACATCGGATTCACGCCAAACAGCTTCGACGGGTTGGCAACGGGGCAGGTGGTCTCGGTCAACGGCTGGCTGTTTGCGCCGGCGAGCGGGAGTTTGCCGCAGATTGTGGCGCAGGGGCTGTTGCTGCGCCCGAATGCGGCCTTCTGAACCGGAGCCATTGAAGATCAGGCACCGACCGTCTCCCATTGGTCGGTTTCGGCGGAGCGGAAGACGGCGTCGATGATGGCCATGTTGGCGATGCCTTGCTCGAGAGTGACGGGGATGGGCGTGCCTTCGAGCACGGCGCGGGAAAAGGCGTCGCCCTGCAGCGTGTACTGGTCGACCATGGGGAAGGTTTCCGTGGCGATGCCCGTCCCGAAGATGTCGCGGCCATCGTCGACGAAGATGCGGGTGGGCCTGTCGGGCGGCGCGTTGAAGGGAATTTCGATCTCGATGCGGCCCATCGTGCCGAGGAAGTGCACGCGCTGATACGGAATGACCTGGGTACCGCAGGTGAAGATCGCGTGTCCGGCAGGGAAGTCGAGAATGGCCGATGTTAGGCGGTCGGTGCCGAGCCGCGGGTCGCGGTCGATATGGCCCACGGCGCGTTTGGGCTCCTGACCGAAGCCGGTACGGGCTGCCTGGATGCAGTAGCAGCCGATGTCGTAGAGCGCGCCGCCGCCGCAGTCCAGCTGATTGCGGATGTTGGCGGGATCGACGTTGTAATAGCTGAATAACGCCATGACGGCGCGGAGCGGGCCGATGCGGCCTTCGTCGATAAGCTGACGTGCGCGGAGCCACTGCGGATGGCTGCGAATCATGAAGGCTTCGCCGATGAGGACGCCGGTGCGGTCGCGCACGGCGATCAGGGTGCGGGCCTCATCGGCGTTCATCGCCAGCGGCTTTTCGCAGAGGACGTGCTTGCCTGCCTCGGCGGCTTTGGCTGTCCATGGAATGTGGAGCTGATTAGGTAGCGGGTTGTAGACGGCGTCGATGGCGGGATCGGCGAGAAGCTCCTCGTAGGAGCCATACGCTTTTGGGATGCCGAGCGAAGTGGCGGCCTGGCGCGCGCGTGCAAGGTCGCGTGAGGCAATGGCGATGACCTCGCTGAGCTGGCCTCGCTGCATGGCGGGAATCACCTTTTTGATGCCGATGTTGGCGGTGGAGAGGATGCCCCAGCGGAGTTTACGGCTCATGCACGGATGATAGCGCGAGCGGGGCAGAGAAGTGGTTCAGCGGGCGCCGCCGCCGACAAAGTGCACGATCTCGAGGCGATCGCCGTCGGCGAGGGGAGTAACGGACCAGGCGGTACGCGACACGATCTCGCCATTTTGCTCGACGGCGACGCGGTCCTGCTTGAGGCCGAGGACGGCGAGCAATTCATCCAGGGTCGCGAGGGAGGCGAATTCGCGCGGCTGGCCGTTGATGGTGAGCTTCATGCCCTGACTTTAGCAGGGGCGACCTCATTAGCGGAGCAGGCGCCAGAGCTCGAAGCCTGTGCAGCCGATGATGGCGACCGCAGCCTCGAACAGGAGAGCGAAGCCGAGCCCACGAAAAGCCCCGAGTGTATTGCCAGGAAGACGGTGTCCGGATTCCCTTGCGGGGAGCGCGTCCGGATGCCCCGGGGTGGCAATCAGGTCAGGAAAGCGGAAGGATGAATCCATAGAATGCGCTGCCATAGGAGTCCTCTGATGAGCGAGATATCGGCGGCGTTGGCGAGCGGCGTGAGATTGGGCGAGAAAGTCGCTCCGGCTGTTTCAAAACAGGACGAGTTCTCGGGCCGTTCCAAAGCGGCGCATACAGATCTCCGTTTACCAAAGAAGCCTGGCGGCAAGCTGGATCTGGCGGGAGGTGGTTGAGGTGCTGGTGACGACGCCGGCTGTGGGAGAAACGCCGGCGGGCGTGAAGGCGACCAGGTTCGGCGTGTTGAAGTTGGCGTGGTTAAGGATGTTGAACAGCTCCGCGCGTAGCTGGAGGTGCAGCCGCTCGCGGAGAGGGGTGTCCTTGATCATGGAGAAATCCCACTCGCCGAGGCCGGGGCCGGTCAGGGAGTCGCGGCTGAGATTGCCATAGAAGCCGCTGCCCGGCGGGGCTGCGAGAAAGGCCGCTGGGTTGAACCACTGCGTGGGTTTACCGGTAATCGCGGAGCCGTGGAAGGCGGGGTTTACGAAGGGGCGGACGGGATTTTTGGTATCGCCGTTGTTGGAGGGGTTGTAGCTGAGCTGAGGCGTGAAGGGAAATCCCGACTGGAGGGTGACGATGGAGTTGGTGGTCCAGCCGCCGAGCAATCCCTGCGCGAGCCGTTTGCCGCCGCTGAGGAAGCGCTGACCGCGGCCGAATGGAAGCTGCCAGATGCCTCCGAAGGTGGCGACCTCGCGGACATCGTACGTGGCGGGCCCCCAGTCGGCGTGGATATTGAAGGGGTTGGAGACGAGGCCCGGAGCATTGCCGGCGGCGGTGGCGTTGAGGGAATCGCCATCGTCGAGAGCTTTGGAGAAGGTATACGAGCCGCGGAAGAGAAATCCATGGGCGAGGCGGCGGTTCAGCTCGATCTCGAGCGCGTTATAGGAACTGGTGCCGGCCGAGAACCAGGCCCAGGCGGCGCCGAGAGCGGGATTGGCGACGGGCGTTCCCGCGGGAATGTAGTAGCTGCCGGAAGGAACGGCTGCGCCGGCGAGCGGCGCGGGGAAGCTGGCGGGGTACGCGCCGGGGCAGGACGGAGAGGGGCAAACCGCGGGCGTGGGCTCGTTGTCGTCAAGGCTGACAAGCTGGTGATAGCCATGAGAGCCGACGTAGCCAACGGAAAGGACGGTGTTGGGAGTGACTTCCTGCTCGACGCGGAGCGACCAGGAAATGAGCGTGGGCGTGGAGAGATTGGGCTGCACGCCGCCGGGCGCGATCTTTGCGTTGACGGGTACGGGGGAGACCGGCAGGGGAAAATCCGACGCGGGAATATTGGCGATGCTGTAGGAGGGATTGAAGGGCGCGTTCTGATCCATGCGATAACCGAGCGCGTCCTGCAGGTCGTTGTAGATTCCGGCGCCGGCGCGGATTACGGTGCCGGCGCCGAAGGGGCTCCACGCCACGCCGATGCGAGGCTGAGGCAGAAATTTCGCGTTGTTGACGGTGAATGCAGAGCTGCCGATGTGCGGCGCCGTCTGAATGATTCCGTTGGAGAAGACGAAATTGGCGGCGCGGCCATGGGCCTCGTTCCAGCCGGTGGTGAATGCGTCGCGAAAGCCCAGAGTGGCGACGAGCTTGGGCGTGAGGCGCAGGGTATCCTGCGCATACCAGGCGCCCATGGTCATGCGCCAGTTCATTTCGGTGGGCGTGGGGTCGTAGAGGAAGCTGCCGGCCGTGCCCTGGAGGAATTGCTGGAGGCCTGTGAAGGCGGCCTGGCCGAACTGCGTGAGGGCGAGGTCCTCGTTGGCTTCCAGGCGCTGGAACCAGACGCCGGCGGAGAAGTTGCTACGGGCGTGGGTCATCTCGATGTGGTCTTCCAGCGTGTCGAGATTGCGCGCGATGTGGAGATCGCTGCCGATGTTGCTGCCGGCGAGGCTGACCTGCGCGGAGGGATTGGCCGCGGCACTGCCGCCCACCACCACCGCGCCCACAGGCTTGCCGGCGACAAATCCGCCTAAGCCGGCAGCGGGCGTGCCGGGCGTCGGCTCACCTGTATAGAAATACGCCGCGCGTGAGTAGCCGATGCGGGCGATGTTTAGCAGTGAGGGGGAGAAGAGGTGCGTCTCCTGGAGGCTCGCCACCTGCTCGCGCAGGCTTTCAAGGTCGGTGCTGTAGAGATTGGTGCTGGTGGGCGTGACGTCTTCGCTGTCGTCGATGGTGTAAACGCCCGTGAGCGTGTCACTCTGCGAAAAGTCCCGGTCGAGTCGCGCGGTACCGAAGTCGTCGCGGATGATCTGGAGAGGACTGTTGAAGGCCTCGGCGATCCCGCCGAAGTCGGGCGCGCCGGGCGATTGCGCGGGCCAGAGGGCCAGCAGGGGGGCGATGCCGGGCGCGACGCCGACGTGTGCGTAGCCGGATGCGGGGCAGGGATTAGGCGCGGGCGTCACCAGCTTGCAGGGCAAATAGCCGCCGCGGGCCTGGCTATCCGGAACGAGATCGACGCCGGTCTGGTGGAGATGCTGGCGGAAGCCTTCGTAATTGCCGAACAGGAAAGCCTTGTTGCGCTGGAGCGGCCCGCCCAGCGAGACGCCGAACTGATCGCGCTGGAAGGGCGGAGCCGCGGAACCTTTGTCGAAGTAATTGCGGGCGTCGAAGTCGTTGTTGCGGAGGTATTCGTAGGCGGAGCCGTGGAGCTGGTTGGCGCCGCTCTGGGTGACGATGAGCACCTGCGCGCCGGACCGCTTGCCGTACTCTGCGCCGTAGGTGTCGCGGAGCACGTTGAATTCGCGGACGGCCTCGACGCCGAGCAGTTCCTGGCTTGTGCCGCCGGGCTGCATGTTGTTCTCCGCTGCGCCGGTGAACTCGATGCCGTTCAGGAGAAAGAGATTCTGCTGCGGACGGTTGCCGGAGACGGCGAAGTTGTTGCCGACGGTGGAGTTCGATACTCCGACACCGCCGACTTTCTGTGAAGTGAAGTTGACGATGCCGGGATGGAGCGTGAGCAACTCGTCGTAGCTGCGGCCGTTCAGAGGTAGATCTTTGACCTGCTTTTCCCCAATGAGGCCGGAGATGTCGGTGGTGGCGAGGGATACGACCGAGGCATCGGAACGCACCGTGATCCGCTGGCGCACGCTGCCGAGATGCAGGCGTACATTGGCAGTCCCGTCTTCGCCGACGGCGAGATGAATACCCGCGCGGGTCTCTTCAGTGAAGCCAGGATGCCGGACGGTGAGCGCATAGTCGCCCACCGGGAGCGAGAGGACCTGGTACCGTCCCTCGGAGTTGGTGGCGGTGGTGCGGGTTGCGCCGGTGTTTACATTGCGGAGGATAATATCGGCTCCAGACACTGCTGCGCCCGAGGGATCGCTGATTTGACCCGAAAGAGTGGAAGACGCCTGACCCTGGGCCGGCGGCGCAAGGAGGAGCGTGAGGCCAATAGCAAAAGCCGCGGAGAGGGCGGTGAAGCATGAATTGAGCAGACGGCCCTGGGGCGAGCGCAGGTTCAAGGTGCCTCCGCTGGACTGCGAGATTTGCCGCTAAGGATGGGGACGCGACGGATGCACAACTCAATACGAATGAAATCATTATACCAATACGTATTCTGCCGGTTTACAAACAGAGGAATGAACCGGGCCGCCCAGTGCCGGAACCCAGAGACGCCATCGCCAGGGCCGGGGCGACTGCGGCAGACGGCGAGTCCCGCTCGTCTGCTATCCTCGTAGGTCTGTCGGGCTGTGGCGCTGGAGCGCCACGCTCACGCCATCGTTTCTGCAAGCACGGAGGATATTTATGAAGAAAAAGCTGGTATTGGGCCTGGCGATCTCCGCCTCACTCTGCACCCTGGCGTTTGCCGCGCTCAAACCCGGCGAGCGTGCCCCGGAGTTTTCCGCGCCAGCGTCGCTGGCGGGCAGGCAGTTTCATTTCTCACTCCGGTCGGCGTTGAAAAAGGGTCCGGTGGTCGTCTACTTCTACCCATCGGCATTTACCGGCGGGTGCGACCTTGAGGCGCACACATTTGCTCAGGACAAGGACCAATTCACCGCCGCCGGGGCCAGCATCATTGGCGTGTCGGAAGACAGCATTGCTCGCCTTGATCAGTTCTCCGCCGATCCCAGCTACTGTGCCGGGCGCTTCCCTGTGGCTTCCGATCCCAGCGGCAAAATCGCCACGGAGTACAAGGTGAAGACGTTTCCGGGGCAGGCCGGCGCGAAGGACGTTCGCGGGGTCGCCATCGGCCACGGCTTCATTGACCGGGTCACGTTCGTGGTCGGCAAAGACGGCAGGATCGTCTCGGAATTCTCTTCCCAGGCAGATCATTTGTCGCCGGATGCTCATGTGAAGAAGGCGCTGCAGGTAGTTCAGCAGTTGGCCGGCAAGTAACTCGCCCGCGACGCCGAACCGTTTCGGACTGGAGCCTGTTATTGACTTTCCCGCTGCCCACGCGAAAGTGAATAACAGCTCTGGCTAGCGCACCACGCCCATGCTGGATTCAGGCCAGTAGATGAAATCGGCCTGGCCGTAGATGAGGTTCCGATCGACGGGGCCGAAAGAGCGGCTGTCGCTGGAAACCGAACGGTGGTCGCCCATCACGAAGTATTCGTCGGACGGGATGACGAGAGGGGGCATGGAGCGCGCGTCGCGATAGCGTGCAGGAACATAGGGCTCGTACAGGCGCTTTCCGTCGATGAAAACCTGACCGTGCTGGATGGAGACGGTGTCGCCAGGCAGGCCGATGACGCGCTTGATGTAGCTGATGCGCGGGTCGAGCGGGTAATGGAAGACCACGATTTCGCCGCGCTGGATGGTCTCGAAACGGAAGAAAAACTTGCTGATAAAGAGCCGGTCGCTGTTCCGAAGCTCGGGAGCCATGCTGGTGCCTTCCACCCGCACCGGCTGGTAGAGGAAAGTGACGATGAAGACGGAGGCGACGGCGGCGATGGCAATATCGCGCAGCCATGCCCACAGAATGCTCTTTCGCAACAGAGAATTCCTCACTCCAGGCTGCACCCCAGATTGCCGGCGGGGCAAAGCACGTGCGTCCGATGCAGCGTCGGTTTGGGAAGCACGTTGTTCGGCTGCGCGCTGGCGGGCTCCATGGGCTGGGGTGGGGCGCCGCTGAGGTTAGAGGGCTGGAGGAGCAGCGGACGCTGCAGGACCATTTCAACCTTGGTGCCCTCGGGTATGTTCACGTCGGCCTTGCGGGTGAAGAGAGCCACGATCCCGGCCGCGGCTAGTCCGGCGCCCGCGCCTTCCAGTCCGCCGGCCAGCGGACGTCCCGAGCCCAGACCGCCTACGGAGCCGATGGTGGCGCCCGTGGGCACCGCAACCTCAGCCGTCTTGGCGGCGTTGCGAGCCTTGTTGCTGCCGCCGGTCTGCTCGATGGTCCCTTCGTTATTCTTCACCGCCTGGTTTTGCGCTCCGGGAAGATCCTTCACGATCCCGGGCACCTCGGCCACGGAGCCATTGGGAAAGATGATGGTGGTGAAGTGCAGATTGAGCTGAGCGCGGCCGCGAATACGCCCAGGGCGCACGACGCTGTCCACGACGCCCTGCACATACACTCCGGGAGGAATGACCACACGGTTGCCGACAACCACGGGGAAGATAGAGGAGAGATAGACGCCGTCGCCGGGCTGAGCGCTTTTCGTGTTGATAGCGTTCTTCAGCTGGAGCAGGACACGCGTGCCCGCGGGAACGACGATCGCGCCGGTCGGCCGCGGCGTAGCTGCGGAGGCGGCTGTTGAATCCGGAGCCGGATTTGCGGAGACGGCAGGAGCGGATTGCGCCGAGACCGTCACGCAGGCGGCGAACAGGATCGGAATCATCGTGAAGCGATGCATGTGGGCGCCGCCCTCCGGGAGGCCTTCCCTCCATTTTGCCTGAAAATCGGAGGTCCGCCGGTCCCCCCAGACAGAGATTCTGTAGTTGGACGCGGCCAGCCGGGATGGGGTGAGCCGGTGGCCCCAAGCGAGACCTGGCAGGAGCGGCGATGAGGCGCAGCGGTGCGGGCTAGTTTTTCACCCGCACCTTGGGCTCGACGGACATGCCGGGGCGCAGCAGGTGGTCCTTGTTCTGGCGCGCCATATCCGTCTGCGCGAGATTGATGCGCACGGGGATCCGCTGCACGACTTTGACGTAGTTGCCGGTCGCATTCTCCGGGGGAAAGAGGCTGAGCATGGAGCCGGTGGCCCCGCCGATCTGGGCGACTTTCCCATGGTAATCGAGGCCATAGGCGTCCACGTGGATAGTCGTCGGTTGGCCCACCCGCATGTTCTGGAGCTGGGTCTCCTTAAAGTTGGCGGTGATCCAGACATCGTCGAGCGAAACCAGCGTCATGAGCGCCTGCCCGACGGACACGTTCTGCCCGGGCTGGACGCTCTTGGTTGTGACGATGCCGGACGTGGGTGCGTGGATCTGGCAGTACTCAAGATTCAGCTTGGCCTGGGAAAGCGCGGCGCGAGCCTGATCCACCTGGGCGGCGGCCTGGTCAGCTTTGGCTTTGTAGATCGAGACCTGGCGCGGGCCGGTACGGGCGTACTGCAGCGAGGACTGCGCCTGGACGACGTGATCGCGGGCCATGCGGACAGCGTCCTGAGCTGCGACCACGTCCGCCTGCGCTTCGTCGACGGCAGCTTTGTCGGCGGTTGCTGTGGCGACGGCAGCATCGTACTGCTGTTTGGAGATAATGTCCTTCTGGACGAGGGGGGTGTACCGCTCCACGTCGAGTTGGGCTTTTTGCCAGTTAGCCTGAGCGGCGATCACGCGGGCCTCAGCAGCTTTTAGCTGGTTTTCGCTCTGGGTGACGCCCACCTGAGCCGAGCTCACGGTCACGCCGGCATTGTGGAGGATGGTCCCGGTGTTCGTGGTGAACACAGGCACGTTGACCCGGGCAGCTTCGTAATTCGCTTCGGCCGACTCAAGATTGGCTTCCGACTGGCTGAGGGCGGTCTCGTAATCGCTGGGATCGAGCTGGACCAGGAGCGTCCCGGCTTTGACGTACTGGTTCTGATCGATGTACACGTTCTGCACGTGCCCGGCGATGCGGGCGCTGATCTGCACAATGTTGCCGTCCACCTGCGCGTCGTCGGTGTCCTCATAGTAGGTGGAGTGCCACCACCACAGCAGGGCACCCACCGCCAGCAGAGCGACGATGCCGATGATGATGAAGCGGCGGCGCGGTCGGGAGCGGGGCTCCTCCGGCTGATCGTCGGCAATGTCTTGTCTGGGCTGCTCAGTCGTCGTCTGCTCCGCCACGGTCACTTTCCTCCCAAATAATCCTTGTAATTGCTCTGTGCCACGCCCAGGGCGCGGGCGAGCGATAACTTCGCCATGTTGTGCTGATAGAGCGCCGCCACATATTCTTCGTCGGCCTGAGCGACGGCCTGCTGCGCCTGCGAGACGGCCAGATTATCTGAAATGCCGGCCTTATAGCGCTGCTGGGCCTCGCTGAGTGCTTCACCAGCAAGCTGAACATTGCTGCGGGCGACGTCAACCAGTTTCTCGGCTGCCTGAATATCAAGGATGCTGTCGCGCACGTCGGCGGAAATCTGGCCGCGCAAATCGCTCAGGCGGGCGTTTTGCTCGTCCAGTTGGGCCTGGGCCTGTTTTGCGTCCCCGCGCAGCTTGCCTTCCTCTAAAATCGGAACGTCGAGCGATCCCACGGCGTCCCCGGTGCCATGCGAATGCGCGACATTGATGCCGATGTCGCCGTAATCTCCGGAGAAACTGACAGTGGGCAGCCGCTCATCGGTAGCTGCCTTGCGCGCGAGCTTTGCCGCCGCCACCTGCTGCTCCAGAGCCTTAAGATCCTGGCGATGCGCGAGGGCCTGCTGGACGGCCTGATCCGGGTTCAGCCGATCGAGCGGCGCGAAAGGCTCGGTGTCGCTCAGGTCGAAACGCTGTTCGAGGGGCAGGCCGATAGCGCGGGCAAGCGCGATCTTGTCCCTGGCCCACGCATCGCGCGAGGCTATCAGTGACTGCTCCTGCGTCTGGTAGTCGACGCGGGCGCGCAGCTCATCGAGGAGGGGAGCAATGCCTGCCTTATGGTACTGGACCGCCTGCTCGAGGGAGACTTTCGAGGTGTCCACCTGGGCCTGTGAGGCCTGAATTCGAGCGGCGTCGGCGATGACCGTGAGGTAGGCATTTCCGACCGTGAGCACGACCATGTCGCGCGCGTCGCTGACAGAGAGGCTCGCCGCTCGGAAATCGTGCTTCGATGCCAAATAATTCTGCAGCGCGGAAAGGTTCAGCAGCGACCACTTCAGATAGCCGCGAATATCGGTATAGCCGTAAGGGCCAATGATGGCAGGGAATCCCGGGATGCGCAGGCCTTCGGCCTGAAGGTCGGTCTCCTGATCGGCTTCCGTTACTTTGGCGGTGGCCGTGGGCAGCAGAGACTGTAGCTCCTCCATCCGCGAGGCGCGCGCCGAGGCGACGTTCTGGCTGGTGAGAATGAGGCCGAGGTTATAGCGAAGGCCGCGCTGAATGGCGTCGCTCAGTGACAGGTGCACTACCCCAGGCGTAACCTGGCGGCTGCTGACGCTGCCCTGATAGGTTGATGGGCCGATTTGCGGCTGCGGAATTTGTACGGGCGCCGTGGGTGTGGCAACGCTGCCGGATTGCATGGGCGCCTGGGCTGAAGCTGAAACCCCGACAGAGAGCAGCAAAGCAGGGATGAGTGCGGCATGCCCCGCGACTGACCACCGGAGTCGAGCGGTTACCGTCCCTGGCACAGGATCTGGCCCTTTCGTTGAATATTCAGGCAAACGTCACTCCCGGCTCGGCGTATGTGCTTTGGATGCAACCCGCAGGAGAAAAATTCAGAAAGTATCTTCATATAAGAGTAGCGGAACGGCATACTTCTCTGCCGGGAAAAATATCCCCGAACCCGTCTCACCCGGATGCGATCCGTGACAGAAGATACCAGGCCGGTTCGGGCAGGCGCTTCAGGTCAGCCGACGGGATTCACGAGCGTGCCAATACCGTCGATGGCGACGCGAATCGCATCTCCGGGGTGTAGCGTGAAGGAATCGGGCGGCACAACGCCGGTTCCGGTGAGCAGAAAAGCGCCGAATGGGAAGCTCTGGTCGCGATACAGATAGCTCGCGAGTTCTTCGGGGCGGCGTTTCATCTGCGACAGTGAGGTGGCGCCGGTGAATGCGGTCGTGCCGGCGCGCTCGACGGTCAGCTCAATGCGCGTCTCCGGCGGGAGTGGTTCGCGCGAGACGAAGATGCCGGGGCCGAGCGCGCAACTGCGGTTGTAGACCTTCGCCTGCGGCAGATAGAGCGGATTCTGGCCCTCGATGTCGCGGGAGCTCATATCATTGCCGGCGGTGTAACCCACGATGCGGCCCTTCGGGTTGATGAGCAGCGCGAGTTCCGGCTCCGGCACCGACCAGGTGGCGTCGCTGCGGATGGCGACCGGGCTGAAGGGACCAACCACCTTGTGGGCCAGGGACTTGAAGAAGAGCTCCGGGCGCTCGGCGGAGTAGACGCGGTCGTAAAAGTCCCCGCCCCCCGCATCCTTCGATTCCGCGATGCGCGCCGCGCGGCTGCGGAGGTAGGTCACGCCCGCCGCCCAGACCTCCTGATTGCCGATGGGAGGGAGCAGTGTGGTTTCATCGAGGGCGGCGACTTTGGAGCCGGCGCGGGCGATTTGCGCCACATGGCCGAACAGATCATCGAGGACGATGAGCTCGTCAATAGATTTTCCAGGAACCGAAAAGAACTGCCCGTCGTGTTCGAGAATCAGGCTGTCGCGTGTGCGATACAGGATCACTGTGTCTCCTTGAAGGATGTCGTTGCTAACGGCTCGGCGGACTCGCTGCGCGCACTGAGCCTGGATAAGATCGCATCCACATCGTAAATGCAGCCGCCCCAGATTCCGCCGCTGGCTTCCACAAGAGCGGCCCAGAGGCGCGTGTCGGCGGGAAGGTCCGGGTGCGGGCTCAGATCGGAGCGCGGCGGTCGCACGGCCAGACGGAGGCCGCCTTCTTCGGGAGTAAAGGTCTCGCCATCCTCGGCGACGAGGTTGACGGACGCCTCCAGGCGCAGGCTGTCGATGCGAATCTCCACGATGTCGCCGTCCCGGAGTTTGCCGATGGGGCCGCCGGCGAGCGCTTCCGGGGAGATGTGCCCGATGCAGGGTCCGGTGGAAACGCCGCTGAAGCGGCCGTCGGTGAGCAGGGCGACATGGCGGCAGTGGGGCAGCGCCTTGAGCGCGGCGGTGATTTGGTAAATCTCCTGCATGCCCGCTCCGGCGGGGCCGCAACAGGTGAGCACCAGGACGTCGCCGGGTGCGATGCGGCCCTGTTTGATCGCGTCGATGGCGCCGGATTCCGAGGTGAACACGCGCGCGGCACCGCGGTGGAAGAAGACACCGTCTTCGGCGATCAGCGAGGGGTCGATGGCCGTGCTCTTGATCACCGAGCCTTCGGGCGCAAGGTTGCCGGAAGGGAAGCAGATGGTGGGGGTGAGGCCGCGGGAGCGGGCCCTCTCCGGCGAGAGGATGACCTCGTCGGCATCGATGCCGTCCCGGTCGAGGAGGTTCTTTCTGAGCGCGTCGCGCCGCGGGCTCTGCTGCCACCAGTCGAGGCATTCGCGGAGGGATATGCCTGCGCAGGTGATCGCGCTGCTATCGAGGAGGCCGGCGCGGCGAAGGTGCAGCATGACTTCCGGCACGCCTCCCGCAAGGAAGACCTGAACGGTGGCGAAATTGCGGGGGCCATTCGGCAGCGCATCGACTAGGCGGGGGATTTCGCGATTCACCCGCATCCAGTCCTCGACGCTGGGGCGGCGCAGCCCCGCCGCATGAGCGATGGCGGGCAGATGGAGAAGGAGATTCGTCGATCCGCCGAAGGCCGCGTAGACAGCCATGGCGTTTTCAAGCGCAGCCTGGGTAAGGATGGCGCTGGTCCCGATCCTGAGAGAGCGCAGACGCAGAAGTGCTGACGCCGAGCGCCGGGCTGCTTCAAGCCAGACCGGCTGGCCGGAGGGCGCGAGCGCGGTATGCGGGAGCGCGAGGCCGAGAGCCTCGGCGACAACCTGCGAGGTCGCCGCGGTGCCGAGGAACTGGCAGCCTCCGCCCGGCGTGGCACAGGCGCGGCAGCCGACCTCCGCGGCGTAGTCCAGCGTGATTTGCTTCTGGGCAAAGCGGGCTCCGATGGTCTGCACCCGGCCCGCATCTTCGCCCTGCTCGGGCAACAGCGTGACGCCGCCCGGGATGAGGACGGTGGGCATATCGCCCGCGGAGGCGAGCGCCATCAACATCGCGGGCAGACCCTTGTCGCAGGTGGCGATGCCGAGCACACCGGCGCGCGTGGGCAGCGAGCGCATGAGACGGCGGAGGACGATGGCCGCGTCGTTGCGGTACGGCAGCGAATCGAGCATGCCGGTGGTGCCCTGCGTGCGGCCGTCGCAGGGATCGGTGCAGGCGCCGGCGAAGGGGACGGCGCCGAGCAATTTCAGCGCGCGGGCCGCTTCCGCGACGAGCAGGCCGACTTCCCAGTGGCCGGTGTGGAATCCGAGCGCGATGGGTTTGCCGTCTTCCGTGCGCAGGCCGCCATGCGTCGAGAGGATCAGGACTTCCGGGCCGACCAGATTCGCCGGCTCCCAGCCCATCCCGACGTTTTGGCTCAGGCCGAAAAGATTGCCGGAGGGCTGCGTGAGCAGCATCTCCGGCGTGAGCGGCAGCGCGCCCGCGGGACCGGGCGCGTGCGTAGCGACGGCCGACAAATCGAGGTCCCGGCATTCCAGAACGTCAGCAGCGGAGATCGGGTTCATTGCGCCTCGTGCTCAACTCTATTCTCTGTTGCCGGATCGTCCTGCGCGATGCGCATTTGACGGGACGGCCAGTCCCCCAGCAGGACGACGCCGGAAAGGATGAGCGAAAACGACATGAGAAGAAATCCGGACTGCGAGCTGTGCGTGAAAGTACGCAGCAGGCCGACCCCCCAGACACCAAAGAATCCGCCGAGCGCGCCGCAACTGTTGATGAGCCCGAGGGTTTCTCCGGCCACGTTTTTCGGCAGCATCTCCGGCACCATCGCGAAGAACGGGCCGTACGGCGCGTACATGCAACTGGCAGCGATGATGAGGCACCCGTAGGCGAACCCGAAGCCATGTCCGAGAGTGAAATATGAGCCGGCCAGTGCGACACCGGCCAACATGAGGATTGGCCAGACAAATTCGCGGCGTCGGGCGCTGCGATCGGAGAGGTGCGAGATGGCGAGCATGAGCAGCACCGCCGCCAGGTACGGCACCGCGGAGAGCAGGCCGGTGATGTCGATGGCGGTCTTCGTCGCGTTATGAATGACGACGGGGAGCCAGAGAACGAATCCGTAAATGCCGAGACTCCAGAAAAAATAGTTGATGCAGAGCCGGATGACGTTGCGATCGCGAAACGCCGTGCGGAGATTCGCCATCCGCGGAAGGCTTTGCTGCTCGCGATCCAGCGCGGATTCGAGATCCGCGCGCGCGGAGCCGCTGAGCCAGGCGGCCTCGCGCGGAGTGTCGCGCACGAAGGCGAGCCAGAATCCGCCCCAGACAACTGCAATGGCGCCCTCGATGATGAAGGCCTGCTGCCAGTTGGTGGCGCGGATGAGGAAACCGGTGGCGGCCGACATCCAGAGAACTGTGACCGGGTTGCCGAGCATCAGGAGCGTGTTGGCGCGGGAGCGCTCGGCGCGGGTGAACCAGTGAGTGAGTACCATGAGCAGCGCGGGGAAGACGAAGCTTTCCGCGACTCCGAGGAGCAGGCGATCCACGGCCAGCAGCCAGAACGTGCGAATGACGCCGGTGAGCGCGGCGAAGGCGCCCCAGGCGATGAGCGCCAGAAAGATGAGCAGCCGCGCGCTGTAGCGGCGGACGAGGATGACGCCGGGAACCTGAGGCAGGAAGTATCCGAGGAAGAAGAGCGCGCCGAGCAGATCGGTGCGATAGCCGCTGATGTGCAGCGCTTGCGCCATGCCTGCGGCCGCCCCGAAGCCAAAATTCGCGCGATCGAGATAGGCGAGGCTGTAGGTGATGAAGACCGCGGGCAGAATGCGCGCCCATCGTTTGCGCAGATCGGCATGGGCGGGAGTTGAGGTCTGCATGGACGCGCGCCGCCCGCGGCGGATTCACTCGATGATACGCTGCGGAACCTGAACTGCGAGCGCGATCGGGTGGCTACGATTTCTCTTTCAGCGCCAGTTCGATCAGCGTCTTCTGCTCCATCTCATGCGCCTTCGCGGATCCGGTGGCCGGACTGGCTGCTGGCGAGCGCCTGACGCTGAGGACTTGGAGTTCCCCCGCGATCCGGCGCAGCCGCGGCATGACAAAAGCGAATGCGCCCATGTTGGACGGCTCTTCCTGAACCCAGACGATTTCGCGCGCGGCGGGATGGGCCTCAATGGCGGCGCGCAACTCAGTTTCCGGCCACGGATAAAGCTGATCGAGGAAGACGATGCCAGTGGTGGAGTCCTTCCGCTTCACGCGCTCCACGCGCAGTTCGTGACCGATTTTGCCGGTGGCGATGAGCAGGCGCTTCGCGTTGGCGATTTCCGTCTCCGGAATCACGGGGAGGAAACCCCGGCGGGAAAAGTCGCGGATGGGCGAGACGGCGTCCGGATGGCGCAGCATGCTCTTCGGCGTGAAGGCGACCAGCGGCTTGCGCCACGTGCGCAGCGCCTGGCGGCGGAGCAGATGGAAATACTGCGCGGCATTCGAGGGCTGGCAGATCTGGATGTTGTCGCGCGCGGCCAGTTGCAGGTAGCGCTCCATGCGCGCGCTGGAGTGCTCGGGGCCCTGGCCCTCGTAGCCGTGAGGCAGCAGGAGGACAAGGCCGCTGAGCAGGCCCCATTTGTCTTCGGCGGCGGAGATGAACTGGTCGATGACAATCTGCCCGCCGTTGGCGAAGTCGCCGAACTGCGCTTCCCACAGGACGAGAGCCTCGGGGTAGTCGCGGCTGTAGCCGTACTCGAAGCCCATCACGCCGGCTTCCGAAAGAATGGAGTTGTAGCTGCTGAAGCGCGCCTGGGTGTCGGCCAGGTGATTCAGCGGAATCCAGCGCTGCTCGTTCTCGATGTCGATGAGCACGCTGTGGCGCTGGTTGAAGGTGCCGCGCTGCGAGTCCTGCCCGCTCAGGCGAACCGGCGTGCCGGCGAGCAGCAGCGATCCGAAGGCGACCGCTTCGGCCATGCCGTAATCGATACTGTGCTCGCCGCGGCCCATCGCGGCGCGCTGATCGAGGAGCTTTTTGATCCTGGGATGAATGTGGAAGTCATCCGGATACGCGGTGAGCTGCTTTGCAATGCCTTCGATCGTTCTGCGGTCAAGTCCCGTTTCTACTTCCAGATCGGGCTTCCAGCAGCCCCCGTGGTAGGGACGCCAGTAGTCTGGCATCTCGACGAGCACGGGCTTCTTGCGAACTGAAGTGGCCTTCTTCTGCGCTTCCGCGAACTCGGAGTGCAGGTTCCTGGCCACAGATGCCACGTCTGCTCCCATCTGCTTCGCGTAAAGCTCGTAGAGCGGAGGATGGTTCTTGATGCGCGCGTAGCGCAAAGGCTGCGTCACCGTGGGATCGTCCACCTCGCTGTGGCCATGGCGGCGGTAGCCGATCAGGTCGATGACCACATCGGACTGGAACTGGAAGCGATATTCGGCCGCGAGCGCTGCGATGCGCACTACGGCGGCGGGGTCTTCCGCGTTCACATGCAGGATCGGGATGGGCAGACGCTTCGCGAGATCGGTGGAAAAGCGCGTGGAGTTCGATTCCTCCGGCTCCGCGGTGAACCCGATGAGGTTGTTGACGACGATGTGAATGCCGCCACCGACTGAATACCCGTCGATGCACGCGAGGTTCATGGTTTCAGCCCAGATGCCCTGCCCCGCGAAGGCGGCGTCGCCGTGGATGACCACGGGCAGCACGCGCTGCGCGCCATCGGCTCCCGCGCGGTCCTGACGGGCTCGGGCGCGGCCCATGGCGACCGGGTCGACAGCTTCGAGGTGACTCGGGTTCGAAACCAGATGCAGGGCGACGGACCGGCCGTTGCGGGCAGGGAACTGACCCGTTGCGCCGACATGGTATTTGACGTCGCCTCCGCCGAGGATGCTGCGCGGATCGACGTCCTCGAACCTCGCGAAGATGTCGACGGGCGATTTCCCGAAGGTATTCACCATGACGTTGAGCCGCCCCCGGTGGCTCATGCCCATGATGGAGCGCTCGGCGCCCAGTTCGGCGGCGCGGTTCAGCAACTCATCGAGAAAGGGAATGAGCGCCGTCACGCCTTCGAGCGAAAAGCGCTTCGTGCCGAGATAGCGGGACTGGATGACCTGCTCGAAGATATCCGCGTGGACCAGCAGGTCAAGGATGTGCTCGGAGTCGACCTCAGGCGCGGAGGATTCGAGGCGCTCTGCGAGCCAGTTGCGCCGTTCCTGCTGCTGGATGTGCATAAATTCGGCGCCGACGGTTGAGGTATAGCAGCGGCGGGCCTCTTCAACAAACTCGTTGTCGATGTGGAGCTCAGGAATATCGAGGGGTTTGAGGTATTGCCCGAGGGGATCCAGATTCGCCTGGAGGTAGCCCCAGCGGCGAAAAGCGTTGAAGGTCTGCTCCCGCAGGTGGGGGGGCGCGACTTCGCTGGAAACGGGAGAAGTAATCATTCGAAATATGTATCCAGTCGAAACAGGGAATCAGGGGTCGGGCCGCGCAGGACCGGTCGCGACGGCGCCATCAATCTCAATTCTACGCGGAGTGGACGGGGGTTACGCGAAGTGGAGCGGAGCGGTTGAGTGACGCCGCGCAGGGCGCCGGCTCGGCCGGCCGACTGTACGGATGCCTCAGGTAAGGCATCCTTTATGGTCCAGGAAGATTCTGATTCTGCAAAGTTTATAGCCCCGCCGGAACGTATGTAGCCAGGAGGGTTGCGACAGGGGCTGGCTCAGGAGACAACGGCGGTGTCCGGAAATCGCGCACGGGCTGGCGCGCGGTGAGACACCGGGCTGACCCTGT
>DAHUYD010000121.1 GCA_027315385.1 Acidobacterium sp.
ACCGTGAATCCGATTCTCCAGAATCGCCTGGTCCCGGTCTTCGTCGACGTCACTGTTCCGGGCTATGAGATCGACGTGAGCCAGTTGGAAGCCGCGCGCAGCGAGAGAACCCGCGCCGTCATGATCGCCCACACGCTCGGCAACGTCTTCGATCTCGACGCGGTCACCGCCTTCGTGAAGAAGCACAACCTGTGGCTCATCGAGGACTGCTGCGACGCGCTGGGCTCCACCTGGAAAGGCCGCACAGTCGGCAGCTTCGGAGACATCGCCACGGTCAGCTTCTATCCCGCGCATCACATCACCATGGGCGAAGGCGGCGCGGTCCTGACCGATCAGCCGGCCCTGCAGACCCTCATCGAATCGTTCCGCGACTGGGGACGCGACTGCTGGTGCGATCCTGGCAAAGAAAATACGTGCGGCAAGCGTTTCCAGTGGCAGCTCGGCAGCCTGCCCTGCGGATACGACCACAAGTACATCTATTCGCACATCGGCTACAACCTGAAAACGACTGACCTGCAGGCCGCTCTCGGCGCCTCTCAAATCGACAGGCTCCCCGAGTTCATTGAGCGGCGCAGGCAGAACTTCCGCTACCTCAGGGCAGCCCTTGAGCCTCTCGCAGAGTACTTCATCCTGCCGGAAGCGACGCCAGGCTCCGATCCCGCGTGGTTCGGATTTCCCATCGCGGTTCGCTCAACGGCTCCTTTTTCGCGCGAAGATCTAATTCGCGAGCTCGATGCGAATCGCATCGGAACCCGCCTGCTCTTCGCGGGCAATCTGCTGCGCCAGCCGGCCTGGGAGAACTGCGAATACCGCGCGGTTGGCGATCTGCCTAACACCGACTTCGTCATGAACCAGGTGTTCTGGCTGGGCGTTTATCCCGGCCTCAGCCAGCCGATGCTCGACTTCGCCACCGATGTCATCCGGGCTTTTTCGGCCCGGTCCGCCGACAAGCGCTCCGCACTCGCCGCTGCCCCTCGCGCATAGGCGAATCCCCGGGGACCGAGCCCCCCCATGCACCAAAGTAGTACTGGCGGCGCAGTTTCCTTGTGTTACGCTCTCTAGCTAGAAATCGGGATAGCCTTAGCTGATCAGCCGGCTCGGATCCCGGCAGGGTGAGCACGCAGCCGCGAAACCCCGCTTGTCGGCTGTTGCGCCAATGCGCGCAGACAGGCAATCCAGGAGCGAAGTTATGAGCGCAGTCCGGATCGGAAATCGGCTGGTAGGAGATGACCAGCCCTGTTTCATCATTGCGGAAATCGGCATTAACCACAACGGCGATGTCGACCTTGCTAAACGCCTGATCAGCGTAGCGGTGGGCGCCGGCTGCGATGCCGTCAAGTTTCAGAAGCGCACCGTCGACGTTGTCTACACTCCGGATGAACTCGCGAAGCCCCGGGAGAGTCCCTTCGGTCAGACCAATGGCGACCTCAAATTTGGCCTGGAATTCGGCGAAGAAGAGTACCGGGAGATCGATGCATTCTGCCGCTCGGTAAAGATGCTGTGGTTTGCTTCGCCCTGGGATGAGCGTTCCGTCGACTTCATGGAACGGTTCGATCTGCCCCTGCATAAGATCGCGTCGGCATCCCTGACAGACGATCATCTTCTCCGGCATGTCCGCCGCACTGGAAGACCCATCATTCTCTCCACCGGTATGAGCACCTACGCCGAAATCGACCATGCGGTCGAGGTCCTTGGACGCGATGACCTCATCCTCATGCACGCCACCAGCACATATCCCGCGAATTACGATGAGCTGAACCTGCGCGCCATCCCGACCATGGCGGAGCGCTACAACCTGCCCATCGGCTATTCGGGCCATGAAACCGGCATCCCCACCAGCGTTTGCGCAGTTGCGCTCGGCGCCTGCTGCGTGGAGCGCCATATCACTTTGGACCGCGCTATGTGGGGATCGGATCACGCCGCTTCGCTCGAGCCCAACGGCATCACCCGCCTCGTGCGCGACGTCCGCCTGTGGGAGCAGTCGAGAGGAGACGGCGTCAAGCGGGTGTACGAGCGCGAAGTTCCCATCATCAAAAAGCTGCGCCGCGTGGGCGCCGCGGTTTAGCCGCAAATGACCTCAACCGGCCGTGCGGCCGCGGACCTGCGTGGAATCCGAGGCCTTGCCATGGATGTGGACGGCGTTCTCACCGACGGCGGGCTGTGGTGGGGTCCGAACGGCGAAGAGTGGAAGCGCTTCGTCTTCGCTGACATCATGGGCGTCTCGCTCGCGCGGCGCGCGGGGATTATCCCGGCGCTCATCTCCGGTGAAAACAGCCCCATCGTCGATCGCTTCGCGGAAAAACTCCTGATCCGGCACGTGGTGAAAGGCTGTCGCGACAAAGCCGCCGCGCTGCGCCAGTTCGCCGCTGAGTCCGGCGTAGCGCTCGCCGAGATTTGTTACGTGGGCGACGATATCAACGATTTGCCGGCCATGGAGATCGCCGGATGCAGTGCCGCGCCGGCCGGGGCGGCCGCGGAAGTTCTGGCCCGCGCCTCCCTGGTCACCATCGCCGCCGGCGGCAACGGCGCCGTTCGCGAAATCGTCAATGCGCTGCTCGCCGCGCAAGGCATCTCCGCCCTGGAGGCTTTTCAGCGCGAGCAGGGAATCTCCATCTGAGGTTTGGTCGCAGAAATCATGAAGCTTTCCGATTACGTCACAGGTTTCGTCGCCGCTCAGCGGGTCAGGCACGTATTTCTAGTCACTGGCGGGGGCGCAATGCACCTGAACCAGTCGCTCGCCTCCGAGAAGGCCCTTGATCCAGTGTGCAACTCGCACGAGCAGGCCAGCGCGATGTGCGCCGAATCCTGCGCCAAGGTCGCCGGCCGCCTCGGCGTCTGCATAGTCACCACGGGGCCGGGGGGTACTAACGCCGTTACCGGCGTGGCCGGCGCATGGCTCGATTCGACTCCTGTGCTGTTCATCTCGGGGCAGGTCAAGCGGCCCGATCGCATGTTTTCCGCCGACGGAACGCCCCTGGGCGTGCGCCAGCTTGGCGCCCAGGAAATCGACATAGTCTCCATCGTCAAGCCGATCACCAAATACGCTGTCACCGTGCTTGACCCGATGGAGATTCGCTACCACCTGGAGAAGGCGGTGTGGCTGGCGACCCACGGCCGGCCCGGACCGGTATGGGTTGATATCCCCCTGGACGTGCAGGCTGCGCACATTCCCGAGCCCGCCACGCTTCCCGGCTTCGATTCCGGTGAACTTGGCTCAGCGCCGGCGGAAGAGAACCTGCGCGCCGAGGTCAGCCGCCTGATCGAGAAACTCAATCAAGCCGAGCGCCCCCTGCTCTTTGCCGGCAATGGTATTCGGCTGGCTCGAGCCACCAGGGAATTCGAGGAACTGCGCCAGGTGCTCGGCATTCCGTCTGTCGCCACGTGGTGCGCGGCCGATCTGGTTCCCAGCGACGACCCCACCTTCGTCGGGCGCCCCGGCTCCGTCGCCGCCCGTGGCGCGAACTTCGCCCTCCAGAACTGCGATCTGCTTCTGGCAATCGGCGTCCGGCTCGACTTTGCGATCACCGGCTATGCGCCGCAGAACCTTGCCCGCGAAGCATATAAGGCAGCGGTCGATGTCGATCCTGCCGAATTGCGCAAGCTGCACCCGCACCTGCAGCAGCCCATCTGTGCCGATGCTCGTGCCTTCCTGCGGGAGCTTCTGTGCCAGAAGGACTCCATCTGTCTCCGAGGCCACGCCGCATGGGACGCGCGATGCGCCGGCTGGAAGACCCGCTATCCGGTCATCACCGATGAGCACCGCAAGCCCGAAGGCAAGGTTAGCATTTACCATCTCGCCGAAGTCATCGGCACTGAGTCGCGTCCCGACGATCTCCTCGTCTCCGGTAGCTCCGGCAGCGGCATCGAGATTTTTCTCCTCGCCTGCCCCACCCGCAGGGGGCAGAGAATTTATCACACCGCCGGCCTGGGAGCGATGGGTTATGGTCTCCCCATGTCAATCGGCATCTGCATCGGCGGAGACCGGCGCCGCACCATTCTCGTGGACGGCGATGGCGGATTCCAGTTCAACATTCAGGAACTGGAAACTGCGGCTCGCCTGTGCCTCCCCATCAAATTTTTCATCCTGAACAACGACGGCTACGCGTCGATCCGCGCTTCGCAAACTGGCTATTTCGGAAGGCCCAGCATCGGCTGCGACAGCAGCACGGGCCTCACCGTGCCCGATATGAGCCGCATCGCGGCCGCCTACGGCATCCCGGCGCTGGCGATCAGCGACCAGAAGAACCTGCGCGAGGATGTGCGCCGCGCGCTGGCAATGGATGGGCCCGTTATCGTGGATGTGCATGTGATTCCCGACGAAATGCGCGCGCCACGTCTGCAGTCGTATCAAAAGCCGGATGGCTCGATGGTTTCGAAGCCGCTTGAGGATCTCTTCCCATTTTTGCCGCGCGAGGAGTTTCTGGCCAACATGATCGTCAAGCCGCTGGAGGAGTAAGAGCGCAAGCGCATTATGCAGGTTCAGGAAACTCTCGAACAGCTCCTCGGCGAAGGTCTCCATGACTGCCGCGAGCGGGAACACACGGCATTCGACCGAGCGGTCGGCTCCCCAACACGCCTTGTCCTGTTTGGCGCAGGCGGCTTGGGAAGAAAGCTGCTTCGACGGCTGCGGCAGGATGGCGTGGAACCGCTGGCGTTCATTGACAACCAGCTCGCTGGCCGCGAAATTGACGGGCTGACTGTCCTGAGTCCTGCGGATGCGGCACAGCGATGGGCAGAGTCCGCCGCTTTTGTGGTGAGCATCTGGGCCTCCTGGGCCGACACCATGCAGGAGCAGATCGAGTCGCTGCACCGCCTCGGCTGCCGAACCGTTGTGTCGTTTCTGCCCTTGCTGTGGAAGTATCCCGACCTTCTGCCCCACGTGCAGATCGATTTGCCCACTCGCGCGCTGGAGCACAGAGAGGAAATCCGGCAGGCGTTCGAGCTGTTGTCAGACGACGATTCCCGCGCCGAGTTCGTGGCGCAGTTGAAGTGGCGGCTCCACGGGGATTTTCACGCGCTTCGTCCGGCGCGTCCCGGCCAGTACTGGCAAAAGGATCTGATCCGGATTGGAGACGAGGCTGTTTACGTTGATGCCGGTGCCTGTGACGGCGATACCCTCGAGCAGTTTGTGGCATTTGTCCAGGGACGTTTTCGCCGAGCTTATGTCTTCGAGCCTGATGCGGCGAACCTTGCGGCCCTGCGGAAACGGCTGGTGCGGATGTCCAGCTCGATCTCCGATCAGGTCCGGGCGTTGCCGTTTGCCGTCGCCGAAGCGAACTACGAAATCTCATTCAGCGGCGGCGCGGGAGCAAGTTCCGCAGCCGGATCGGCGTCAGAACGAGTCCGTTGCGTGGCGCTCGACGATGCGATCCACGAGAAGATCGACATGGTCAAGTACGACATCGAGGGATTTGAACTGCTCGGTTTGCAGGGTTCGCGCCGGCTTATCCGGGAGTACGGCCCCAGCCTTGCCGTTTGCGCTTATCACGTGCAGAGTCACCTCTGGCGGATCCCCCTGCTGATCGAATCTTTTCGGCGCGGCTATCGGTTCTGTCTGCGATCTCATGGTCAGGTCTGGGAGACTGTGTGTTACGCGGTGCCCGCATAACTCTGCCGCTGGAGGACTGATGCCTGCTGCCCGGCCACTTGCCGAAAGGGACATGAGTCTGATCCTGGAGCATACTGCGTCCTTTTGGGAAGAGGCTCGCGGCCAACGCATCTTTCTTACTGGGGGTACCGGATTCTTCGGCTGCTGGCTGGTCGAAAGCTTTTGCCACTGCAATCGGGAGCTGGGCTTGAATGCGCGCATCGTGGTGCTCTCCCGCAATCCTGCGGCGTTTGCCGAAAAGTGTCCGCACCTCGCCTCGGATACTGCCGTCTTCCTCCATACGGGCGATGTGCGCACGTTCGATTTTCCTCGGGGCGAATTTGCCTTCATCGTCCACGCGGCGACGGAAACGTACTCGCGCACCACGGCTCAGTCCCCGCCTGATCTGTTCTCCACAATTGTCGACGGAACGGAGCGCGTACTCGAATTTGCCGTCGCGTGCGGTGCTCGCAAATTGCTGTTCACCAGCTCGGGCGCGGTCTATGGGCGGCAGCCGTCCATGGTCGCGCATCTCCCCGAAAACTTCGCCGGCCTGCCGGATCCGGCCGATCCGGCCACCGCTTATGGCCGAGGCAAACGCGAGGCGGAACTTCTCTGCGCCCGGCATTCGTCTGCCAATCTGGAGTGCAAAATCGCGCGCTGCTGGGCATTCTGCGGGCCGCACCTGCCGCTCGACCAGCACTTCGCAATCGCCAATTTCATCGGTGACGTTCTTGCCGGCCGCCCCATTCATATTCGCGGCGACGGCACCCCCAAACGTTCGTATCTGTACGCGGCCGATCTGACCATCTGGCTCTGGACCCTCCTGTTCCGCGCGCCTGCCCTAACTCCCCTCAATGTAGGCTCCAGCCACGACGTCAGCATTCTGGAGCTGGCCAGGATCGTCGCGGCCACACTGCGGCCTGAGACTGAAATCCGGGTAGCGCAGGAGCCAGTTCCCGGCGCGCCTGTGCCGCGATATGTCCCCTCGGTTGAACGCGCGAAGGAAATCCTCGGCCTCCGCGAAACGATCGGCCTCGAAGAAGCCATCCGGCGCACCGCCGCGTGGTATCGCCGCTGAGGCTTCCCGCCGCCTGAAAGCCTGAGAACGCGCGCTCCCCAGGGACTGATCGGGTTCCATACCTCGTAGATGGCATTGCTTTGCCGACCGAATGGTGTAACGTGGCCGTGAACCTGCATGGATCCCGGATTCCTGAACATCACAGCGCGGCAGCTTGCCCTCGCCGCCGCAGCCATTCCCGCGTTTGTTCCCGCCCTGGTCGCCCCCGGGTATGTGGCCGCGTGGTTTGCGGACTTCCATGGCTTTCGGCAACGCACTCTCGCTGGCCGGCTGGTTTGGAGTATCCCTCTTTCTCTGGCCATCTCCACAATTTTTTCCGATCTCGCGGGTCGCTTTCTGTCCCTCGGAGCGGTTGCGTTCTCATTCGCAGTCGTCACTGTGGCGTGCCTCGCTCTGCTTTTGGGCGAGGCGATAGAACTGCGCCGCGACGGCAGGCCATTTCCAGTGGGATGGCGTCCGTATGGCACCATCGCCCTGGTTCTCGCGCTTCTGTGGATTGCTGTCGCGCTCTTCTCGCTGGTGGACTGGGCCGGGCATCACCGGCTCTTCCTCAGCGTCATCTGCCAGGATGAAGGATCTCGCGTGAATTGGACGGCCTCGGTTGTCCGCACGGGCGTGCCGCCGGCAAACCCTCTCTATTTCTTCCACCACGCCGCCGGACTGCGCCAGTACTACTTCTGGTATGTGCTCTGCGCCACTGTCGTCAGGCTCAGCCATCTGCCGGTCCGTGCGGTTTACATGGCCAGTTCAGTCTGGTCGGGGTTCGGGCTCGCGGCTCTCATCGGTTTGTATCTCCAGAATTTCCTCGACGCCCGCGCGCGCCTCCGCCGCCAGTTCGTGATCGCCGTCTGCCTGCTCTCCGTTGCCGGATTCGATCTGCTGGGTGTAGCCTGGATTACCATTCACCTGCACAAGGGAATGCCCCTCGATTTCGCGTGGTGGGCGCGGGATCAAATCACAAGCTGGATGGACTCCCTCCTCTGGGTACCCCACCACATTGCGGGCCTCGTGGCCAGCATGTTCTCCTTTCTTCTGGCGTGGATTTCACCTCCAGAGTCGCTGCGCCGTCGCGCATTCCGCCTTCTCCTGATCGCCGCCGCCATGGCCAGCGGCTTTGGACTATCCATCTTCGTCTTCTTCGCTTTCTTTCTGGTCATGGTCGCCTGGGGCCTCTGGCAGCTTCTCACCAGGCAGGGAGCGCGCCCGGTCGCGCTCATGGCGATCTCCGGCGCGCTCGCCCTGGCCCTGCTCTCGCCCTATCTGTGGGAGCTTACGCATACTCCTTCCTATATGACCGGCGGATCCCTGTTTGCTCCCACGGTGCGGCAAATGATCCCGCCGGACGGACTCCTCGCCACAGCGGCCTTTCGCCATCTTGCCGGCAGCCATCCGCTCATGGCGCGCCGTTTCGCCAATCTGGTCCTCTTGCTCCCGGGCTATGGGATCGAGCTGGGCTTTTACGTGGTCGTCCTGCTCATTTTTCTGGTACCCGCGTGGCGGAAGCACGGGCCCCTCGATCCGGGACAGCGTGCGCTGCTGTTCCTCTGTGTTGCCACGCTGCCCCTGATTTCCTTCCTGCGTTCCGCCGTCCTCACGACTAATGACTTTGGCTGGCGCGCCGCGCTGCTCCTGCAGTTTCCGCTGCTCCTGCTCGGCGCTCAGGCCGTCGATAGCTGGACGCGCCGCGATGGCGGCTCGGGCCTGCGGGTCCCGGGCTGGCTTCGCCGCCTCGCCTTTCTTGCAATCGCTATCGGGCTCATCAGTACCGAGGCGCAGCTGCTTACCCTCCGCTTCGGGATTCCCGAACTGGAGAAGCATCTGCGCGCCCTCCACGACCCCCAGGCAGAGAAGCTCTCGCGCATGCCTTACATCTCCATCCAGGGTTACGCGCAGCTCGACCGCCGGATTCCTCCCCGCGCCATCGTGCAGTTCAATCCCGCGGAAACCAATATGTTGCTGTCGGCCATGGATCAGATGTACGTGGGCCGCCAGCTGGCCATCGCCGGAGACAGGAATGGCTGCGGTTCCACGCTGGGCGGCGATCCCTCCGGCTGTCCCATCATGGCCGCCGCAATCGATCCGCTCTATCGCGCTGCCACTTCCACTCAGGCACGCTCCGTCTGCCGCGAATTGGGCATTCAAGCCCTCATCGCCCGGGTCTACGATCCGGTATGGAAGGATGGCGGCAGCTGGGTGTGGACTCTGCCCCCCATTGTTGCTCAAAACAATTTCCGCGCACTGGACTGCCGCTAGGCCGGTCGAGCACCATCTGGTCCCGGGGCCAGGGTTTCAGGTGCGCATTCAGCAGTGCCCCGAGGCGTTGGCCAGATGGATACCTGCGGCCGATGGAAGAATCCGCGCAGCCTGCGCTGCCTGTAGCCTGATGTTCAGGGAACCACGATGAGCAGCAAACGAATCACGATTGTCGCGCCTTGCTATAACGAAGAGCAAAATGTGCGCGAGCTGCACCGGCGCCTCAGCGCCATGTCCGCCCAACTGCCGCAGTACGACTTTTGCTTCCTGTTTATCGACAACGCATCCCGCGACGGCACTGTCGCCGTGTTGCGCCAGTTGGCCGCGGAAGATCCGCGCGTCGGCGTGATCGTCAACGCCCGCAACTTCGGCCACCTTCGCTCGCCCATGCATGGATTCCTGCAGGCCGAAGGCGATGCCGTGGGCTTCATCGCCACGGATCTCCAGGATCCCCCTGAGCTGTTTGCGGAGATGATCCGCGAGTGGGAAAAGGGCTTTCCTGTCGTCGCCGCCGTGAAAAATACAAGCGACGAGAATCCCCTCATGTACCGCATCCGCACCGGCTACTACCGCCTGATTGCCCGCCTGACCAACGTGGAGGTGATCGAACACTACACCGGATTCGGCCTGTACGATCGCACTGTCGTCGAACATCTCAGAAAGGGCTATCGCGATCCCTACCCCTATTTCCGCGGCATGATCGCCGAACTCGGATTGCCGCACGCCACCGTTTTCTACAACCAGGCGCGGCGTGAGCACGGCATTACCACCAACAACTGGTACACCCTCTACGACATTGCCATGCTGGGCATCACCAATCTCTCCAAGGTGCCTCTGCGCATCGTCGTCTTCGGCGGGTTCATCTCGGCCGTCATCAGCTTTCTCGCCGGCATGTTCTATCTCATATACAAGCTGGTGTTCTGGAGCAGCTTCAATGTCGGGATTGCGCCGCTCGTCATCGGGCTCTTCTTCATGGGGTCCGTACAACTGATCGCGATTGGCATCATCGGCGAATATATCGGCTCCGTTCACACCTTCGCGCAGAGCCGCCCGCTCGTCACCGAGCGTGAGCGCATCAATTGCTGACTGCCGTGAAATTGGAATCCCGGCGTTCTCTCGCTCAGTTCGGCCGATACCTCCTGGTGGGCGGATTCAACACCGCCTTCGGCTACGGCGTCTTCGCTCTGTTCAACTGGCTGCTCACCCGCGTGCCCTATGGGTACCTGTGGGCGACCCTCTTCGCCAACCCCATCGTCATCACCGTTGCCTTTCTGGGCTACAAGTGGTTCGTCTTTAAGACCAGGGGTCATTACCTGCGCGAATGGCTGCGCTGCCTCGGTGTTTACGGCAGCAGTATGGCGCTCGGCCTTGCCGGGATGGCCATTCTGGTGCCCATTCTCCGCCATCGCATGGCGCATCCGCAGGCCGCTTCCTACCTGGCCGCCGCGCTCCTCACCTGCGTCTCCGTGGTCCTTACCTTCCTCGGCCACAAGCACATTTCCTTCCGGCGCGCGGCAGGCTCTCCTGAACCGCCGCAGGAAAGCTGACGACCGGCCAAGTCGGGGCGGCGCAGGACAATCAGCTTACGCGACGGAGAGAAAGATCGCTCCGTCTTCGACTGCAAGCTCTACCCCCGCCGCTGTTGCTGCCTCCTGCAGCGCGGCTTCCAGCATTGCTACCGGGTCGCGGCTGACATCGAGTCGGCGCATCAGCCCATCGCCCTTTTTCGCGCCCGCCGAGAGAGTGATCTTCAGCCCGCGCCGCTTGCAGCGAATCGCCGTGCCGTCTTCCAGCTTGATGTTCATCGGCTTGATATACGCATCAACATAATGCGCGCCGATGCCGGATTTGTCGTCGAACTGAGGCGGCAGCTTTTCCCTGGCTGCCGCGTTCACCTCACAAAGTTTGACCTTCACGCAGTGCTCCAATCCCTTTGGATTCCAGAAACTTGTCCATCGCCGCGCGAAAGGCACGGATGTGCTCCGGCGTGCTGCCGCAGCAGGCGCCGACGATGTTTGCCCCCGCTTCCAGAAGCGGAATCAGTCCCCGCACCATCTGCTCGGGTGTCTCGTCGTAGACTACCTTCATATTCTGGAGCCGGGGCTGGCCCGCATTCGGCTGCACCATCACCGGCAGGGTCGTCACGCTCCGATAGCGTTCCACCGCGGCGAGCGCTCGGGGCATGTCCATGCCTGTGCCGCAGTTGAGCGCCACAATGTGCGCGCCGCTTTCTTCCATAAACTCGGCGGCGCGCCCCGGCTCGACGCCCATCATGGTGCGAAAGGTCGAGCCGTCCAGTGTCACGTCGTAAGCCATCGACCCGATGATGCACTTCGCGTCTGCCTGTTGCGCCGCGCGAATCGCGAGCAACAGCTCCTCGAGAGAGGTTTGCGTCTCGATGATGATGGCGTCGGCGCCGCCTTCGACCAGCGCCGCCGCCTGCTCCTCAAAGGCGCTCCCCACCTGCTCCTGGGTAAACTCGCCAAACGGCTCCAGCAGCCCCCCGAATGGGCCAATGTCGCCGAGCACGTAGCCTCCACTGCTCCCGAACGCCTGCCGCGCAATGGCCACGCCAGCCTTGTTGACGGCTGCGGCGTGGCCGGCCTCGCCGTGACGGTTGAGCATGATGCGCGATCCGCCAAAGGTGTTCGTGATGATGCAGTCCGAACCGGCCTCGGCATAGCGCCGCTGGATCGCTAGTACGCGCTCCGGGTGCGTAAGGTTCCATGCCTCCCCGCAGTTGCCCTGTTCCAGCCCGGCCAGCATCAGCTGCGTGCCCATGGCCCCGTCTCCGAGCAGAGGCCGCGTGCGGATCACATCCTGCAGGAGTGGTTTCATACGATGTCCATATCCTCGGCTGATTCCTGTTGTACCAGAGCGAAGTGGATGGTTTCGAGCACCAGCGCCCACTTCCGCGCGCGGCTCGGAGGCTCGCAAAAGCAGCCCGCGGCGCTCATCGGCGGATGCCAGTCGAGTACGGCATTCAGCCGTTGTCCGAGCAGCGGCTTATCCTCTTCAATTGCGCACATCAGCCTGTCTCCGTCGGTAAGATACTGGCACATGTGCACGTGCCCGGTATCGCCCGCCGCTGGGGCGCATCGCTGGTCGCGAATCGGGTAGCCCTCCTCGCGCGGCCCCAGCTTCACGTGGTAATCGAAGGCGAGCGGGCGACCCATGTTGGTGCATGTCGTCCCCTCGTAGCGAAACACGGCGTCGAGCGATCCTTCGTTGCTCGCGCGCAGAGACAGGCGCTCCGCGGCCCATCGCGCCAGTGCCCTGCGCTGGACGCTGTATCGTCCATTCGCATCCAGCACAGCCTCGCGCCCTCCCACCTGCTCGCCGAATGCCCGCGGCGCGCGCCGGTAGGGTGCTCGCCGGAACTGGCACGGTCCGAACGAGCAGCTCTGGCAGGGAATCAGGCTGGTCAGCGGCCGCAGGCGCTCCCTGTGCTGAGTCACGCCAAACACAGCCAGAAGAGTCTTCTTCGGCCGCGGCATGCCCGACTCCAGAACTTCCACCCGGGAGGGAAAGTCAGCGCCACGCGTGCGCTGCATCAGTTTCAGCAGCCGCGGCTGCTCGGCCACGTCCCACTCCGGATACCCCGGGCTGTAATGCGGGAGCACCGCCATCCCGTGGTCTTCGGCCCATGCGCAAAGCCGCGCCCCCGTCGTCGTCGTCAGGTGCTCGACCACAGCCGAGCCGAAGATCTCGAGGAAGAAATATTCGTCCGGCTTCTCCTCTTCCCAAAGCCGCCTGCTCTCCTCTTCCGCTTCCTTGCCTGCTCCAACAGCAACCAGCACCACGCTCTGCGCTTCCGCCTCGCGCAGCATGCTCCGCAGTCGCGGACTGTTGAACGCCACGTCATCGAAAACGACGGAGGCGCCCTCGATCGAAAAGCTCTCCGCCTGGCGCGCGTAGAACCACGGACGGCCGTGTTCCGCGTACCACTGCCGTGCCCAATCCGCGAGTTCGCGCGCCCGCCCCTCCAGGACATGCCCGCGTGGATAGCCCAGCAGCCGGATGTATTCCTCCGGCGCGACCTGCACCGTTGACGGCCTGCCTGCCAATTCCAGCAGCTCGATTAGCGGGAGCACTCGATCGCCTCCATCGGCTTAAACTGGCAGCCCTCCACAAAATAATCGAAAAAGCGCGGATGCGTCTCCAGCCGGCAATGCTGGACCCTCTTCACCAGCTGCTCCATCTCCTGTCGTTTCGTGCGGGAAAGCAGCGCAATAGCAGCGCCTTCAATCGCGGTGTTACCCGCCTGGACGATCTTTGCCGAATCGATATCGGGAATCAGCCCGATGCGCTTCGATGCCTCGACCTTCAGATGCCGGCCGAACCCGCCCGCGAGATAGAAAATATCGACGCCGCCGAAATCGATTCCATACGAGCTGAATACCACATATAGCCCGGCAGCATTCGCGCCTTTCGCCTGCGCCAGCTCGTTCACGTCGCTTTCGAACAGAAAGACGTCTTCGCCCGCGATCGGTCCGTGCCATAAGGCCACACGGCGTTCGCCGTCTTCGAAGCGGCCCAGGGCATTCATGCGTCCGGTCCGCAGCAACTCGCCGAGCGCATCCACCAGCCCCGAGCCGCAGATGCCTTCCGGCTTCGTGCCGCCGATCGTGCGCAGCCGAAAGCCGCCGTCCTCCTCTATCGCTACATCCTCAATGGCCCCCTCCAGCGCCGGCATCCCGCAGGTGATGCCTCCACCCTCGAATGCCGGGCCCGCTGGACACGACGCCGCCAGGATTCGATCCTTGTTGCCGAGAATCAGCTCCGTGTTCGTCCCGATATCCATGATCGCCACCAGACGATCCTCATGCGCGAGATCCGCGGCCAGCATGCAGGCCGCGGCATCCGCGCCTACATGGCCGCTGACAATAGGGGCGCCGTAAACGCGGGCTTTGGGATGGATCGGCAGCAGGCTGCGCAGCCCTGTTTGCACCAGGCTCGTGGTCGCCCGCTTGCCCTCCGCCACTTCAATCTCAGTGATCGAGCGGTATGGGGTCTGACCGATCGTATACACGCTCTGCCGAAAGAACAGATCCCGCATGGTCGAGTTCCCGACCACCACCATCTCGTAGATCGATTTCGGGTCGACAGGAAATCTCTCGATCTCGTGGCTCAGATAACCGGCCAGCGTACGCAGCAGCAGCCGGCCCGGATGCTCCGTGTCGTACGCGATCCGTGACATCACCTCCGCCCCGCCGAAGCGTTGCGGGTTCTCGAATGACGAATCCGCGACCAGATCTCCCGTCTCGAGATCGAGCAGCCGCAGAACCACTGTTGTCGTGCCCAAATCCATTGCGAGCCCGTGAATCGGGCCGCTGGAGCGCTCCACCTCAACACCGTCGATCAGGATGCGTTCGCCATCCCGTGTGACAGCCGGATCCAGAGGAATCGACCGGTTGCTGACCGGCAGCCCGAGTGCGTGCCGCTCGATGCGCATCTGGCCTCGGCGCATGGTATGGCAGCGAATCTGACCGCTGCTCCCGATCGCGCTTGTCTGGCACGAGAGCCGGAACCTGCCCCTCAGATGGCGCTCCGACTCGCTCATCGGCGACAGCAGGTCCATGCCTTCGACCACTTCAAACATGCACTCTTTGCATTTCCCCTGCTTCCTGCACGAGGTGGGCACGTCGATCCCCAGCGACTCCGCCTGATCGAAGAGCGACAGCCCCGGGACGGCTGCAATGGATTGCCCGTTGATGGTGAGGGTGACCGGCATGCGGGAGGGCCTCTAGAAGCCCTTCGCTTCGAGTTCCGCCTTCACCGCTTCGGCGACTTCGCGCGCCGAGCCCGTGCGCTCCGCTTCCTCGCCCCACTTCCACTGGGCAAGATAATCGTCTGCGCCCTGCAGGCCCCGCTTCGCGGCGAGGATGTCGACCTGCTGCATGAATCGGCCGTCGAGTTCTACCGAGACCTCATCCCCGTCGTCGTCCTCCACGCGGATCTGCGTCGGTATTTCCTGCCAGTACAGGATCTTGTAGATCGCCATATTATGCCGCCGGTTGATCTTCCCCCGCGAGGCGCAGGAACAGATCCACCGCGGCTGAAGCATTCGCGCCGTAGCCGTCCGCGCCAATCTCGTCCGCGAACATCTGGCTGATCGGCGCGCCCCCCACCGCCATCCTGATGTTCGTAATCCCTGCCGCATTGAACCCATCGATCACGGTCTTCATGTACATCATGGTCGTCGTCAGCAGCGCGCTCATGCCGATAATCGTCGGCTTGCATCGTTCGGCGGCAGCCATGAACTTCTCCACATTCTGGTCAACGCCGATGTCGTGTACCTCGAACCCCGCGCCTTCCGCCATCATGCCCACAAGATTCTTGCCGATGTCGTGCAGGTCGCCGCGCACCGTGCCCATCAGCAGCACCCCCTTCGGCCTGGCGCCGCTGTCCTTCGATGTCAGCAGCGGCTTCAGCACCGCCATGCCCGCCTTCATCGCGCGCGCCGCAATCAGTACCTCCGGCACATACAACACGTTGTGCTTGAAGTCTTCGCCCACCACGCTCATCCCGGCGATCAGCCCGTCGTTCAGGACTTCCTGGACCGTGCGGCCCTCGGCGAGCGCTTCTTTCGTCATGCGCTCCACCTCATTGGCGTTGCCTTCGTACAGATATTGGTTCATCAGCGCGTAGTCAGGCATCGATCCGTCCTCAGCGAGCCACTGCCACAGCGCCGGCGGCGCGCTTGTCGTTGAATTCATTCAGAGCTTCCAGCATCGCCAGAATATTCTCCTTCGGCATCCCCGGGCTGGTGCCGCCGCCGACCGAAAGAATGATCCCTTCGCCGCCGGATCCCTCCAGCACCTCCAGCGTCTCGTCCTTCACTTCTGCCGGAGTGCCGCGCACGCCGATCTCCAGCGGGTTGACATTGCCCATCAGGCACATGCGGTCGCCTACGCGGCGCTTCACCTCCGTGATGTGCCGCTGCTTGCCCCAGTTCAGCACATTGAAGCCGGTGTCCGGCAGGTGATCCAGGCATGCGTCCACTTCGGCGTCATTGTGGTAAAGCTTCACCCAGTCTTTCGGGAAAGCATCGCAAATCCTCTTCAGATAAGGGTGAGCAAACTCCAGGTAATGCTCTTCGTTTACAAATCCAACGATGTCGTCGAGGATGAAGATGCTCTCGACCGCGTCGCCCATCGCTGTTTGCTGAGCCTTGAGCCAGTCGATGATCACCCGCGTGCACAGGTCGATGAGCTTGTGCGCGCCCTCGGGATTCTCCACCAGGTCGATCATGAAGTTCGTTGTGCCGCGCACGAATCCGGCGGTGCACAGCGGGCCGCGCGACGTCACCATGGGCAGAATGTACCCGGCGTCCAGAATGCGCTGCTTGGCCATCTTGATGCGGTGCAGCGTGAGCGCGGCAAAGCCGTCCGCCTCCACCTCGTACTCGGGGAGCTGGTCGATGTCCTCCAGGTGATACAGCATGTGGTATTCGCTCGGCGTGTTGTCCTGCCAGAACTTGATCTTCGCGCCCAGCACCGACGGCTCCGCCGCCATCCCGTACTCCATCCACCAGGAAGGAATAAAGATCACATCGGGAAACTCGCGCATGATCTTCAGGTTCGACTGGAACCACAGCTCCGGATCGAGGAAATAGTCGAGATGGTTCAGGCCGAGATATCCGGGAATCCACGGGCTGTCGACGATCAGCGCCATCGGAATCCTGTCCATCTTTGTGCGGCGCGCGGCGCGCTTAAACGTCTCCCACTGTTCCGGCAACATAAGCCGCTTCCCCCTGTGGAACTCAGCGGCCATTCCTGCCGCCGCATATTGTTGTATCAGACAACAATATCACCGCGGCCGTCCGCAAAAACAGCGCTAATGAAAGTCGTGCGAGCGGATATCCATGGCCTTGTCCTCCAGGGGCAGCAGGCGCACCGCCTTCACGTGAACCACGTTGTCCTGATTCTGCAGCGGGCCTTCCACCAGCAGAAAACGCGACTGCGTGACGGCGATACGCTCCCGCTCGTACAGATCGGGCGTAACAATAACGTTGGCGATTCCCGTTTCGTCCTCCATGCTGAGAAAAACGAATCCCTTGGCCGTGCCGGGGCGCTGGCGCGCAATCACGCATCCTGCCGTGCGCACGTATTCGCCGTCCCGCCGCTCCCGCAGCTCCTCCGCCGTCAGCACATGCTGCGCACGCAACGCTGCCCGGCGATAAGCCATCGGATGTTTGCCCACCGTCAGCCCCGTCCCGGAATAATCCGCCACCAGCCGCTCTTCGAGCGTCATCGACCGCAGAGGCGAAGCCTCCGGTGCATCGGCCAGCAGCGCCCCACTCGCCGTCAGCAGCGGACCTTCTGCTTTGCCAGCGCGCTCCACCTGCCACAGCGCATCGCGGCGGTGCGCAATGCCGCCCAGCCCGTTGAGCGCTCCGATGCGCGCCAGCAGCGTCAGTTCCTGGCGGTTGAGCGCGGGCACACGCAGCGCCAGATCCTCCGCGGACCGGAAAGGCCCACATGGCCGCGCCGCCACCAGCGCCTGCGCGGCCAGCGCCCGCAGGCCTTTCGCATAGCGCAGGCCCATGCGCAGCGCCAGGCTTCCGTTCGGTTCATGCTCCACCGTGCAGGACCAGTCCGAAATCTGCGCATCAATGGGCTTCACCTTCAGCCCGTGCCGCTGCGCATCCTTCACCAGCACCGCAGGCGAGTAGAACCCCATCGGCTGATTGTTGAGGATCGCGCAGGTGAAGGCAGCCATATACTTCACCTTGAAATACGCCGACGCATACGCGATCAGCGCAAAACTGGCCGCGTGCGACTCGGGAAATCCGTACAGCGCAAACGAGCTGATGTTCTGCACAATGGTGTCCTGCGTCTTCAGGTCGATGCCGTTCGCCGTCATGCCCGCGCGCAGTTTGCCTTCCAGATTATTCATCCGCTCCCACGAGCGGCGCATGCCCACCGCGCGGCGCAGATCCTCGGCTTCCGCGCCCGAAAAATTCGCCACCGTCATCGCCATGCGCAGCAACTGCTCCTGAAAGAGCGGCACGCCCAGCGTGCGCTCCAGCACCGGTTTGAGCGACGGATGAGGATACGTCACTGGCTCTTTCTTCTGCCGGCGGCGCATATATGGATGCATCATCTGCCCCACGATCGGCCCGGGCCGAATGATCGCCACCTGCACCACCAGATCGTAAAAGTGCTCCGGATAATTCCGCGGCAGCGATGCCATCTGCGCGCGGCTCTCAATCTGGAACATGCCCACGGTGTCAGCCTTTTGCAGCGCGCGGTAGACCTCCTCATCCTCCGGCAACTGCGCCAGATCCACCGCCTCGCCGTAATGTTGCGGGATCAGCTCCAGACAATCCTTCAGCACCGCCATCATCCCAAGGCCCAGCAGGTCCACCTTCACCATGCCCAGGTCGGCGCAGTCTTCCTTATCCCACTGCACCACCGTGCGCCCCGGCATGGAGGCGCGCTCCAGCGGGACGACGTGGTTGAGCGCTCCCTGGCAGATGACCATCCCGCCCGAATGTTGCCCCAGATGCCGCGGCAGTTCCTGAATGCGCATGCAAAGGTCGAGATACCTGGCGATGCGCGGATGCTGCGTATCGAATCCGGCATGCTCGAAAGAGTGCGCCATGGTATCCGTCGGCCCGCGCCACTCCCACTGGCCGACCAGGCTCGACAGCCGCCCCAGCGCGTCGGCATCGAAGCCCAGCGCCTTGCCCACCTCGCGCGCCGCCGACTTGCCGCGATAGCTGATGACGTTCGCCGTCATCGCCGCGCCCAGTTCGCCGTACCGCTGGTACACGTACTGGATCGCCTGCTCGCGCTGCTCCTCCGACGGCAGATCCAGATCGATGTCCGGCCACTCGCCGCGGTTCTCGTTCAGAAAGCGCTCGAAGAGCAGCTCCATACCCACCGGATCGATGGCCGTGATTTCCAGTGCGTAGCACACCGCGGAGTTCGCCGCCGAGCCGCGCCCCTGAATCAGGATTCCGTGGCGCTTGCAGTACTCGACGATGTCCCAGACGATCAGAAAATATCCGGCGAAGCCCAGCTTCGCGATCAGCGCCAGTTCGTGCTCCACCTGCTTTTTCGCGCGCGCCATCAGCGCGGCATCGTTTTTCGGACCGTAGCGCTTCTGCACGCCTTCCGCCACACGCTTGCGCAGAAAGCTGTCCATTGTCTCGCCCTCCGGCACGGGATAGGGAGGGAACTGATAGCCCAGGTCATCCAACTCAAAGGCCAGCCGCTGCGACAGCTCCGCCGTGCGCGCCACCGCGCCCGGCACGTCGCCAAAGAGTGCTGCCATCTCCTGCGCGCTGCGCAAATACCGCTGCCGATTCACGCTGAGCAGGCGTCCTGCGCGATCCAGCGGCACGTGATGGCGGATGGCCGTGAAGAGATCCAGAATTTCGGCATCGCAGCCGCGAGCGTAGCGCACGCCGTTCGTCGCCACCACCGGCAGCCGCAGCGAGCGTGCAATCCGCAGCGCCGCCTGGTTGCGGACTTCCTCCTCGCGCTCCTGGTGCCGCTGCACCTCGACATAGACGTTCTCGCGGCCAAAGATCGCCACCAGCTCCTCGACGCGCCGCCGTCCGGCTTCCTCACCACCCTCCATCAGCGCCGCCGCCAGAGGCCCTTCATCGCCCCCGGTCAGGCAAATCAATCCCGCGGCGTACTGCTCCAG
>DAHUYD010000131.1 GCA_027315385.1 Acidobacterium sp.
ATGGCGCGCCCTGAGAGATTCGAACTCCCGACCTACTGATTCGTAGTCAGTCGCTCTATCCAACTGAGCTAAGGGCGCGCGCGAGAAACAGCCTGACAGACTGGTATGAGGATAGCAGTTCCGCGAAAGCGGAGCAACGGCGCGCCGGACCCCCGGCTGACCGGAACACGCAGTGAATCCGGGGTCCCGGGAACAGCCCGAAGGCCGCGCCGACGGCGCCGGCATTGAGAATGTTCAACACCAATCGACGCGGCGGCGCACCAGGCCAGCTCGTTTCTTCTGAGTCGGCGCAGGAGCGGAAACGGGAGGGGAAATGGGAGCGGGAGGGGTGCTTTCAGTTTCCTGGTCGGTGAGAATGAATCGGCGAATATAGCGCAGCGGCTCTTCCCAGAGCGCCATCTGCTCCAGGTGATATTGCCAGATGTTATTCGACGTGGATCGGGAGGTGCGTCGAGTGAAGGCCTTGCGCTGGATGGTCACGACATTTCCATTGCGATCGAGACGGGTGTACTCACGAGAAGGCAAACGGAACGTGATCTGCGTTCCCTTCTTCCAGAAATGCGATGCGAATTCGTGGGAGAAGAGGAGGGCGTAGTACCGGTGCCCGTGCTCGAGCGTGTGCAGCGCGTGCTCCAGCCCATTCCACTCCGGCTCAATGACTCTCTCGTACCAGGAGCGGAAATGGAAGCCATGCGCGCGTGCGCGCTGGATGACATGGAGGATAAGTTCGCGGCGAGTCATCGCGTTTGTCTTGTGCGGGCAGACGGTCACCCGAATACGGCTGGCTTCTACCGTATCGGCGCATCAGGTAGTTTTACAAGCGAAAGAATGCGACCCGTCGCCGAGGGGTAACCCCGGCGCTCAGGCTTCCGCGTATTCCATTTCCTGCTGTTCTTCGTCGAGACCGTGGCGGCGCAGGAGCGTCGGCAGGTTCTGCGAGAACGCGCTGCGCGGCATGACCATGTCGCAGCCGGCTTCCAGCGCCTTCGCCTTCAGGTCGCCCTGCAGGTGCGAAAGAAAACCAATGATCGATGTTCCGCGCTTCAGCTTTGTCTTGAGCTTGGGAATCAGCGCCAGTGGCTTGGCGGGCAGGTTGTTCAGGTCGAAGACGATCAGGGAAGGGCGTCCTTCTTCGGGAGCGTCCAGAATGCGCGCGATGGTTTCGGGATCATTCTTGACAAACGCCACCTTGACGCCCAGTTTGCGGGCCGCCTCGTTAATCTTGGCGAAGAAGAAGAGATCCTCGATGAAAAGAAAGATCCGGGTAGGGGCGTCTTCGCGAATGGGCGGCGGCGCAGAATCCCAGGCCGCCGACTCCATGTAGAAGCCATTGCCGTTCACGTTGCCATTGCGGAATTCGATCGTCGAAGGCGGCGCATCGGCGACATTTCCGTTAACGGAGCGATAGCTGTGGTCCATGGGGCCGACGAAGACCCGTTCCCGGCGCTGCTTGTTACGGCGGCGTCCTCCGCCCTGGCCCTGCTGCTGGCCATTACCGTTGTTCCTGAAGAACCGGCTCTGGCTTGAGGGCTGCGGCGGCTTCGGCGGCTTCTGCTTATGCTGCTGCGGTGGCTGCGCCTGCTGGCTCTGGGGCTGTTGCCCCTGGGGCTGCTGGGCGTGGGCACCTCCCCCTTTGTTCCGCTTGCGACGGCGGCGGCGGCGGTGGGCGCCTTGTCCCTGTGTTTGTGCTTGCGCCGGATTGGAGGCCTGCCCCTGAGGCTCGTAGTCCGAGGGAGGCTGAGGCTGGTTTTGCTCTGTTGTCATGCTTGCACTTCCTGGTGCGTTGGACTGTAGATTCCCTCGTCCCGTCCACAGTTGCCGCGTCTGCCGTCCGCAGACCGCGGGGAAAAGGGCGCCGAATGCTTTACCGGGATTTGGGAATCGTAATGTATGTCAGCTCCGGCACAGACGCCGCGGGTACACGGCGGATGCGACCGAAAAGTTTATGTTGCAGCAAAGCGGGAGCACGCGCGCCCTGGTCGCCGGACTTCCCGCACCAAAGTCCGGGGCCCCAAAAGAGGCGCAACCGAATGCCACGTCGATCAACGAACGCAATGAAATCGCCGTCCGATCCTGATTCACCATCCGCTCCCGGGCCGCTCTCCGCCAGCACATATACAGCAGCGGGGAAACCCGTGGGCCGATTCCAGACTCTCGAGAATAGCGGCGAGCCTCGCCGTTTTACAGCATGGCGTCAGCCGCTCGATGGGCAAATACAATACTAACCCGAGAGGCAATCCCTGACAAGTAGTTTGATGCGCCTAACCGGACGTGCCGATGCAGGTCAGGGTCTTCCCGGCACCCGCAACGAAAAAGGCCGTCCGAGTCCGGATGGCCTTCCGTCAAATGGCCAGTCACTGGCCCCCCTTGAAGTGTCCTGTCACCCCTTGCCCGTGCGGGAACTATCGGGATGCTGTTGGACTTACGGGCTCCGGCCGGGGCAATTGCCATCGGAGGGCGATGCTCTCAGCGACCGGAATCTCTGTCGCAACGGTCCCTCTGACGGGAACCTGTGCGTCTCTGGCACTGAGCAACAGTGCAATCGCCATGCCGTTTTCGATCTACAACATAATGAACATGTTAGGCTGTGACTGCGCCTGCGGTTCTTCCGAATCCAGTAGACATCGACAGCACCTTTCCTGAATTCCATAAGAAACGCAGGGGAGGGTGTCACTTCTGGCACCGAGGGCAGAAGTGGGTCCCTCGTCCCGCGAGCACGATCCGCCGGATCGGAGCCCCGCAGACCCGGCAGGGCTTCCCCTTCCGGCCGTAGACGCGGTGCTGGGTCTGGAAAAACCCCTTGCTGCCGTCGGCGTCGACGTAATCCGACACCGAGGATCCTCCGGCTCGGATGGCCGCCTGGAGCACAGCGCGAAGGGCGCGGTGGAGACGGCGAAGCTGCTCGCGCGTTAGGCGGCCAGCTCTGTGGGCAGGTCGAATGCGAGCACGGAAGAGGCTCTCGTCGGCATAGATATTCCCCACGCCGTGCAGCAGCGACTGATTCAGCAATGCAGCCTTGATGGAGAGCTCGCGCCCGCGAAAGAGCCCGATGAAGTCTTCCGGAGCGATGGTGAGCGGCTCACTTCCTGGACCCTCGAAATCGCCAGCCGCGATCGCCAGCCGTCCAAAGCGTCGCGGATCGACGAAGCGCAGCTCGCGGCCCGATGCGAGGTGAAGGACGGCATGAGTATGCGGCGGCTGAGGGAGCCGCGGATCGGCGACCAGCAGCCGGCCGGACATACCGAGATGCACGATCCACTGCACCGAGCCTGAGAGAACAGCGGCTCTCCGCTTGCCGGCGGATCGCTTCGTCCCAGGCGCAGCCGGGGACGCTGCGCTCTCCTCCAGATCGAAAACAATATGCTTGCCGACGCGGTGTACAAGGCGGATGCGCCGATTGGCAAGCGCAGCGGCCATTGCATCGGGTCCCGTTTTGAAAGGTTCAGGGTAACGGGAAAAAGAGGCGGAAAGAATAACATCGCCATGAAGGCGTCGATGCACGCCCGCCGCAATGGTTTCGACTTCAGGGAGTTCGGGCATGGGGCAGTTGGCTGACCCAAGAATACCGGACAGGGGTTTGAGGCGACGCAGATGAGAGGCATCTCCCGCAGCGAGAGATTGAAAAGGGCTCGGGGCTGAAGAGATTCCACGGGGCCGTCCCGAGCCGGGATGCTGTTAAACCGAGGCTGCCTTTTGAGGCGTCGCCTCGATCACAGCCGAATCCTGGTAGAGAGACGCCCCGATAAACGTCGCGAGCATGACTTCGACCAGGTTTCCCAGTGAGGTGAAGATCATCAGGTTGTGCAGATGGGCACTGATGTACAGGTAGCTGGCGTTGGGCAGCACGTAACCGATAATCCAGATCGCCAGACCCACGTTCAGGGCAGTTCTGTACCGAGTGCCGAGCCGGGGCTTGCAGGCGGCATAGAACCAAACGAGCATGAGGCCGGCGATGAGCCCCAGGACACAGAAGCCGCCGATCTGGTTCGTGGTGAAGCTGCCCTGGTTCGCGGCTGCCCACTGCGATTTCAGGATGACGCCGTCCACGATGTAAGACAGCACATCGATGACGATGCCCGCTACGATACCCCCGAGAAGCACGCGAGCAAAGTTGATCTTACCCATTGACACCCTCCTTGCAGGGTTGGTCGGAGTATACGAAGCGAGGCAGCTGGGGGAAAGCGGAATCTCGGGGCAGGTCGCGCCTTTGTCACTCCGGGCGAGGCAGACTTCAGGCGAAGAAGAAACGAACATGGGGAGTAGAATAGCGGGATGCTGTCCCCGGTTACCCCAGTACCGGAGCCCGCGGCAGAATTGCCTGTTCCGCAGTCGCTCGCATGGGCGCACCCCGTGGTGCAGGAGTGGTTCGTCCGCCGCTTTGGCACTCCCACCGAACCGCAGGAACTGGGGTGGCCTCACATCCACGCGGGCCGAACCGTACTGATCTCCGCGCCGACCGGTTCGGGGAAGACACTGGCGGCGTTTCTGATCTGCATCGACCGTCTGATTCGCGCAGCGCTGGCTGGACAGCTGGGGCAGGAAACCGAGGTGCTCTACGTTTCGCCGCTGAAGGCTCTCTCCAACGACGTTCAGAAGAACCTGGAAATTCCGCTTCGCGAGATTCAACATCTCGCGCTGGAGCGTGGATACCTTTGCCCGCCCGTGCGCGCGGGAGTACGAACCGGCGATACCCCTGCGGGGGAGCGGCGCGCCATGCTGAAGTCGCCGCCGCACATTCTGGTCACGACGCCGGAGTCGCTATACATTCTGCTGACCGCACAAAAGAGCCGCGAACACCTGCGGCGCGTGCATACGGTGATTGTGGATGAGATTCATGCCATCGCGGATGACAAGCGCGGATCGCATCTGGCACTGAGCCTGGAACGGCTGGACGCCCTGGTGACGAGCGAGAACGCGCTTGCCGCGGGCGGAGCTCTTTTGGCGCATAGCAGACCGTTAAGGATTGGCTTATCGGCAACGCAGAGTCCGATTGAGCTGGTGGCTGAATTTTTGCAGCCACGGCAACACGGCGCAGCAGAAAGTCCGGTAGCGATCGTTCGCGCCGGCGAGCGGCGCGCTCTCGACCTTGCCGTCGAGACCCCCGCGGACGAACTGGGCTCCGTGGCGACCATGAGCATCTGGGACGGCGTTTACACGAGACTGGCGGAACTGGTGCAGGAACATCGGTCGACGCTGGTCTTCGTGAATACGCGCCGCATGGCGGAGCGGCTGGCGTTTCAACTGGGCGAGCGGCTGGGGGTGGAGAATGTGGCCTGCCATCACGGCAGCCTGTCGCGTACGTTGCGCCTGGATGCGGAACGGAGGCTGAAGCAGGGCGAGATTCGCGCATTGGTGGCGACGGCGTCGCTGGAGTTGGGCATCGATATCGGGACAGTCGATCTGGTGTGCCAAATCCAGTCGCCTCGATCGATCTCCGTGGGGATGCAAAGAATCGGCCGCGCCGGCCACTGGCGTGGCGCCATTCCGAAAGGACGATTCTTCGCCGTGACGCGCGACGATCTGCTGGAACTGGCAGCCCTGGTGCGTGCGATGCGAAGCGGCGTGCTGGACCGCCTGGAGATTCCGCCGAAGCCCTTCGACGTGCTGATGCAGCAGATCGTGGCGGCTTGTTCGGCGGAGCTGTGGGAAGAGACCACGCTGTGGGAGGTCTTCAGGCGGGCCTATCCGTATCAGAAGCTGACCTGGGAGGAGTTCGACAAGGCGCTGTGCCTGCTGAGCGAAGGGATTGAGTCCAGCCGCGGACGATACGGCGCGTACCTGCTGCGGGATCGGGTGCAGGGCCGGGTGCAGGCACGGCGGGGCGCACGCACGACGGCGATCACGAACGGCGGAGCGATTCCGGATACGGCGCTGTTTCCCGTAATTTTGCAACCGGAAGGCGTACAAATTGCGACACTGGATGAGCACTTCGCGGTCGACTCGTCACCGGGCGACGTAGTGCAGCTGGGCAACGCAAGCTGGCGGATCCAGCGCATTGAGGCGGCAGGCCGCGTGCTGGTGGAAGATGCGCACGGCGCGCCTCCCACGCTTCCCTTCTGGTTCGGAGAAGCGCCGCAGCGGACGCGCGAGCTGAGCGGGTTCGTTTCCGAGCTGCGTGAGGAGATTGACAGGCGTACGCGCGACGTTCTGCCCGGATACGTAAGCCAGGCGATGCCGCAGGTTGCCGAAGCGGCCGCGTTCCTGAAGGAATATTGCGGCGTGGACGATGCAGGGGCCGAGCAACTGATCGCTTACATCGCGCAGGGGCGCGCGGTTCTGGGGACGGTTCCTTCTGCAACCACGATTGTCGCAGAACGGTTCTTCGACGAAGGCGGCGGCATGCAGCTCATTCTGCACGCGCCGTTCGGCGCGCGCATCAACAAGGCCTGGGGGCTGGCGCTGCGCAAGCGGTTCTGCCGGGGCTTCAATTTCGAGCTGCAGGCCGCGGCCACCGATAACGGGCTGAACATTTGTCTGGCAGAGCAGCACAGCTTTCCGCTGAGCGACGTTTTCCACTTTCTGACGGACGAAACCGTGACGGCACTGCTGGAGCAGGCCTCGCTGGCTTCGCCCATCTTCAAAACGCGCTGGCGGTGGGATGCGTCGCGGAGTTTGCAACTGCTGCGGTTCCAGAAGGGAAAGAAGGTCGCACCGCAGATACAGCGGATCCGCTCGGACGATCTGCTGGCCAGCGTGTTTCCGCAGGCGGCGGCGTGCTTCGAGAATATCGAAGGCGACATCCAGATTCCGGATCATCCGCTGGTCGGGGAGGTGATGCGGGATGTCCTCCAGGAAGCGATGGATCTGGAAGGTCTGAAAGATGTGCTGCGCGCGATGCACGACGGACGGATCCGGTGCGTGGCCGTGGACACAACCACGCCGTCCGCTTTTGCCCATGAACTGCTGAATGCGAATCCCTACGCTTTTCTGGACGATGCGGGTCTGGAGGAGCGGCGCACCCGGGCCGTGCAGATGCGCGGCGTGGTTCCCGACGCGGTGCTCGGGGAAGCGGGGCGGCTGTCGCCGGAGGCCATTGCCGAGGTTCGGGCGGAGATCTGGCCGGACATTCGCGACGAGCACGAGCTGCATGACCTCCTTTGTGCGCTGGTCCTGGTTCCGGCGGAAATGCTCGCGGAGCCCGGAGCGCGGGACTGGGGGATTTTCCTCTCCCGGCTGGAGCGGACGGGCCGAGCGGCAGTCGCGCAGGCCCAGGGGCGTGAGTACCTGGTGGCAGCGGAACGCGCCGCCTGGCTGCGGGAATTGTGGCCAACGGTGGAATTCCCTGTGGAAATGTGGGGAATTTCCGGAGAATTGCCCCATTCCAGCGACATTTTGGCAAAAGCGTGCCAGGGGTGGTTACAAATCATTGGTCCGACCACGTCGGCGGGTCTGGCTGCGCGGCTGGGCGCCGAACCCGGCGCGATTTGGCGCGAGATGCTGCGGTTGGAGGCTGCCGGGACCGCGCTGCGGGGCGTATTCGAACACCCCATCGAGGCAAAACCGCCCTCGCCGGGGACCTCGTTTGAGGCCGGGCCTGGAGCGGAAGCGCCGGCCGACCATGCCGTGGAGTGGTGCGAACGGCGGATTCTGCAACGGATCCATAAACGGACGCTGCACGCGCTGCGGAAGCAGATCGAGCCGGTAACACCGGAGGCGTATCTGCGGTTCCTGGTCGACTGGCAACACCTGGGCGAACGGCGGCAGGTAACCGGCGAGCAGGGATTGCTGGAGGCCCTGCGGGGACTGGAAGGTTTTGAAGCATCGGCAGCAGAATGGGAGCGGAGCCTGCTGCCGCAGCGGGTTGGGGGATATGATCCGCGCTGGCTGGACGCGCTTTGCCTGACCGGTGCGGTGGGATGGGGGCGGATTTCGCCGCATCCGGCGTTTGCCGACGCGGCGAGCGGCGGGCCGCGGCGGGTGGTGCCGACCAGCATGGCGCCCATAACGTTCTTTCTGCGGGAAGAGGCGCTGTGGATGGATCTGTGCCTGTCGAGGCGACAGATTCCGGAAACAACGCTGAAGGCGGCGCTGAGCGACGTGGCCAATCGAATCCGCTCGTGCCTGGGCGAGCGGGGCGCGATGTTTGCCGGGGACCTGGTGCGGACGCTGGGCGAGCCGGCCGAAGACGTTCACCGCGCGCTGTGGGAACTGGTGGCGGCGGGGCTGGTGACGGCGGACGGTTTTGACAGCCTGCGGACGCTGGTCGAT
>DAHUYD010000088.1 GCA_027315385.1 Acidobacterium sp.
ACGGAGGCGATTGCGAAGATGCAGGCGTGGCTGGGCGAGGAGAATCGGCTCGCCGGACGACGCGCACAGCACTGGCAGCGGCGGCTGGATGCGATGCTGCGCGCGGAGCTGATGCGTCGAGCGCGCCGGCACGGGGTGTCCGAGGACGATCTGGCGCGGCACGCGGCGCGGATCGCGGCCGGCGACGAAGATCCGTGGAGCGTGGCGCGAGAGCTGGCGAAGAAAGTTGTGGGTCCGCAGTAAGCTGGAGAGAAGAGGCACGCTGCCAGCGACCAGCAGTTCTCAACCGTAAACCGTAGCTCAGATTTATGCCTTCCATCGACCATCTCGGCATTGCGGTTCGCAGCATCGCGGAAGCGCGCAAGCTCTATGAGTCGCTGGGGTTGCGCGTCGTCCACGAAGAAACCGTCGCGTATGAGCACGTGCGCATCGCCATGATCCCGGCCGGGGAGACGCGCCTGGAGCTCCTGGAGCCGACGCTGGCGGACTCACCGGTGGGGCGGTTCCTGGCGAAGCATGGCGAAGGGCTGCACCACGTGGCCATGCAGGTTGAGAACATCTCGCTGGTGCTGGAGACGCTGAAGGCAAGGGGCGTGCGGCTGATCGCGGAAGAGATTCGCGTGGGCGCCGGCGGCCATCTCTACTTCTTTGTGCATCCGGCGAGCGCGGGCGGCGTGCTGCTGGAGATCTGCGAGGACCCGCCCACGGAATGAGCGCGAGCACCATGCTGCTGCTGGGAATCGACACGTGCGGGTCTCAGGGCAGTGTGGCGCTGGCACGCCTTCATGGCGACGTGCTGGCGACGCTGGCGGAGACGGAGCTGGCGGGCAAGACCTATTCGGCGCGGCTGGTGGGCGCCATTCGCGAACTGCTGATCGCCCAGGCCGCTCAGGTGCGCGACCTGGGCGCCATCGTCGTCACCAGCGGGCCGGGAAGCTTTACCGGGATTCGCGTGGGGCTGGGCACGGCGAAAGGTCTGGCTGAAGCGCGGCGGACGCCCCTGGTGGCCGTCTCGCGGCTTGCGGTGCTCGCGCATGTGGCGGGGACGAAGGCGGCGGCGCTCGATGCGGGGCGTGGCGAGTTCTACCTGGGGACTTTTGGAGGCGAGCGCCGGGAGTCGCTGATCCCGCGTTCCCGATTCCTGGAGGAAGCGGAGCGGCTGGGCCAGGATCTGGCCGTGTGCGAAGCGCAAGTGCTGGCGCTGGCGATGAAGGCGCGTTCGGTTCCCCCACCCACGGCTGCGCAGGCGTTGGAGTCTGCGCTGCCACGGCTGCGGGCCGGCCAGTTTGACGACGCCGCGACTCTGGATGGGGATTACCTGCGGCGCTCGGATGCGGAGATCTTCGCGAAGCCGCGCACGGGGATGACGGTGCGGGCGATGGCGGCGGCGGATCTGGCGGAGGTGGCGGCCATTGCCGAGGCGTGCCCAGAGGCCCCGCAATGGAAGATCGAGGATTATGCGGCGCTGGTGCCGGTTGAAGCCTGGGCCGGCGAGGCGTCAGGCCCTTTGAGGGCAGGATGGGTGGCCGTGGCGGGAACCGGCGAGGGGATTCTGGGATTTGCGGCGGCAAGCGTAGTCCTGGATCGCTGCGAGCTGGAGTCGATGGCGGTGCGGGTGGATGCGCGACGGCAGGGAATCGGCGCAGCGCTGCTTCGGGCGGTGGCAAGGTGGGCGGCGGAGCGGGGCGCGCGCCGGCTGGAACTGGAGGTTCGCGCCGGGAATCTGGCGGCGATCCGGCTCTACGAGCGGCTGGGGCTGAAGACGGAAGGCCGGCGGCGAGGATACTATGCTGATCCTGTGGAGGATGCCTTATTGCTGGGCACGGCGGTACCGGCGGGTGGGTTTTCCACCGATAAAGGGAGTTGAAGGCAGGCTTCCCCGGTGCTAGCGTGGTACGTCTGACTGAATTGAGAGTTCAGTCAGACGTATGACCGGGCGAGGATCGCGCCGGGAGATCCTGAAACGGAGGTGTCGCGTATGGATCTGGAAGCGAATGGTCAGCCGGATAGTGAGGAAATTCGCCGCCTGGAAAATGAGCACCGTCACTATTCGGAGAAGCTGGAAGCGCTGCTCCAAAAGCCCTGGCTGTCCGAGGATGAGCAACTCGAGGAAGTGCGGTTGAAGAAGCTGAAACTGCACATTAAGGACCAGTTGGCGATGCGGCGAGGCCAGATAAGGGCGTTCAGCGCCGCCTGACCTGATTCGTTCCTCAGCTGTTTGGCCCTTCCTGACGATGCGGTATCGCCGAACGGGGTGTGTGTCTCCGGAACGGCCAGCTTCCGCCAGGCCCGGCGTTCATTGCGGCCAATTGGGCGCAATGACAAGCCTCCGCGGCGATGCGCGACCACACCCAAAGCTGTCGCTCAGGGTTCTGATACCCTGGCCACTAATTTCGATTCATGCCGGGGTTATAACTGCGGCCTGCTATCCCCACCCGGATTATCGGCAAGCCTCGAAGCCGTGCGCTCCCCCAGGAATTGATGCCGCGCCCTCCCGCAAAGAATTGCGGCTTCGGGGCGCTCTCAGCTCAGCAAGCCGGATTGCGCATCCCCAGGCCGCGGAGCAATCCCGTTCGGGCTCGGGCTCCGGCGCGGCAGAGGTTGTTTTCGGCCAGGAGGGCGCGGGGGCGAGACGTGCCTGTGCGTGGCCGAACTTAGTCGACGAAGTAGCCGATGTCGGTGAGGACCGTGTCGCTCAGGTCTACGCCTGAGAGTTGAGCGTCGAGCGTGGCGCGGACCTTCATCGCAAATGCGTCGAGGACGTAACCCGGGAGATCGGTCTGGGTGCGCAGCAGCCGGATGAGGGCGGCGCTGTCCATCCTGCATTCATACTGGCCGGGAATGCGGCACGTCGGCCGGATGGTGAGAGTGACAGGGATGGAGCCCAGGGGGGATGCCTTGCGGGTAGAGGGCCGGGTGCTGAGGTTGACTTTCATGCGGGCATGGTCGCTCCGGCAAAGGACAACTCACAATGACACCGTTGGGGAACGAGGGCGCACGAACAGGGCAGACGCGATTGCGCGAAGGTCGCCGGGCGAGGGCGACCGGAGCCGGAGGTATTGGCGTGGGTACCGGACGAGCGGGAATTCGCGGGGGATTTACACAATAGAGGTTGACTCTCGCCGGGGGGCGGGCTAGTCTGACGGCAACTTTGGTGGCCATGGCCAACCCGCTACCTTTGCCCTGCCTGAGGCATCCAACAGGCGTGGAGCGAGACACGCCGCCGCGACCACCAACCCATCCCACAATCCAACCAAACCGCGTGGCCTGTCTCCTGGCCGCGCCCGGAGGTCCATTCCCCGCCCGATGAGAAAACATCTCGAACTTACTCCGAATCTTGAGCCCCTGTTCGGGACCCGCGATGAAAATCTGAGACTCATGGAGGACGCTCTCCATGCGCGCATTGACCTTGAATCCGACTCCGTCCGCCTGGAAGGTTCGGAGGAGGCGATTGCGCAGGTTGAGCGCATCTTCCACGATTACGAGGCGCTGCGGCAGCGGGGTATTCTGCTGCAGAACGGCGAGCTGAACGGCATGCTGCGCCTGGTGACCGCCGATCCGTCTGTTACTCTGCGCAGCCTGGCAGAGAGCGGCAAGCAGCGGTCGACCGGGATCAAGCGCATGGTGCAGCCCCGGTCGCTGAACCAGCGCCGCTACGTGGAGGCCATCGAGCAGAACGACATGGTCTTCGGCGTGGGGCCCGCGGGCACCGGGAAAACGTATCTGGCGGTCGCTATGGCCGCCGCGGCCCTGCTCGCCAAGAAGATCAGCCGCATCGTGCTGGTGCGTCCCGCAGTCGAAGCCGGCGAGCGGCTGGGATTTCTCCCGGGTACGCTGCAGGAAAAAGTGGATCCCTACCTGCGGCCGCTGTACGACGCCCTCTATGACCTGCTCGAGCCCGAGCGCGTGGACAAGATGCTGGAGCGCAACGCGATCGAGATTGCGCCGCTCGCGTTCATGCGCGGGCGCACGCTCAACGACGCCTTCATCATCATGGACGAGGCGCAGAACACCACCAGCGAACAGATGAAAATGTTCCTCACGCGCATGGGGAACAACGCGAAGGCGGTGATCACCGGCGACATCACGCAGATCGACCTGCCGAACCCCCGGAAGTCGGGGCTGGTGGAGGCGATGAGCGTGCTGGACGGCGTGGACGGCATCCGCTTCGTCCAGTTCGAGGACGGCGACGTGGTGCGGCACCAGCTCGTGCAGCGGATTATCCGCGCCTACGAGGGCTTTGGCCGCGCCCGGCAGGAGGAGTTGCCCCTGACGATTGAAGAGGGCGCGATGCGGGTGTCGCAGCAGCCGCAATAGGGCGGCTAACCGCGGCCGGCCGGAGCGCGGTACCATCGAAGTGGGAGGGTGGAGACACCCTCCTGCTGTTTTTGCGGCGGGCCCCTGAGTGCCTGACGCACGACCATGATCCTGATCGAAACTCCGATACAAGCGAAGTTTGGCCGCGCGCTGCGCCGGCGGGCGCTCGCTGTATTTCTGCGCGAAGCTGCCCAGGCGGTGCGGCTCACAGGGGACGTGTCCGTCCTGCTGACCGGCGACAGGGAGATTCGGCGGCTGAATCGGGAGTTTCGGCACACGGACAAGGCGACGGATGTGCTGTCGTTTCCAGCCTGTCGCCCCAGTGAACCCACCGGTCGCGGCGACGGATCGGGAGCTGAGCTGGCCGGCGACGTTGCCATCTCAGTCGAGACGGCGGCGCGGCAGGCGAAGGACGCGGGGCACGCTCTTTTCGTCGAATTGCAGATTTTGCTGCTGCACGGGGTGCTGCATTTGGCGGGGTTCGACCATGAGACGGACCACGGCGAGATGGCGCGGAAAGAAGCGGCCCTCCGGCGGCGGTTTGGGCTGGCACAGGGGCTCATTGAGAGAAGTGCCCATCCCACATCTGCCGTAACCGGGCCCAGCCGTTCGACTCTGTCGCTGCGCGGCTCCGCTCGGGTCAGGTCCCGGGGCACCTCTGGCGCCGGCCGCACTGTCAAGTCGGCGGGGCGCGCGCGATGAGCGGGATCTCGACGGCGCTGATCGCCTTTCTGCTGGTCGTCCTGACCCTGGCATCGTACGTGGACCGGCTGTACTCGGAGATGGGCAAGTTTCTCTCGCGCGAGTTCCAGGAAAACATCGACGTGTGGGAGCAGCGGGTGGAGCCCCGGCTGGGGATGAAGCGCGACCTGATCGCGCTGTCGGCGGCGATTCTGATGCTGCTGGCTCTGGCGTTTCTGACGCTGATCTTCGGCATGCTGCTCTTCGAGCGGGGACGGGGGGCGGGGCGGCCCACGGCGGCCGAGATTGCGCAGGTCGCGCTCGGAATCGTGCTGGTAATCGTGATCTTCAACCGCTTTCTGCCGTTCGCATTCTTCACGCGCACGCGCGGCGAGTGGATCCTGCGGTGGCGGTGGTTTCTGCAATTGCTGCTGTGGGTGGCGCTGCCCATCACCCTCTTTCTGCAGTTCCTCCTCTCGATAGCTGCGCTGGCCGAGGCCCCCCCGGCGGAAAGCGAGAATCCAACGTCGGAAGCCGTGGACGCCCTGATCGAAGCCGGGGAGGAAGAGGGGATCCTGGAGGCGAGCGATCGGGAGCTGGTGCGGTCCGCGGTCGAGTTCGGCGACAAAATCGTGCGCGAAGTGATGACGCCGCGGCCGGCCATGTTCGCGGTTGCCGGCGAGATCACGCTGGAGCATTTTCTGGAGCAGATTCGGGCGCACCCTTACTCGCGCGTGCCGGTGTACGCGGGCACCATCGACAGCATCACGGGGATTGCGTTTGCGCACGACCTTCTGCAGATCTCCGACGTTGAGATGCGGGCCCGGACCGTCGCCTCGATCCAGCGCGCCGTCGCCTTTGTGCCGGAGACGAAGAAGGTGAACGAGCTGCTGCGCGAGATGCAGCACGAAAAACAGCACATGCGGATCGTGATCGACGAGTACGGCGGCGTCGCGGGCCTGGTGACGATCGAAGATCTGCTGGAAGAGCTGGTGGGCGCGATTCGGGATGAGCACGAGGGCGAGGAGCAGTCGGTGGTGAAAGAGGCGAGCGGCGCGTGGCTCGTGCCCGGAAATTTCGAGATTGCGGAGCTGGACCGGATTCTGCTCGGCGTGGAATTGCCGGAAGACGTGGAGGCGACCACCCTGGGCGGCCTGGTGAGCGAAATCGCGGGTCGGATTCCGCAGGCTGGCGAGGTGGTGGAAGGGGATGGACTGCGGTTTGAGATCCTGGCCTCAACCGACCGGAGGGTGAACCGCCTGCGGGTGGCGCGCCTGCCGGAGAGCTGAATCATTTTCACCACAGAGGCCACAGAGAACTCAGAGATGATATGCCTTGTGTCCCTGAGTGCTTATCGCCGGTACACCGCACCGTGTCTGAAAGCTGAGGTCCCGCGAGAGACGATCGGTTGCCTGACCGCGGAAGCGGACAATGCCGGAGATTGAGTCCTTTTCATTCCCCGTGTTCGCGTGGTGAAGCGTTACTCTGGAAGCAACGATGAAACAACGTTCCGGATTCGTGTCCATCATTGGGCGCCCCAATGCGGGGAAATCGACGCTGCTGAACGCGCTGATCGGCGAGAAGGTCGCCATTGTGACGGCGAAGCCGCAGACGACGCGCACGCGGATTCACGGCATTGTGGAAGTGCCCGAGCGGAAGGGGAAACATCCCCTGGCTCAGATCGTTTTCATTGACACGCCCGGGATTCATCGGCCGGCATCGCAGCTGGACCGCAGCATGATGCACGAGATCCACGAGGCACTGCAGACCCGCGACGTGGTGCTGCTGCTGGTGGATGCGGTGCGGAAACACCCGCGCGCGAAGTCGGCAGCCGATCCGGGGGAGGAAGGCGCCGAGGCTGCGCCCGAGACGCCGCGGCTGGAGCGCGCGAGCGAGGAAGCGATGGCGTTCGAGATGGTTCGTAAGCTCGATTGCCCGGTGTTTCTCGTCATCACGAAGATCGATCTGGTTCCAAAGGACCGGCTGCTGCCCCTGATCGAGGGCCTGAGCCAGTTACACAAGTTCGATGAGGTGATTCCGGTTTCGGCAAAGAAGGGCGACGGGCTCAAGCTGCTGCTGCATAAGCTGGCCGAGTATCTGCCGGAGGGGAAGCGGTGGTATCCGAAAGATCAGTTCACCGATCAGCCTGAGCGGTTTCTGGTGGCGGAACTGATCCGCGAGCGGATCCTGATGGAAACGGGCGAGGAAGTGCCCTATGCGTCCGCGGTGGTGGTGGAGCGGTTTGAGGAGCCACCGCAGTCGCAAACTAAGCGCCGCCTGGACGGCCCCTCCCCGGTGACGCGGATTGCGGCGGCGATTTACTGCGAGCGGGACGGGCAGAAGGCGATTCTGATTGGGAAGGGCGGCAGCAAGCTCCGCGAGATCGGGACGAAAGCGCGGCGGGAAATCGAAGCGCTGCTTGGGACCCGCGTATATCTGGAGCTGCACGTCCTGGTGCGCGAGCATTGGCGCGATTCGCGGGTGTTTGTGGAGTCACTGGACTGGAGAAAGCAGCTGAAGGAGATGGCGCAGAAAGAAGGGGAGTAAGACGACCCTGCGCCCCGCTTATCGGACCGGAGGACGCTTGTTCTCCCCAGAGCGCGAGGAGCTTTTTCGGCTTGCGTCGTCCCTTTGCGATCAGGCCCCACTGCGCCCCGCTCGCGATGTCAGCCAGGGAAAATCCAGCGGCATCAGCCTGGTCTGCGGCGCGCATTCCAGCGATTCCTGAGAAATAGCTTTGTAAGTTAGCCGATGAGATCGCGAGTCATGCGGCGGCGCATGGCCTCTACTTTGTCGTGCAGGTCAAGCGCGGCGGCTTTGCGCTCAGGATACACGAGAGCTTCCGGATAGAAGTCCAGTTGCGCGAATATACCGGACCTGGAGAGGGTCCGGAGCAGGTGCGGGAGGAAAGAGGCATCTCCGTAATAGCAGAGGTCGCGCTCCTGGCCCCCGCGGTGGCGCCACGCGATTGCGGCGGGGGCGATCTCCAGTTGTCGCAGAATAGCCGGCTCCAGCAGCGTGGGGTGGAAACGCAGCACCTGGGAGCCGTCGGTGGCCACGCCCTCCGCAAAGAGAAGGACCGGGACGCCGGCAGCCATTGCTTCCGACATCTGAGCGGCGGCGTCATCGGCGCTCCCGCGGCTTTCTCGATCGAGGAAGATGGTGCCTGCGCACCGCGCGAAGAAGCCGAGTGCCGGCCAGCCGTTAATTTCGCGTTTGGCGACAAAGACGCAGGGCACCGCCGCGGACAGGGCGAGGATATCGAGATAGCTAAGATGATTGGCGCAGATCAGTCCGCGGATAGGGCGGGGACCGCGGAGGTCCACACGAATGCCGGTCCGGCGCAGGACGGAACGGCACGTCCCATGCAGCCACTCAGCGCGATCCCGTAATGCCATGTAGGAGCCGCGCCGCAGGCGGAGCAGGGCGAAGCGGGCCATGATCTCCAGAAGAGTAATGCAGAGGATGATCACGCGCAGAGCGGCTCGGGCGATTGAGGCGGCCGCCGCGGATAACGGGCCGCGCTGAGCGGAAGAAAGGGAAGCTTCGTCAGTTAGACGATCGTGCTGGTTGCGCGGTGGCATGGGGGTGCGGCGAAGATAATAGCTCCCCCATGCAATATACGGCGTTGGGCCGTGGAATCGATCGCGCCGTTGACGGCCGCGCCCGGGCGAAGAGGAGGCGCAATGGCGGCAAGGCCGAGTTCCTGCGGTAATCAGGCGATGTCCTGGTTTCTGAACGCCTGGATGAAGATGTCCCGTTTGTAACGTTTCACCGCATTTGCTATCGTGAACGAAGACGTCTGCGTTATGTTGTGATGGCGTTGGTCGTTCCCCGGAAGTATCTTGCTAAAACAAAAATCAATCAGAGAGAAAACTAAAACTATGTCTCGTGAAGAATTGATTGCGGCAGTGGATGAAGAGATTAGCCGGCTTGAAAAGGTGCGCGCATTACTGCAGAGCAGCGGGGGTTCGCGGCTCAGCAGCACATCGTTTGGCAACCGCCCGCGTAAGAAGCGGGTACTGAGCGCGGAAGCGCGCGCCCGGATTGCTGCAGCGCAAAAGCGTCGCTGGGCAAAGCAGAAAGCCGGCCAGGCAGGGAAGAAGTAACCCGCGTTTCCTCGCCTGGAAACTAATACCCCTGGCCGCGCTCGCAACCTTCTCTTCGGCCAACCCCACGTTTCCAGGTGATCGGCGACGCTCCGCCCGTTAACGGCGAAGGTGCGTTCCACGATCCGGGCCTGTTAGCGCAGGCTGAGGGCAGTGTATGCTTGCAGCGCAGCCAAAGTCGGCGGATGTTAGTGCCGAGTTTGGTCGCCTGCGTGCCACCGACGGATGGAAGGCTTCCCGCAACCCGGAGATTTGGCGGTTACATCCGCAAATGGATGGGCGGCTGGCTGCTGGATCTCTCCGCATGCTCTCGCATCATGGCCCCTGCTCTTGCCGGCGGCGCTTCTGCTGCTGGTGGCGGGCTTGGCGGCGTGGCGTTACCTCGGCCCCCGGCGGCCGCAGCGGAGCCCGCGGGAAAGATTCCCCGGCGAGCTCGCGATGCTGCGCGCCGTGATGGCGAGCCTTCCCGACCTCATTTATGTGAAAGATACGAATAGCCGATTCCTGTTTGCGAATCAGGGCACCGCGGAGATCATGGGCGTTGAGTCGGGCGCGGAGTTGGTGGGCAAGACCGACTTCGATTTCTACCCGGAGACCTTGGCGACGGGTTTCTTCCAGGACGAACAGAGAGTGATACAGAGCGGAGAGCCGCTGGTGAGCCGCGATGAACATGTGCGCGAAGCCGATGGCCGTATCCGGTACATCCTTACAACCAAAGTACCGCTGCGCACACCGGACGGAATTCCCGTGGGAGTCATCGGGATCGGGCGAAATATCACGGCGCTGAAAGAGACCGAGGCAGCACTGATGCGGGCCCGGGAAGACCTGCACTTCAAGGCCAACCACGATTCGCTGACTTCCCTTCTGAATCGGGGCGCCATTCTGGAGGGGCTGGAGCGCGAACTGGCGCGATGCGCGCGCGAAGGCCTGAGCATGGCCGTGCTGCTCGCCGATCTGGATCACTTTAAGGAAGTGAACGACCGCTACGGGCATCCGGTGGGCGACGAAGTACTGCGCGAGATCGCGTTCCGCCTGTCGACCGCGATTCGCGGATACGATCTGGTGGGTCGCTACGGCGGCGAGGAGTTTCTGGCGGTCCTGACGCAGTGCAATGCGCAGGGAGCGATGATCCGGGCCGAGCAACTGCGCCAGGTCTTCGCGGCGACGCCGATTGCGACCACGGTGGGGCAAATCCAGATGACGGTGAGCCTGGGCGTGCTGGCCAGCTCGGACTGGAGCGATCCAGGGATGGACCTTGTGCTGCGCGAAGTGGACCTGGCGCTGTACGCCGCCAAGGCGGCGGGGCGGAATTGCTGCCGGCTGGCGGTCGTCCGGGAATCAGTCGCGGAGTTGTAGCCGCCTGCCCGGAATTACAGCCCGGAGGGCTGGAGCCGAAAAATCATGCGCCGCTCTCGCGAGCGGCGCGTACGGGCTGGAAGGCTGCTTCTATTTACGGAGATAGGCGTCCGTGCCCTCGATCCAGTCGGCGCGGGGCGGTGCGAAGATGTCGAGGTCGACAGTGTCTTCCAGTGCGACGGCGCTGTGTTTCAGGTTCGGAGGGATGACCAGAACCTGGCCGGCACTGACCGTGATGGCGCGTCCGTCGCCGAGCGCGAAGCGCAGCGCGCCCTCCACGATATAACTGATCTGCTCGTTATCGTGGCTGTGCTCGGGCACCACTGCCCCCTTGCGGAGGATGATGCGCGCCAGCATGGCGCGTTCACCCCAGACCATCTGTCTGGAGATAAGGGTATTGAGATCTTCGGCCGGGATGCGGTCGAAGCCGGTGTATTGCAATTCCTGGGGGTTGGGCAAGCAGAATCTCCTTCCGGCCGCCGTCGCGACGGTGCGCAAACGGCAACGTAGCACTATGATAGGGCGCATGGAAACCGGACTGCAGGGCAAAGTGGCCGTGGTGGCTGGATCCAGCCAGGGCATTGGCCGGGCGGTGGCGCTGGCGCTGGCCGCCGAGGGCGCGCACGTGGCGCTGTGCGCTCGGCGTCAGGACGCGCTCGATGTTGTGGCGGCGGAGGCGCACAGCCGCTTCGGCGTGCAGGCGTTCGCCAAATCGGTGGACGTGGCCGACGATGCGGCGGTGCGCGGATTCGTGTCGGACACGGCGAGCCGCTTTGGGCGCGTGGATGTCTGCGTGCCTAATGCCGGAGGACCCCCCGCTAAGCCGTTCCTGCAGACGACCATGGAGGAGTGGGAGCGCGCCTGGCTGCTGAACCTGCGCAGCGCGGTCAGCTTTGCTCAGGCCGTGCTTCCGCACATGCAGAAGCGGAAGTGGGGACGCATCGTTACCCTCACCTCTTACTCGGTGAAGCAGCCGGTTCCGGAACTGGTGCTTTCGAACACGATTCGCGCCGGAATCATGGGGCTGGTGCGCTCGCTTGCGGGACAATTCGGGCGCGACGGCATCACGGTGAACAACGTCGGACCGGGATTTACCGCGACTGACCGCTCGCGCAGCCTTCTGGAGCAGCGCGCGAAGAACCGCGGCGTTGAGGTGGAAGACGTGCAGCGGGAACTGGAGCACGAGATTCCCATCGGACGAATGGCCACGCCGGAAGAAGTGGCGGCGGCGGTGGTGTGGCTCGCGTCGGAGTCGTCGGCGAGCGTGACCGGCCAGACCATTCTCGTGGATGGCGGCAGCTATCGCGGTCTGTAGGCGGACTTCCGTGCCGCGACCCGCGGCATCCAAATCAGCAGTGCGCGTATTTCCTCCGTAAGCTCGGGATCACCCGGCCCTCAGCGCACGCACGTTCAATTCACACAACTGAAGGAGTATTCCATGAAGGCTGTCAGCTATCAGGGCGAGCGCCGCATGGCGGTGACCGAGCGTCCCAAGCCAGGCCTGAAAGAGCCCACCGATGCGCTTTTGCGCGTCACCACCAGCGGCATCTGTGGCAGCGATCTGCACATGTATGACGGCAGGACGCCACTCGAGAAAGGAACCGTTGTCGGACACGAGATCATGGGCGTGATTGAGGAAACAGGGGACGCGGTGCGGAGCATCCGGAAAGGCGACCGGGTGGTGCTGCCGTTCAATGTCTCCTGCGGTTACTGCCATAACTGTTATCGCGGCAACACGCATGCTTGTCTGACGATGAATCAACAGCCCCATGCGGCATATGGATACGCTGGCATGGGCCCATACCAGGGTGGTCAGGCGGAGTATGTGCTGGTTCCGTATGCGGACTTTAACTGCCTCAAGCTGCCGGGCGAGCCTGGCGACAAATTCGAAGACGATTTTCTGCTGCTGTCCGACGTGTTTCCGACGGCGTATCACGCGACGGAACTGGCGGCGGTGACGCCCGGGAAGACGGTGGCGGTGTTCGGGGCCGGACCGGTGGGACTGCTGTCGGCATACTGCTCGCTGCTGCGCGGGGCGTCAGAGGTGTACATCGTGGATAGTGTGAAGACGCGGCTGGAAAAGGCGCGGGAGTTTGGGGCGATTCCGATCAACTTCGAGGACGGCGATCCGGTGGAGCAGATCAGGCAGATGCGGAAGAAGGACTCCGCGCACCAGAAGAGCCTGCGGCCGCGAGAGGCGGATAAGCTGACGGGGGTGGACTGCGCGATTGACGCGGTGGGCTACCAGGCGCACGACGAGAAACACCCGGGCAAGGAGCGGCCGAGCCAGGTGATCGACTCCTGCGCAAGGGTGGTGAACGCGGCGGGGAACATCTGCCTGATCGGGGTGTACATGGCGCCCGATCCGGGGGCGAAGGACGAGCAGGCGAAACAGGGGATTCATCCGCTGCCGATCGGGGAGCTGTTCGACAAGGCGGTGACGATCGGGATGGGGCAGTGCCCGGTGAAGAAATACAACGAGTACCTGCGGGACCTGATCATCCAGGGGCGGGCGCATCCGGGGAAGATCGTGAGCCACCACATCGCGATCGACGACGCGCCGGACGCATACGAGAAGTTCAACCGGAGGGAGCCGGGGTACACGAAAGTGCTGATTCGATTTGAAGACGCGATGGCGGCGTGAGCCGCGGATCGAACGGCGGACGCGGGGTGCGTCCGCCGGGCGGCATCCCACAGAAGAGGAGAAAAGCGGTGAAGATGTTTTCGGCAAATCTCGATAACCTGCGGAAGCTGTACATCAACCAGTTGCGGACGCTGCTCTCGACGGAGCAGCAGATCACAGAAGCGCTGCCGAAGATGATGGAGAATTCGTCGGACGTGCAACTGAAGCAGGCGTTCCAGTCGTACCTGCAGGAGACGCGGGAGCAGGCGGCGCGGCTGGAACAGATTCTGAACGAACTGGCTGGGGAGGCGTCGCCGGTGAAGTGCAAGGTGACGGCGGCGCTGGTGAGCGCAACCGAGGATATGGTGAAGGACGCGGCGGACGACGATGTGCGGGATGCGGCGCTGATCTCGGCAGGGCAGCGCGTGGAGCACTACGAGATCGCGAGCTACGGCGCGGTGCGGCAGTGGGCGCAGACGCTGGGGCGGACGGCGGACGCGGACCTGCTGGATAAGACGATCAAGGAAGAGGGACACGCGGACCATCTGCTGACGCAGATTTCGAACCGCATCAATGAGCAGGCGCAGAAGGCGGCCTAGGGAGCCCTATGCTGGCAGTCCCCGGCTGGAAGATGTGGCCCTATGCCGTCACCGTTGGGTTGCGCCGCGGCCGCCGGTTCGACTGCAGGATCTTCTTGCGCAGGCGCAGGGACTTCGGCGTCACCTCCACCATCTCATCGTCGGCGATGAATTCAATGGCCTGTTCGAGATTCATCAGGTGCGGCGGCGCCAGCCGGATTGCGTCGTCCGCCGTCGAGGCGCGCATGTTGGTCAGCTTTTTCTCGCGGACCACGTTGACGTCGAGATCGTTGTCGCGCGAGTGCTCGCCGATGATCATGCCTTCGTAGACCTCGACCCCGGGCTGAGCGAAGAGCACGCCGCGATCTTCCAGGCCCTCCAAAGCGTACGCCGTGGTAATGCCGGGGCGGTCCGCGACCAGCGCGCCCGTGGGGCGCTGCGGAATCTGTCCCTGGTGGGGCATGTATCCATCGAACAGGGAGTTCATCACGATGGTGCCGCGGGTGTCGGTAAGCAGTTCGCCGCGCAGCCCGATCAGCCCGCGCGAGGGCACGCGAAATTCGAGGCGAACCCGTCCGTAGCCGTGGTTGTGCATCTTCACCATCTCGCCGCGGCGCGGCCCGAGCCGCTCGATCACCACCCCGATAAAGGACTCGGGGATGTCAATGGTGAGGTGCTCAACCGGCTCCATCATTTTGCCGTCCACTTCTTTCGTGACAATCTCGGGGCGGCCGACCATCAGCTCGTAACCTTCACGGCGCATCATCTCGATCAGGATGGAGAGCTGCAATTCGCCCCGGCCGAGCACCTTAAAGCTGTCCGGCGAGCCGGTATCTTCCACGCGAATCGAGACGTTGGTGAGCAGCTCCTTCTGGAGCCGCTCGCGCAGATTGCGCGAGGTGACCCACTGGCCTTCTCGCCCCGCCATGGGCGAATTATTCACTGAAAACTGCATCGCAATCGTGGGCTCGTCGATTACGATCGCCGGCAGCGGAGCGGGAGTCTCAGCGTTGGTGATGGTCTCGCCGATCGTGATGCCTTCCACGCCGGCCACAGCTACGATGTCATCGATCTCTGTGGCCTCGATGTCAATGCGCTTCAGGCCGCTGAAGGAGAACAGCTTCGTGATACGGGTCTTGTGGAGCGAGCCGTCGCGCTTGGATATGGCGACTTCGTCGCCGGTGCGCAGCGTCCCCTGGTAGACGCGCGCGATCGCCAGCCGGCCCAGATAGTCGGAGTAGTCGAGGTTACTTACCTGGATCTGGAGGATGCCTTCAGGATCCCCCTTCCCCTGGGGAATGGTGTCGAGGATCGCCTGGAACAGGGGCTGAAGATTTTCGCCGGGCACTTTTGGATCGAAGCTCGCCTGGCCCAGCTTGGCATTCGTATACAGCACGGGGAAGTCGAGCTGGTCTTCGGTGGCGTCGAGATCGATAAAGAGATCGTAGACCTCGTTCAGTACTTCCTGGGCGCGCGCGTCGGGCCGATCGATCTTGTTGATGACAAGGATGGGTGGCAGGCGCGCTTCCAGAGCTTTCGACAGCACATAGCGGGTCTGCGGCAGCGGACCTTCGCTGGCGTCGACCAGCAGCATGACGCCGTCCACCATCTTCAGCGCGCGCTCCACCTCTCCGCCGAAGTCGGCGTGGCCCGGCGTGTCGACGATGTTGATCTTCTGGCCGTGGTAGAAAACGGCTGTGTTCTTGGCCAGGATCGTGATGCCGCGCTCCCGCTCCAGCTCGTTGGAGTCCATGACGCGCTCGGCCACGGCTTCGTTCGCGCGGAACGTTCCGGCCTGCCGGAGGAGCCCGTCGACCAGCGTCGTCTTGCCGTGATCGACGTGCGCGATGATGGCGATATTGCGGATGTTGCTCACAGAAACCTTTCAGGGGGTGAAGCAGTTCGAGGGTGAGACGGCTGGCGGTCTGGATTAAGACGGTTAGGGGTGGCTAACCGGCCAGGCGGGCCAGCCGCTGGCAGTAGCAGCTAGCGGTCAGGAATGAGGCGGTTAGGAGCGTAGCGGCCAGCGGGTCGGCACATGGGATCATTTTCAGTTTAACAGTGGCGGGCAACGCGGGCTGGAACTCCGGTTTCCCAAAAAAGAGGGTAGAGCCGAGGCGCGCGGCACACGGGAGGGTATATGCGCAAAGGAAGAGCAGCGGGTGCAGGTCTGGCGGTGGCGGCTCTGCTGGCGTGCGCCGGCGGATTCGCGCAAAACGATCGGAATGCGGTGAATGGGGCGCAGGAGCCCGTGAGCGGGGCGCAAATGCCGCCGGCGCGGCAAATCCGGATGGTTCCCGCCAAAGCCGAACTCCGGAAGGGGCTGAATGCGAAGAAGCTCAAGCCCGGACAGGCGGTGACGGCGAAGCTGGAGCAGACGGTGACTTTGCCGAACGAGCCGGCTCTGAAACGGAACACCGTGCTGCTGGGAAAGGTGGACGCGGTGGTGGCATCGCAGCACCACGGCAATTCCCAAATCACGGTGACCTTTAACCAGGCGAAGCTGAAGGACGGGACGGTGCTTCCGGTCAAGGTGACGGTGATGCAGGTCAGCGATCCATCCATCGCCCAGGCTCAGGCCGAAATGGACGGCGCCGCAGTCGAGGGATCTGCGCCCGGACCGGCGCCCGCCCCCGGCGCCGCAGGCGCGCCCGGACCCTCGCCAGGAATGCCCGCGCCGCAGCCTGCCGAACCGATGAACGTGCCGCAGGGCGCAGCGGCGAGCCACCAGAACGGCATTCCAGGCGTGATGCTGCGGAGCAATATCCATCAGTCCACGTCGGCCACGTTTCTGGCAAAGGGGCGCAACGTGGATGTACCGGGCGGGACACAGATGCAGGTGGCGATCGCCTTTATTCCGAAGGGCGTCCAGGTGCATTGAGAGCCGTCAGGCCGGAGACGACCTCGATCCGCAGGCGCGCCGGGCGCGGTCGTTTCCCCCGCTACTCGTAACGGAGGGATTCGATGGGGTCCATCGCGGCGGCCCGATTGGCGGGCAGGGTGCCGAAGACGATGCCGACAACCGCTGATGCCGCCAGGCCGATCACCACCGACCACGCGGAAATCGGTACCTTATA
>DAHUYD010000155.1 GCA_027315385.1 Acidobacterium sp.
GAGAATCCTCGCTCCTTACAGGTCTCGAGGATTGTGCGAGCTTCGGGCATTTCGGCCGCTCCTCCCATGACGGAGAATTTTCTGGGATTGCAGACAGACCGTAGCGTCGGGGAAAAAGACCTGTATGTGACCGCAATCACAGAGAGCGATTATTCCTGTTGATGCGTGTGGCTGAAGTCATCCTGGCCCGATCTGAAGAACCCGCAGGTGACCCCCGTCACACGGGATTGTGCCTGTAGTCACAGTCAGTTCGGGCCGAGGGCGGGAGACTCATGTCAGGAGGTAATCCCTCCATGAAAGCCGTCGAAGAATTCAGCCACCGAATCCGCGCATTTGTGGCTCCTGACAAGATCCTGGTCGCTACGGATCTGGACGATCTGGAATACCTGATGCCCCATGCCGCGGCGCAGGCGCGAGCCTGCGGGGCCGCGCTGACGCTGGTGCACGTGATCCCGCCGGGCGAGGCCATGCCGCTGGATGCGAGCGCGATTCCGTATCTCGATGTAGCGTCGCTCCGGGAAGAAGCAAGACAGATGCTGGAGCGAGCCGCGCAGCCGCTGCGGGACAGCGGAATTCCCTGCTACGTGAAGGTCCTCGAAGGACAGCCGAGCGATCAGATCGCCCGGCTGGCGCACGAACTGAATGCGGGACGCATTCTGGCAGGGACGCATGGCCGCCGGAATCTGAAGCGTTTCTTTTTGGGGTCGGTGGCGCACGACGTCCTGCGCGCGGCTCAGGTGCCGGTGTGCACGATTGGACCACACGCCCATGCGGCTTCGGCGTTCGGGGCGCCGCGCAAGATCCTGCACCCGGTTTCGCTGTGCGGCGGGTGCGAGAACACGGCGCGCGTCGCGATGGACCTGGCGGAATTCTATCGAGCGGACATTACGCTGCTGCACGTGTTAAGCAAGGATACGAAGTACCAGCAGGACGCCGAGCGGATTGTGGAATGGACAAAATCCGAGCTGAAGCGGCTGGTGCCCGAAGAGGCGGCGCTGTGGAGCCGATGCACGGTGAAGGTGGAAGCCGGCGACGTGGTCGAAGAGGTGCTGGGCACGGCCGAGGAGATCGGAGCGGACCTGATCGTGCTGGGCGTGGGCAAGGACGTGACCTTCTGGCCGATCCGGGGCGACGACACAGTGTACGAGATCATCGCTAACGCGAAATCTCCGGTGCTGAGCTTCCGGCGCCCGGTGGAACGCCGCGAGTAGGAGAGGGCGCTTGCGCGATTATCCGATGCCCACGACGGAGAGCATCCGGCCTGTGAATCCCTGCTCGGCGCGCCAGGAAAAGTAGCGGTTCCGCTGGCAGCGGGTGCAGTGGCCGATGACAGTGATCGATTCCTGGGAGAGGCCCGCGTCGAGGAGCTGGCGCCGATTCGCTTCCATCAGATCCAAATGTAATTGCGGGCCCAGATCGCTGTGGCCCGGAGCGCGCGCCGTGAGGAAGAGCAGCGGGTACTTCTCGCGGATCGGATCGGACTCCGACAATTCGCGGAAGAGCTGCGGCGCGTAGGCGAACTGCGAGGCGAATTCGCCGCGGACCTCCTCGCCAACGGCGTAGCAGCAGAGGGCGATCCCCGGGCCGACGGCGGCGATGAGATCCTGGGGATGGCTGCCTAATTCGGCGCGCATGCGGCCCACGCCGTTTTCGACGATCCGCTTCAGCGTTCCGCGCCAGCCGGCATGGAAGGCGCCTACGGCTTTTCTCTTTGTGTCGGCAATAAGCACAGGGATGCAGTCGGCCGTCTGGATGGCAAGGAGCACGCCGGGCTGGTTGGTTATGTGGCCGTCGCCGCGGAAGATGCGAGCGGCATCCTGCCGGACGGCGCGGCGTACGACTGAGGAGTGAATTTGCAGGAGGGTGACCAGTGCCGCATCCGGAGGCGCGCCGAGGGCTTCGAGGAAGCGGCGGCGGTTTTCCAGGACGTTTTCGCGGGAATCGGAGGCCGTGAAACCGAGGTTCAGCTCGCCGGCGCGCTGACCGGGGGCATAGACGTGGCTGACGCCGCCGGTGCGGGTGCTGAAGCCGTGCATGAGCCAGGGTACGCGCTGGAATGCGGGGGCGCGGACAATTTCGATTCGCGACCTGACGACGCGGACGGGGGTCTGCGGGCGGACTTCGTCCTGGCCTTCGCGCAGGGGTTCCCGGTGAACACGGAGACGGCGGCGCGTGGGCTGGAGGCCACCCTGGATGAGTAGCGCGTCGATGGCCTGGACGTCTGTGGGGGCTGCGGAACGCGGCATCTGATCCTATTTTACCGGTCAGGTCTGAACGGACGCTGATGCGTGAGGACGAGCGGCCAGGCTTAATCTATCTTTGTTCGGAACGACAATTTACTCTGGGGCGCATCGATGGCACTCTTCCCTTCTGCTCGAAACGTGCGGCGGCTTCCCATCTGGCTGGCGCTGATCGCAATGCCGGCGCTGCCCGGGCGCGTCCTGGCTCTGGGGCAGCGGCAGTACGTGCGGAGCACTCCGCCTCCGGGCGGCTTCACGCTCGCACAGCGTGGAAAAGCGGCGGAAATTTATGTCGATCCGACGGACTGGTGGGGCGTGCTGCACGCCGCTCAGGATTTGCAGGGGGACTTTCGGCGGGTGACGGGCGTGGCGCCGGAACTGGTGGAATCGGCTGCGCCGCGGGGGAACGTGATTCTGATCGGGACCATTGGGAGGAGCCGGGCGATCGACGATCTGATCGAGGAACACAAGATCGACGTGAGCGCGATTCGCGGGCAGTGGGAAGCGACGCTGACGCAGGTGGTCGATCGTCCGCTGCCGGGGATTGCGCGGGCCCTGGTCATCGCTGGCAGCGACAAACGCGGGACTATCTACGGAGTTTACGACCTGTCCGCCGATATCGGAGTTTCGCCACGGTACTGGTGGGCGGACGTGCCGGTAATGCACCGGAATGCGCTCTATACGGAGGCGGGGAGATGGATTGTGGGGCCGCCGGTGGTCAAGTACCGCGGGATTTTCCTGAATGACGAGGCTCCGGCGCTAACCGGATGGGTAAACGAGAAGTACGGCGGGTACAACCACCTTTTCTATACGCGGGTCTTCGATCTGCTGCTCCGGCTGCGCGGAAATTATCTGTGGCCGGCGATGTGGAACAGCGCATTTGCGGCGGACGATCCGCTCAACGCGAAGCTGGCCAACGATTACGGCATCGTGATGGGGACGTCGCATGAGGAGCCGATGATGTGCGCGGAAAAGGAGTGGAAGCCGAGCGACGGGCCGTGGAACTACGTGACGAACCAGAAGCGGATCGAGCAGTTCTGGCGCGGGTGCATGGAGCGGGATAAGAACTACGAGGATGTGGTGACGCTGGGAATGCGCGGCCACAACGACACGCCGATGTCGAAGGGCGATAACGTTGCGCTGATGGAGAAGATTGTCCACGATCAGCGGCAGATTCTGCGGCAAACCGTGAACCCGGACATCGATAAGATTCCGCAGCTCTGGGCTCTCTATAAGGAGGTAGAGAGCTACTACAACCTGGGCATGCGCGTGCCGGACGACGTGACGCTGCTGTGGAGCGACGACAACTGGGGCGATCTGCGGCGGCTGCCGACCGCGGCGGAACGGAAGCGTCCCGGAGGAGCCGGGATTTATTACCACTTCGATTACGTGGGCGGGCCACGCAGCTATAAGTGGCTGAACACCAATTTCGTTCCAAAGATCTGGGAGCAGATGAACCTGGCATGGAAGTATGGCGCGACGCGCATCTGGGTGGTGAATGTAGGGGACCTGAAGCCGATGGAGTTTCCGATCTCATTCTTCCTGGATATGGCCTGGAATCCGGCGCGATTCAACCCGGACAATCTACAGCAGTACACCGAGACTTGGGCTGCGCAGCAGTTTGGGAACGAGCATGCCGCGGAGATCGCAAAGCTGCTAACCGCATACACAAAGTACAACGGACGCCGTAAGCCGGAACTGCTGAAGCCGAATACGTTCAGCCTGATCCACTTTGACGAGGCAGAGCGCGTGTACAGCGAGTGGCAGTCGCTGGCGGATGAGGCAGAAAAGGTTGACAAGGAATTGCCGGCGGCGGATCAGGACGCGTATTTCGAGCTGGTGCTGTATCCGCTGAAGGCGTCGGCGATTGTGAACGAACTGTACATCGTGGCTGGCGAGAACGCGCTTTATGCCACCCAGGGGCGCGTGAGCACGAATGATCTGGCAGACCGGGCGCGGAAGCTGTTTGCCGAAGACGCAGCGCTGACGTACCAGTACAACCATGTGCTGGCGCACGGCAAGTGGGACCACATGATGGACCAGACGCACATCGGTTACACGTACTGGAACGAGCCTCCCGTGAATGCGATGCCGGCGGTGACGTGGGTGCAGCCGCTGACCGGTCCGCACATGGCCGTCGCCGTGGAGGGAACACCGTATGCCGCGAATGGGCCGCTTCCCCCTCTCCGGTTGGCGACGATTGACGACTTCAACCGGCAGACGCGGCATATCGACATCTTCAATCGCGGCGATCGGCCGTTTGCCTGGGCGGCAAAGGCGGATGAGCCATGGATCCGGCTGAGCGCCATCTCGGGAACCGTGACGAAGGAGCAGCGGATCTTTGCCAGCATTGACTGGGCAACAGCGCCGCGGGGCCGCAGCGAAGGGGACATCGTCATCCGGCGGAAGGACGGGCCGGCGATCACGGTGCATGTGACTGCATTCGATCCGTCGACACCCAGGCGCAACGATCTGCAGGGATTTGTGGAAGCGCGGCATTACGTCTCGATCGATGCGGCGCACTTCACCAGCGAGACCGCGGCAGGCGGCGCACAGTGGGTGAACATTCCGGATTATGGTGAGACGTTGTCGGGAATGACGATCATGCCGCCGACAGCACCCAGCGTGCTGCCTCCGCAACCTGGGCCGGCGCTTGAATACCGCATGTATCTGTTCGACAGCGGGACGTGCAGCGTTGAGGCAATTCTGGCGCCGACGCTTAACTTTGTGCCGGGACGCGGCCTGCGGTATGCGGTGTCGTTCGATGACCAGCCGCCCGTGATCGTGGATGCGCTGGCGGATAGCTCGGAGCAGGCGTGGGCAACCGCGGTGAGCGATGGCGTGCGGAAAGTGACGGCCATGCTGAACGTATCCGCGCCTGGCTATCACACCCTCAGGTTCGGCATGATCGATCCGGGAATAGTCCTGGAGAAGCTGGTGGTGGCCTTCCCGAATCCACATGCTCCGCACTTTTCCGCTGTGGCTGCGCCGAAAGAGCCGACCGCACCCGCCAGCTATCTCGGGCCGCCGGAGAGTTATCATAAGTCACCGGCTTCCAGCCACCAGCAAAGATAGCCATTCCGATCCAACGAGGGCCCCCTGTGGAGGATGATCGGTCGCTTGTCCTCGAGTATCTGCGACGAAACCGCTATGCGGTGGTGTCGAGCCTGTCGGAAGCCGGGACACCGCAGTCGGCGCTGGTAGGCATTGCGGTGACGCCGGAGATGGAAGTGGTCTTCGACATGCGGAAGGCTTCGCGGAAGTACGCTAACCTGACGGCGCGGCCAGCATGCTCGATGGTGATCGGAGGATGGAGCGGCGAACAGACGGTGCAGTACGAGGGCGACGCGTTCGAGCCAGCCGGTCATGAGCGCGCCAGGTACCAGGAAATCTATTTCGAGGTATGGCCGGGAGGGCGCGAGCGGATGCAGTCGCCGGCGATTACGTTTTTGGTTGTGCGGCCGCGCTGGATTCGGTACAGCGATTTCGATCAGCGGCCTCCCGTGGTGGAGGAGTTCCGGTTTCCGGCATCGTCCTGATCGCCCGGTCAGCGGCCGCTGGAAGGATCGGGAGAATTGCTGAGGTCGAGGTCGATGCGGGTGGCCTCGGAATGCGGCAGCCCCGGGGCGTAGCAACGGCTGTCAGCGGCATAGGTGCTGCGGCATGCGCCTGTGTCGGCTTTGCGGCGCGGGGACTGGGCATATTGCCAGACGACGCTGCGAGGGAATCCACTGCGGGTCATGCTGAGGCGGGCATCGGGCGCGATGCAGCCAGGCGCGGGGGGGCACCGGTCATCCCATACCCAGAGCTGCGTGTCGAGAAAGCGGGCTTCGATATCGCGCGCGGTGGAGATGCGGATGCCGCGGCCCGCAGGGACAGGAATGCCGGAGGCATAGACTCCGGCCCGATAGGCTGAAGCTTTCACGGTAGCGATCCAGGCGCCAAGATAGGCGGCCTGCTCGTCGAGGAGCGCGCCACCTTCTTCCTGATCGAGGAAAACGATGGCTCCGGCAGGAAAGCCTTCGCGGCGGGCGGCAGCGATGGCGTCGGCGCCGTCTGCGCGGCCCAATGCCGCCGCGTCGCGGTGGACCAGCTGCCGATCCAGGCGGCCGTTGAAGAGGATGAGGAAACCGAAGCCGGCGGCGCGGACGATGGGCCGCTTCCCTGCCCAGGGATTCGCCGTCATGCCGGGCGGGTTGTTGAGCCAGAATCCGGTGTAGGCGAAGGTGCGATGCAATGCAAGCAGAAGAGCGTCGCCGGGATAGCCGTCTTTATCGAAGCCGTAGTAGCTGCGGGCTGGCGTGGCCTGGGCAGATGCGGACACAAAACCAGCCGCCCAGAAGACGGCCAGAGCCGCGGCGAGGATGGAAACTCCGCGTTTCACAGCGCCCCCTTATGCAGGAAGAAGAAGATAGCAAGGCCGAAGCCCAGGGCGACGATGATCGGCCGCAGGACGCGGTCGCTGATGCGCCGCGCATTCCGCGCGCCGGTGTAGCCGCCGATGGCGCAGGCGATCATCATCATCCAGCAATAGCGCCACTCCACGGCGCCGCCGATGATGAAGGTGATGCAGGCGACGGCATTCGCGGTGGTGGTGATGACGGTTTTGAGCGCATTGATTTCAGCGATGCGCTCAACGCCGCCAAGCGACAGCGCGGACATGGTGAGCAGGCCGGCTCCAGCGCCGAAGTAGCCGATGTAGTAGGTGATGGCGAGCAGCGACAGCAGCAGCGGGAGTAGATGGACCCGGTGCCGGTGTTCGGGATGCTGGGTCGATTCGAGCATCTGGCGCTGCATGCGGCGGCGGATGGGGCCGCTGAGCGCGAAACTGATGGCACCCAGAGTAAAAAGGTACGGGACGAGACGCAGAAAGGAGTGCTGGCTGCCGTGCAGGAGCGTGAGCGATCCTGCCAGACCGCCGATGGCGGCGACAACCATGACGGGGACGACCAAGCGGAGATTCTTTTTCAGGTCTTCGCGATAGCCGGCGATGGAGGTGAACTGGCCGGGCCAGAGAGCCACCGTGTTGGTGGCGTTGGCCTGGATGGGAAGAAGCCCGGCTTTGAGCAATGCGGGAAAGGCGATGAAGCCGCCGCCTCCGGCAACGGAGTTGACGAGGCCGCCGATGAAGGCTGCGCCCGCTAAGAAAAAGTAATAACCGATGGAGGCATGCACAGGTCAGTAAAGGAAAGCTTCGATTCAACCGCCATCTCAGTGTCTCATCCGGCGCGCATCTCTGGCGTGGCGGCGACGAGGTTGCGCGTGTAGTCCTCGCGGGGTGAGTCGCACACCTGATCTCGAGTGCCGAATTCGACCAGCTTGCCGCCCTGCAGGACCGCGATGTTCGTCGCCAGATACCGCACCAGCGGCATCGAGTGGGAGATGAAGAGATAGGTAAGGCCGAACTCCCGTTGCAGATCGCGGAGCAGGTTGACAATCTGCGCGCCGACACTGACATCGAGGGCCGATACCGGCTCGTCAAGAACGAGCAGTTCCGGCCGGACCGCGAGGGCACGGGCGATGTTGATGCGCTGGCGCTGGCCGCCCGAAAATTCGTGCGGGTAGCGGCGCAGGACGACGTCGTCAAGCCCCACCTGGCGCAGGAGTTCCTCGCAGCGGCGGCGGCGCTCCGCGCGGCCGATGCGCTGGTGGATGACCAGCGGCTCCGTGACGATCTGCTCGACGGTCATGCGGGGGTTGAGGGCGGCGTAGGGGTCCTGAAAGACCGGCTGCATGCGGCGGCGGAGGGGCCGGAGGCTGCGCTGCGTGACCCCGGTGACAAGATGGCCGTCGAAAAGAACGGTGCCGCTGGTGGGCTCAATCAGGCCGAGGACGATGCGGGCTATGGTGCTCTTGCCGGAGCCGGATTCGCCCACGAGGCCGAGGGTTTCGCCTTGCTCGATGGAGAACGAAACCCGGTCGACGACCGGCGGGGCATCTCGCGCGTAGTTTTTGGTGAGATCCGTCGCGGCCAGGAGCGGCATACAAACAGTTCACCACAAAGCGCAGGCAGGACGCAGGGAACATTCGGGCGCCGTTCTGCGGGATCTGCGGCGCTGATTCTGTTTCCGCGGCGTGCTCCGCTTAAAATTGGAGCAGAGCCAATCCACCGTGCAGCATCTCCTCAACCAACTGAATCCGCAGCAACGTGAAGCCGTCGAGGCTGTCGATGGGCCGGTGCTGATTCTGGCCGGCGCCGGATCGGGCAAGACGCGCGTGATCACCCACCGGATCGCATATCTGATCGAGGAGCGCGGAGCCGCGCCCGACGCGATCCTCGCCGTAACGTTTACCAATAAGGCCGCCGCCGAGATGGGCGGGCGCGTGGAAAAACTGATCGGACACGGCTCGCTGTCAAAGCCGGTGATCTCGACGTTTCATTCCCTCTGCGTGCGCCTGCTGCGACGCGACATTGAGGCTCTGCGGGTGGGCAGCGAAGGGCTGACGCGGTCGTTCGCGATCTATGACGAGACAGATCAGCAGGCGGTGGTGAAGGCAGTGATGCGGCGGATGGGGCTGGAAGACAAGCAGCTGACGCCGCGCGTGGTGCTCTCGAAGATCTCCTGGGCCAAAAACCACATGCTCGACCCCCAGGAATACTTCCTGCAGTCGTCGGACCCGATCAGCGAGCGGGTCGCGCACATCTTCGAAGGCTACCGGCAGGAGCTGCGCAAGGCCAACGCGCTCGATTTCGACGATCTGCTGCTCGAAGCAGTGCGGCTGCTCAAGGTGGCGGCGGAAGTGCGCGAGAAATGCCAGCGGCGCTGGCGCTGGGTGATGGTGGATGAGTATCAGGACACGAACCGCCCGCAATACGAGCTGATGAAGCTCCTGGCCGGCGAGCACCGCAACGTGTGCGTGGTGGGCGACGATGACCAGAGCATCTACTCGTGGCGTGGCGCGGATATCCGCAACATTCTGGAGTTCGAGAAGGACTTTCCGGGGGCGAAGACGGTGAGGCTGGAGCAGAATTACCGCTCCACACAGATCATTCTGGAAGCGGCATCGTCGGTGGTGGCGCGGAATGCGCAGCGCAAGGGCAAGCGGCTGTGGACCTCGCGCGAGGGCGGCGCACTGATCGGCTACTACGAAGCGCCGGACGGGGAGAACGAGGCCCTGTTCATCGCGGATTACATCCAGAAATATCTCCGCAAGGCGGCCGACCAGCAGTCCGACCCTAAGTGCGCGGTGCTGTACCGGACGAATTCGCAGTCGCGGCTGGTGGAGGAGGCCATGCGACGGTACGGGATCGGCTACACGATGGTCGGCGGCTTCTCGTTTTACGAGCGAGCGGAGATCAAGGATCTGCTGAGCTATCTGAAGCTGGCGCAAAATCCGCATGACTCGATCGCCCTGCAGCGAGTGGTGAACTCGCCGGCGCGAGGCATCGGCAGGACGACGATGGAGACGGTCGAGCGGATTGCCCTGGAAACGGGCGCGAGCCTGTGGACGGGAATCGGGCGAGCGATCGAAGCAAAGCTGCTGCCGGCGCGGGCGCTTTCGGCGCTCGATGGGTTTCGCCGGATCATCAGCGATGCGCGGGCCATGGTCTCGGCCGGATTCGCGGAGAAGCTGGCGGAAGATGTGGGGGGTGAGCCCGCGGAGTCAGTGGAAGCGATGGCTGCGGCAGCGGAGCCGGACACGAGCTTTGAGTTCGGCGGCGTGGCGCACCACCCCAGCAAGCCAATAGCCGGGCCGGTGGGGGCGCAGGCAATGTTGGCGCTGACGCATGGCGACGATATCGCCGAGGAAACTGATTTCACGCCGGCACGGTTCAGTGTCTTCAGCGAAGAGGCGCCGGTACCGCATGCGGCTACGGCCACAGAGAGCGAAGATGTGGAGGCCCAGGCTGTGCCGGGGTTCCGCAGGCCAGGTGGAGCGGCGACGCTGCCGGAGTTGATTAAGTTCCTCATCGACCGCACCGGTTACATCCGGTCGCTCGAAGAGGAAGGCACTCCTGAGGCCTTTTCGCGAATCGAGAACCTGAAGGAGCTGGCGAATGCGGCACAGGACGCGCAGGAGCGCGGCGAGACGCTGGCGGAGTTCCTGGATCATGCGGCGCTGGTGAGCGATGCCGACCAGTACGATCCGGAAGCACGTGTGACGCTGATGACGTTGCACGCGGCCAAAGGTTTGGAGTTTCCGCTGGTCGTGCTGACGGGGATGGAGGAGGGGCTGTTCCCGCATTCGCGGGCGCTGAGCGATCCGCCGCAGATGGAAGAAGAGCGGCGGCTCTGTTACGTGGGACTGACGCGGGCGATGGATACTCTGCTGGTGACGCGCGCGCGGTACCGGCGGCGCTACGGGAACGACATGCCGGAGCCGTCGATTCCGTCGCGGTTTTTGGCGGAGATTCCGCAGCAGCTGATCGAGGACCTGAGCGGCGGGCGAGGACGGCCGGACTCCTGGGGCGGATACGCGGCCGGCTATAGTGAGGCGCCGTCGCAATTCTCGCGGCGGAGCGACGATTTCACAAGCCGGCACTACAGCTACGAAGATGAGGATCAGAGCACGAACTTCGGCAGGCGGGGAACTCCGTCGCGGGAGCGGTTGGTTCGGCCCCCTGCTGGAGCCAAGGCGGATTCCGTCGAAAATATTGCTCGATTCTTTTCCGGACGCGGCGGCGTTCCGCCGAAGGCATCCCGGCCCAGGCTCGATGTGGGCGAGGCGAAAGGGGCGACCGGCTTCAAATCCGGACAGCGCGTGCGCCACCCGAAATACGGCGAGGGGATCGTCTTTCGACGCGAGGGCGAGGGAGACGATGCGAAGATTACTGTACAATTCTCAGGGTTCGGAGTGAAAAAGCTGGTGGAGAAATTCGCTCAGCTCGAGCGGCTCTAGAGCCGCATTGCCAGCTACGGAAAGGACTCTCATGGCAAATACGAAGTCGGTTATGGACAAGGCAGAACGCAAGAAGGTGAAACGCGCGGCCCGCAAGAAAGCTGCCCCGAAACCGAAGCGGACCACGCCGCGCGGCTCGCTGAAGAAGAAGGTGCGGAAGCTGGTGAGGGGTCAGAGTAAGCGGTAGAAGCGAACAGCCAGCCACATGCTTTCAGCCCCCGGTTCGCAGCTTAGAGCCGATGGCTTTGAGGCTTGCGGCTGGCGGATGCTTTTTCCTGTTGAGGACCGGTGAATTCCCTTTCGCCGGCCCGGCCTGACCAGGTACACTCTCTGCATCATCTCTCCCCACCCAGGAGCCGCCGATTGCCGGATCAGCCCGTGATTCCATCCCGGCCCACTGGGAGCCGTCTCCGGTCCCAGCTTTTCGCGCGCAAGTCCATCGACAAGCTGATTGCCGATTCCGAGGATCCCACTCACAGCCTCAGGAAGACGCTGGGGCCGGTATCGCTGACGGCGCTGGGCATCGGCGCGGTCATCGGGTCGGGCATTTTCACCGTGATCGGCACGGCTATGGCCGGGCAGAAATTCGACACGCCGCAGCTTGCCAACACTCCGCTGCTTCATTATCTGATCGCGCATACGGCGATGGCAGGTCGCCCAGGCGCCGGCCCGGCGCTCGCCGTTTCGATGGTTCTGGTCGCCATCGTCTGCATCTTTACCGGCCTGTGCTACGCAGAATTGGCCTCCATGATCCCCATCGCCGGCTCAGCCTACACCTACACCTACGCGACCCTGGGCGAGCTGGTAGCGTGGATTATCGGCTGGGACCTGATTCTGGAGTACGCCTTCTCCAACATGAGCGTCAGCGTGGGGTTCGCAGCCCACATTGAGGCGTTCATGGAGTGGTTCGGGATCCATCCCGCTCTGCGATGGATCTCGCCGGCATATCTGCCCACGGGCCTGCAGGATTTCTCCGGGAAGACGCTTTACGCTCCCGGCTGGCACTTCGGATTCAACATCCCCGCCTTCCTGATCGTGATGATCCTCACCGTGGTTTTGGTGCGGGGAATTCGGGAGTCGGCGCGCACCAACAACGTTCTGGTGCTCGTTAAGCTGGGCGCAATCCTGACATTCATCTTCGCGGCCTCGGAGTTCATCAAGCCTCGCTATTGGCACCCATTCATGCCGAACGGCTGGGCAGGCCTGCTCTCCGGCGGCTCGATTATTTTCTTCACGTACATCGGGTTCGATTCGGTCTCGACCGCAGCAGAGGAATGCCGCAACCCGCAGCGCGATATGCCAATTGGCATTCTGGCCACGCTCGTCGTCAGCACGCTGCTCTATGGCGGGGTTGCCATTGTGCTCAGCGGGGTCGTGCCGTGGCAGTCGCTGATGGGCGATGCTGCTCCCGTGGTGAACGCCATGCGGCGGCTCGCCCTCACCCCCACCGGCCATCCTCTCCACTGGGTCGAGCTGGTCGTGCTGATCGGGGCGATGCTCGGCATGATCTCGTCCATTCTCGTCTTCCAGCTCGGCCAGGCCCGGGTGTGGTTTTCCATGTCGCGCGATCGCCTGCTGCCCGATTCATTCAGCAAAGTTCACCCCATCTTCCGCACGCCGGCTGTAGCAACCTGGGTTGCCGGCTTTGTCGTGGGAGTACCCGCGGGGCTTCTGGACATCGGCACCGTCGCCAATCTGTCGAACATCGGCACGCTCTTCGCGTTCGTCCTGGTTTCGGTCGCGGTCATCCTGCTGCGTTATCGGGAGCCGGAGCGGCCGCGCGGATTTCGGTTGCCTCTGGGGCCCGTGTTTCCGGTGCTCAGCATTATCTTCTGCATTCTTCTGATGATGGGGCTGGAGATCCTCACCTGGATGGCGTTCTTTATCTGGCTGCTGATCGGGCTGGTGATCTACTTCTTCTACTCGCGGCACCGCAGCGAGTTCGCGCCGGCGAATCGCGCGCATTAGCGCATGGTTGCGCCGGTCGGACGCTGAACCTTAGTTAGCACAACCTGGATAGACTGAAAGCATGAGCGATCTGGGGCGAGTGCTGATTGGCCTCGGGCTGCTGCTTCTCGCCGCCGGCGCGGTGATGCTGCTGCTGGCGCGGGCCGGGGTGCCCCTGGGGCGGATGCCGGGAGACTTCTCGTGGCGCACGAGACATACGACAGGGTACTTTCCGCTGGGGACCTGCATCCTGACCAGCGCGGCCCTCTCGCTGGTGTTCTGGATTCTGGGAAGGCTGCACAAATAGCGCAGGCAAAAAAGGGCCCCTCGGATGAGGGGCCAATCTGCCTTGGTTCTCTCGTTGTGAGAGCTTGGTTGCGAGTTCCCTTCGTTACCGCTGAGGAACCGCTGGTTGCGACGCAGCACCCTGAGGGGAGGGTTGCGCGGAATTCGGCTGCGTCGCACCAATCGGCGAACCACCGTTCGTGCTGGGGTTCAAGCCCGCTAAACTGTTTTCTTCGAGGCTGATGCGGACCACGTTGCCGTTATCGCCCGCATTGCCCATCGCCACCTCGTGAATCCGCCAGATCGGAATCTGGTGTTCCGCCAAGTACCGCACAACAGCCTGAGACATACGCTGGGAGTTCTCGACTCCGATCATGCCTCGGCTGTGGGAATAACCCTGGACTTCAACGACATAGCCCTTCTGGTTCTGCATCTGGTTAACGATCTGGTCGAGCGCGGACTGCGACTTCTGGTTCAGAGTGCGCTCGCCGGCATAGTAGCGGATCTCAAGATTGTTCACCGGGTGGTACTGGTCGAGATTGGCGACCGTCTGGGTGAGCTGGGTGGTGGTGTCGTTGGCCTGCTGCGCCATTTGCTGGGCCTGTCCGGCGGTTTGGCTGGCTGCGCTGGCGGTCTGATTGGCGTCATTTGCGGTGGACTGGGCCGCATGAATGCCGTTCTGTGCTCGGCGGTCCACATCCTCAATGTCGCGCTGATTCTTCGCCTGTATCTCATCCAGCTCATTGAGCCGGCCCTTGACCGGGTTTAGCTGGTTGCTGACCCACTTCTTGCGGGCGAAGGGGTTCATGTGCCCCCAGAAGCCCTCGTGCTCTTTCACAGGCAGCGGCGGCTGACCGGTCGCCGTCTCCTGGGAACTGGGGTTCTGCGTCTGAGCGTTGTTGGTGTCGGGGGTGGTGGAAGCGCCGGTCTGGACCTGAGGATTCTGCTGCGGCGGAGCCTGCGGAGAGTTCGATTGTGCAACAGCCGGCAGACTGAGACTGGCTGTAACCAGTATTGCCATCATCGATCCGGGATTCAGAAAGGTTTTCATGGCTCTTTTCTTCTCTTTAGTTGTTGACATCCGTCAAGGCTGCGCAGCGTTCGAGACACCCGAGAAAGAGCACTTGCGTTGCCAAAGGAGCCAGGAGGAGGGCAGAGCGGGGTGTGAATCGCGCAAGCCTTTTAGTTTGAAAAAGTTGGGACGGAGACTCGGAGCAGAGGAAAAGGAGCTCGTCGGGGGGCGAAGCCGTTCCGGGACCTGGACCGGAAAAAAATGCACGGCCTTACGGCAACACACAGGGAACTATTTGCTGGTTACCCGGGGTTAACTACTCCGCAGCGACCTGGATGATCCGGATCTCAGGGTAGTTTTGGTTCCAGTCCTGGGGCACGCTGTCGAAAATAAGGCGGAACGCGCGGGTCTGGCCCGGCAGGATGGGTGCCGCGCTCACCGGCTGGGTATCGACGTAAGGTTCGCGGGTACGGACAAGAGCGAGTGGCATGGTGGGTTTGCCGACCAGCTGTTTGGTAAATCCCCAGAAGCCAACCTGGACGGTGATGCTGGTGACCGTCTTGTCGCCGTGGTTGGTGATCTGGCCGTCGAGGTAGGTGTTCTGCCCTCCGACCATACTGCCGGCCTGACTCATTTGCAGATTGCCGATGGAGAGCTGTGCAGCATAGGGAGCAGCGGGAGCCAGATCGGCGCCGCCAGGACTGGCCGGCGCCGGCTGGCGGGTGAAGATAATGATGGCTGCAACGATGGCCAGAATCAGAACGCCGGAGACGATCCACGGCACCAGGGACCGAGGCTCGCGAGCCGTGGGCTGCTCAGAGGGAAACATGCCGGGTTGCTGGCCGGAGGCGCTCATCGAGCCGATTGTAAACCAGCGCAAACGACGGTGGTTTGATTGCCGTTGGCGGCGATTGGCGGTCTCGTAACGAAACAGGCACCTGTCGATAGGCAGGGAGAACATTTACCTGTATATCCGCATCGTTTCTGCCGAAGAATGAGTCTAAGCACGCAACAGGGCTTCTCCGGTGGGGGACTTTATGCGGATACATTCCAGCCTTTCCAGTCCGGCGACTTCCAGCCGCATTCCCGAGTACGCCTATCGCATCGCGATTGTCGCGACCGCATTGATCCTGTTGCTCACCTGGTTCACTTCGTAGCGGCCTGCCGGGCAAGCGCGCGGCGCATGACCACTTCCAGAGCCGATTTCGACTGCGCGTAGTCCGCCTCGGAAATCTTTCCTTCAAGGCGCTCCGTTTCCAGGGCAAAGAGCTCTTCCTTCACCGCTGCCAGCATGGATGTCTCCGCGGCGGGGCCTGGGGATGGCGCATGGACCGGGGGACGGGCGGGTACCCCGCCTTGCGCCGGTTGTGGAGAGGCGTGCGAGGACAATTTAGCGAGAACGTCGGTCGCCTTCGTTCCGGGAGGCAAAGTTGGGGTGAGCGGGGAGGGCTGTGATGCCCGGGGGAGGGTACCTGCGGGCTGAAGGCCAGGCTTTGTGCGCAGGCTGAATGCCGCCGCGACGACGAGTGCGAGTCCGATGCCGCTCAGAATCCACCATTTGTATTTTTGCAGCGGGTCGGGGGTATCGCTGGGAGGCGCGAGTCCTCCGCCGGGAACGCCGTTCTGCACCGTAGGCTGATCCTGGCCGCCCTGGTCTCCCATGCCCTGCCCGCCGGCCTGGCCGCTGCTGCCCTGCGCGTTTTGGGATTCGCGCGGTATCGAGCCTGTACCCGAGACTTTGTAGGTTAGGGCCATACCGGGGTCCACGTTGGTGGCCAGATAGGTTTGCGTACCGGGCTCATCGGCATCTCCGTGCAGCGGCTGGAAGGCCGACCCGCCACTGAAATTCATGCTGGTGGGGATCATGACCGCGAGATTATCCGTAGGCATGGAAATGTTGGGATGGAAGGCCAGGCTGCCGCTGTAGGGAAGCGTGTAGGCCACCTGGAATTCTGTTTCGCCCGGACGCAATGGGAAGACGAATGCGTACTGGTTCTTCTGCTTCAGTGAAACCGGTGTGTTGGAGACTTCCATTCCCCCCGGTCCGGTAGCGCCGCCGCCCTGGACGACCGCCCCTGGCGGCAGGCTGAACCGGAAGGCGTGATCGCTGAACTGGGTAAGCGGCGGCTTAGACTCGTTGCGGATGAAGTAATTCTCCGTAACGTTGAGCCCCTGGGAATCCGTCTGCATGCGGACCACGTCGGCGTAGACATGGATTCCCTGCACCTTCGGAACGACGTCGTAGACGTCGATGTTCACCGTGGAGGTGTTGGGCGGCACTGACCCATAGTAGTCGGCTTTGTCGTGGTCGACGCGAATCAGGTGCATGCCGGCCGAACTCGAAACGGTGAATGAGTAATGGCCCTGCGCGTCGATGGTGGTGCGCGCGGATTCCTGCATGCCCTGGGAGAGGTCGAGCAGGACCGCGGTGTCTCCTGCTGCGGGTTTGTTGGTGGTGCGGTCCGTGACGGTGCCGGAAATGGTGGCGGCGGCGAGCGATACAGGCAGAGCGGCCAGAACGAAGATAGAAAGTCGATCGAGGAGCTTCATGGGTATCCAGTCGGTGTTCGTCAGAAACTCAGGAGTGCTGGGCCGCGGCACTGTGGTTTCCCAAAATGCCCGCCTCCAGCAGGTCGATCTCGGCCAGAACTTCGGCGGCTTCGTTTTCCAGCGTCGCGCGTTGCGCCGCGTAATCCTCTTCAGGATATTTGCCGGAGTTGTACTCGAAGTTCAGATCGCGCAGATTGTCGTACAGCGCTTCCTGGCGCTCGCGCAGATACTCGAGACGAGTTTTGGCATTCTGTGCCTCCACGTTGCGGTCGGGCCAAAAGACGTACAGCAATGAGCCCATCACCAGCGTCGCGCAGGCAAGAAGAGCAGCGGATGTCATATTTGTGTCTCCCTCCTGATCCGTTCACGCATATCCCTGGAGGCGGGATCGTCCGGGACGTCGGGCATGGATGCCGCGCGCAGCCGCCATTTGCGTACCAGGAAAAACGTGCCGAAGAGCCCGAGCAGCAGGAGCGCCGGCGGGACCACCCACGCGACGATGTTGAAACGGGAGAGCCACGGGGCGGCGAGAACAGTAGGCCCGTATTCAGCCTGGAACGCCTCCATGATGGCGGTGTCGCTCTGGCCCTTTCCGATCGCCGCCTGCAGTTCCTGCGACTCCTTCGCCGCGTCGGGGCAGCCGAGGTGGTTGCACTCGAGCAGAATCTGATTGCAGCCGCACATGCACATCAGCTTGTGACCGAGATCGTTAAAGCGAGCCTGCGTGTCGGCGGTTCCCAGTGTGATGACGCAGAGGACGGCAAGCAGCGGTAACAACGCGAATCGGCTGACCCGGCCCATCAGTCCCCTGTCCTTCCCGCAGCTACCGGCTCGTGTTCAGCGGTAACCGCCACGCGGCTTCGCTGGGCGGCCAGCGCTGCGCTCAGGTTCGGCAGAAGCGCCACGCCTGTGCCAAAAATGGTCACGATCAGGCCGATCCAGATCCACATGACCAGCGGATTCAGGAAGGCCTTGATGATCGGCTGGCCCGTCGTTGTATCGGTGCCGGCGTAGACCACATACAGATCCCACAGCGGCGTGGAGTGATTGGCGACCATCGTCTCTGGCTGCTGGCTGGCCTGGTAGAAGCGAATGGCAGGGTCGAGCTGCGTGACCCGGTGCCCGCCGCGAAAGACGTTGAGAATGGCGTAGGTGGAGTCGTAATTCGCGTTCGTGTCCTGCGAGTAGTCCATGCACTCGATACGGTAGGGGCCGATATTCATCGACTGCTTGTAGTTCATCGTCGCCTCGACGCTGCGGTTGAACGCCTGGCCTGAGATTCCAATGAAGATGAGCACCACGCCGAAGTGGACGATGTAGCCGCCGTACCGGCGCGTGTTCCGCCGCGTGAGCTGCACCACGGATCTGAGGAGGTTCTGGCCGCTGTGCCTCTGGATGACCCGCGCGCCGCGGAAGAATTCCGCGAAGATGGCGGTGGCGACAAAGGCCGCGAGCGCAAAAGTGACCCAGGCGTAGAAGGCGCCCTCATGGTCCGTTGTGAAAATGGTCCAGGGATGCACACCGAGCGGGATCACCGCGATGGCTATGACGAGCGCAACGATGCCGGGAACGATGAAATTCTTCCGCACGCTGCGCATGGAAGTGCTGCGCCATGCAAGCAGCGGCCCGATGCCGGTCAGGAACAGCAGGAAAACGCCCACCGGTACAGCGACCCGGTTGTAGAAAGGCGCGCTGACGGTGACCTTGTTGCCCTGCACGAACTCCGACAGGATTGGAAAAAGCGTGCCCCACAGAATGGTGAAGCACGCCAGGAGCAGAACCAGATTATTGAAGGCGAAGCTGGACTCGCGGGAAACCAGCGACTCCAGTTTGTGTTCGGTCTTCAGATGATCGCGATTCAGAATGTAGGTAAAAAGACACACCGCGAAGACGATGACCAGGAAGACCCAGAACCAGGTGCCGATCGACGACTGCGCGAAGGCATGAACGGAACTGACCAGTCCGGAGCGAGTAAGCAGCGTGCCGAGAATCGAGAGCATGAAGGTGGAAAAGATGAGCCAGACGTTCCAGCTCTTCATCATGCCGCGCTTCTCCTGCATCATGACGGAGTGCAGAAAGGCCGTGCCGGTAAGCCAGGGCATCAGCGACGCGTTTTCCACCGGGTCCCAGCCCCAGTAGCCGCCCCAGCCGAGCACGTTGTAAGCCCAGTGCATGCCGAGGAAGATACCGACGGTGAGGAACAGCCAGGTGACCATGGTCCAGCGGCGGGTAATGTGGATCCACTTCTCGCCCGGATAGCGCATCATGAGCGCGCCCAGCGCGAAAGCGAAGGGGACGCTGAAACCCACATAGCCGAGGTAGAGCATCGGCGGGTGGATGACCATCTCCGGATACTGAAGCAGCGGGTTGAGCCCGTTGCCGTCGGCAGGGATGACGCCGCCCGGCACAAGTGAAAACGGAGTGGCCGCCACATTCACCAGAAGGAGAAAGAACACCTGAATGCCGGCGAGAATGGTGGACGCGTAGGCGGTGAGCTTGACGTCGACCTTGTGCCGCATGCGCAGCACCAGCCCGTAGCCGGCGAGCAGCCATGCCCACAACAGCAGGGAGCCTTCCTGCCCGGACCAGAGGGCGGCGAATTTGTACGCCCAGGGAAGCGCGCGGTTGGAGTGCTCGGCAATGTAGATGAGGCGAAAGTCGTTGGTGAAGGCGGCCCACACCAGGGCGAAGGCGGCGCACGTTATGGCGAAGAAGCTGGCCATTCCGGCCCGGCGCGCGGTTTCCGCCAGACGCTCGGGCGCGAAGGCGCCCCGCGAGCCGGTAGCCAGTTGGCGGAGCGCAACCCCACCCGCGAGCAGGTTCCATGCGCTGAGCGCGAGGGCGACGACGAGGGCAAAACTGCCGAATGCAGGCATAAAAGTATGACCTTCCGATTGTCGCATTTCCTGGGTGACTGGGACGGCCGTGCGGCAACCGGGACAATTCGATCTTCAGGGGCCTGGAACCATTGCGGCTGTGACATATCTCACACAGGGGCCACAATGCCGTGTCGGGAAACGCCCAATTGTTTCGTGGGTGAGAGAGAATCCGGGTGAGGCGAAACGTCTTTGCGTTGCTGTGGCCCGATGCGGGGCGTTCTCAGGCCGTGCGCCCGATCGGCTCCTGCAGCAGCGCCCGGACCAGGTGGAGCAGTTCATCCGGAGGCAGGGGCTTCATGCGAAAGCTGACGTCCAGGTCGCCATACTCGTCTTCCGCCTCGGCGAGCCCGCTCAGTACGAGGACGGGCAATTGAGGGAAGCGCTCGCGCAATTCGGCCACAAACTCAGGGCCGTTCATCCCCGGCATCAGGTGATCGGTGATCACCAAACCCAGCCGCGGACGCTGCGCGGAACGGTCGAGCATCTCCAGCGCCTGCGCGCCATCGTTCGCGACGATGACCACATGGCCCAACCGAGAGAGGATGGCCTTGCGGGTGGCTGCCTGAACGCCGTTGTCGTCCACGAGGAGGATGTCTGGACCCATCGGGAGTGTAGATTCCTTCCGTGGAAAAAAGGTTGCCTGGGAGGCAGGCGCGCGCGCTTTGGGGCCGCGATCTGCCGTACGGAACCGTTTTACTCAGCGCCGGCCGAAAAGGCAAGAGGTGTGAGAAAAAAAGAAGGGTGCTCCGTGGGGAGCACCCTTTCAGGTTGCGTTCTGAAGCGGCACACGGGGCAGGCCCCGCGGCCCGTCAGAAGTAGACTTTGGCAGCCAGCTGGACTTCGCGTCCCGGCTGAGGATCGCCCTGTCCGCCGTCGGCCGTGGGGGTAATCACGCTGTTGATTTGCCCGAATGTTCCGCCGTTTGCGATCGGGCCATCCAAAAGGTTGCCGTCCGGCGGCGAGAAGTTGGGATGGTTGAAGACGTTGAACCCTTCCATCCTGATCTCGACGTAGCGCGGACTGTCAGACCGGCCGATGGGGAAGTCCTTGAAGACATCCATATCGGTATAGTTGAAGCCCGGCCCACGCATGAAGCCGCGCGCCACGTTGCCGAAGGTACCGATGGGTTCCTGCGAGAAGGAGGAAGTGTCCATCCACTGACGGGTCGCACTGCGTGGGTTCATGATTTTCGGACGGAAGTTGGTTGTTTCCGGAGTATCCGGGCCAATGTAGAAGATGTATTGACCGTTGGAATAGAGGGAACGGTTGTCAAACTGTTCACCCACTGAAATCGGGTTCCCGGACTGGAGGACGGTATAGCCACCCACATGCCAGCCGCCAAGCGCCTCGTTAACGATGTAATTCTGGCGCATGCCGGTGGTTAGGGGCACGACGTACTCGTACCCTGCGAAGAAGCGATTCCGCGCGTCGTATTCCGAGTTGCCGTAGCTCAGGTACTGGAAGCCCGGCACCCAGTTGGTTCCGGCGAGGTCATTGCCGTTGCTGAAGCCGGAGCTTTCAAAGCTGGAGCCGTTGTCGAGCGCATGGCTCCAAGTATAGCCGATGTTGTAGTAGAGCCCGTGGGTGGTGCGGTTTTCGAGGCTCACCTGCAGCGAGTTGTAGTTGGAGGTGCCATCCGTGTGCACATAGCCCACCGAAGTGAGATTGCCGCTGGTATCCGTGTAGTCCTGCGGTGCCTGGACCGGCCAGGCAAACTGGACCGTCGGGCAGGATGATGCGGAGGTGAAGGGCACTCCGGGATTGTTTGCAGTCCATTCCGCCTGGCAATTGGCAACCGCATCGGCATGGCCGGCTGGAGTAATCTGGTTCGCTTCGTACGCACGCACAAGTTTGCGGCCCAGCGAACCTACGTAGCCAACCTGCAGCACCTGATTCCCGGGGAGCTGCCGCTGGACGTTGACGTTGAAGTTGTAGGCGTACGGGACATCGTAACTAGGAGAAATGGTGCTGAGGCCGGAATACGGCGGCGTGAAGATGGCGTTGGCCGCCGATGTGGGGAACGTGAATGGGAACCGGTTGCTCTCCGAAACGTTTTGCCGGCCTGCGACATCCTCAAAGGGATTGGCAAAACCCGGACTTCCCGTCTCCTTTGCGGCTGCGTCCGTCACGTCGGCCGCGCCGGAGCTGCTGAGTCCAAACGGCGGATCTTCCAGGTTCTGCAGCTGAGCTTCTTCCGTGTCGCGGTTGAAGTAGAGACCAAAGCCGCCACGAATGGCGAGCATGTGCTCACCGGACGGTCCGGCCAAAAAGCCCAGACCGCTGTTTGGCGACCAGTCGAAGCCGATGCGCGGGGCGAAGTGATCGTACTTCGCGGTGGCGCCGCCCGAATTGTTGCAGCCGGGATCTCCTGGATAAGTCATGCTGAGGGGAGCGTTGGTGAATACCTTCGACTGAACTCCTGGAGCGAAGCAAACAACCGCCAACCCGTTGTATTGCAGGTTCGCAAAGGGCGTCTGAATGTCGTACCCAATGCCATAATTGAAGGTGAATGAATCGGACGTCTTCCAGTTGTCCTGGGCGTAGGCATAGGTTTCCCAGGCACGGGCATTGATCAGTGCTCCTGAACCCTGAGCATAGGTATCGGGCACGCCGAGCAGGTAATCCATCAGCGGATCGCCCGAGCTGAATTGTCCGGTGCCGCCGAAACCAAAGCTTCCGTTGTTGCTGGCATAGAACGGATTGTCGACCGAGAACCGCTCCACATGGATTCCTGCGCTGATATTGTGATTACCGATGATCTTTGTGAAGTTGTCGGCATAGTCCTCGTTGGCATCGATACGGGGCTGCGGTCCGTTGTTGCTGAAGCCGAGCGTGAAGTATCCGGAAACACTAATCTTAGGAGTCGAGGCTGCCGCAGCATCCTGGGGCGTAATGTCGAAGCCTTGCGAAGAAGGCGGCAACACCTGGACGGGCTCGACAGCCGCGAAGTTGAAGCGGAAGTAGCCGGCCCGGAGACTGTTCAGCGTAGTTGGATTGAAAGTATGCGTCCACTCGGAGTCGAAGATCTTGATGTGCCGCGCATTATTCTCCGCCCAACCGGGCAGAGAGGCGGCGGTAAACGCAAGGGCAGCGTAGCTGGGCAACGACTGGAAGATCGTCTCGCCCCAGAGCAAATCGCTGTGGGTCACCTGGGCGTCGAAGCGCATGATTCCCTGATCCTGCTTCGCCGTGCTGGCTGCGTTGAACTGGTACTTGTTGGTTCCATAGTTCGGTGAAGGAACATAGGTCTTGACGAGCGAGCTCGCGATGGAATTGAAGTCCGTGACTGGGAGGTGAACGGGGTTACCGGCCGGGAAGCAGGCGTTCCACGCTTCGCCAGCGGGACAGGAGCCAATGGCGAAGGGAATGGGGTTGCTGCTGAGGCCAGCTTGCTGGTTTGTCTGCCCGGTCGAGTTGCTCAGGTTGTTGCTGTCGCCGGAAAGGTCGGCGTAACCCAACCCATTCCTCCCCAATTGGGCATCGGTCGGAACCGGGGACAGCGTGGCGCCGCCCTGTCGGTTGTGATAGCCCTGATAGCCCAGGAAGAAGAAGAGCTTGTTCTTCAACACGGGTCCACCCAGCGTTCCGCCATACAGGTTCTGGTGAAATGGGGGGCGCTGCCCGGGCGACGCGAAGTAGCCGCCGAGGTTCATGAAAGTGTCGCGGTAGAACTCAAAGCCGTCGCCGTGGAACTGGTTCGTACCGCTCTTGATCGATTCGTTGATGATGGCCCCCGAGTCGCGGCTGTACTGCGGGTTCTGCGTGCTGGTGAGCAGCGTAACTTCGCCGAGGGCGTCCGGGTTGAGCAGGATGCCTTCCGTCTGCAACGGAGAATCGTTGATATCGGCGCCGTCAACAAGGTAGCTGTTTTCCTGCGTCTGCGAGCCGTTGGAGGAGTAGTTGCCGAAGCGGTCGGAAGACTCGACCGTGCCCGGCGTCAGCTTTTGCAGAATGGTGGCATCGCGGCCGAGCAGCGGCATCTGCTCAATCTGGGTCGCGGTGAAAGTGGCCTTCATCTGGGTGTCCGAGGTATCCACCTGGATGGCGTTGGCATTGACTTCGACGGTCTGGGAGACCGCGCCGGCCTGTAGCTTGGCATTCTGCTCGAAGGCCTGGTTCAAAGTGAGCTGGAGCCCGACAGCCTGGAAGGTCTTATACCCCGACTGGTCGATGCGGATGGAATAGGGGCCGCCGACAGGCATTTGAGGCAGAACGTAATAGCCGTGGCCATCTGTGGTTGCGGTGTAGGTTTGGCCGGTGCTGCCGTTGGTGACGGTGATGTGCGCCCCGACAACCGCTCCGCCGCTGGTGTCGGTTACGGTTCCGTGGATGGATGCATAGGTGCCCTGCGCCTGGGCGTACCGCGCGCCAGCAAAGATTGCCAGCGTGAGGATCAGGGCAGTCAGACCAAATCGACGGCCAAATGTCATGGAACGCCTCCGAAGAATTGTTAGTGCCGCTGAAACTACTCCGCTACCGTGGGCCGGATAGTCTGCTTCTGCCTGGGGAATCGACAGGGTGCCCCAAAATCTGTTTCCAGCCTACGTACGCTGCGGAAGCAACAACGGCAATTTACTCGTCGCTCGGTAATGTGACAGTGCAATCGGTGGGCCATTCTCGATCCGCAAGATCAACAACTTACGGGCTGCTTTCGGGCTGGAACGCGACCGTGGTGTTAAAAAACGTAGACGGGAGGGGTGGTTGCTTCCGAATTGCGGATAACCAAATCGGCGAATGCCGTGTCTAAAGCGAACCAACCCCTGAACCGGTCATTATATCTATTCGTTAATATCTGCAGCTGAACTGAAGGCAGCGCGCCCCCCCGCCGCACCACGTTGGGCGACCCCGCTCAAGGACCGGCTCTTTCCATCCAACCCGGGGCTGGTGAGGGGCTTTGTGAAAGGATAGAAACCGGAGCCTCACCGAGGAGGTATGTATGAACACGCTGAAGACCGCTTTTTTGCTTACCGCCCTGACTCTGCTTCTGGTCCTTATCGGCAGCCACTGGGGCGAGGGCGGCATGATCATCGCTTTTGCGATCGCCGCCGGAA
>DAHUYD010000168.1 GCA_027315385.1 Acidobacterium sp.
GCCGCCTACCGTGACCGAGCCGGAAGTGGTGGAGTCCGGCTCAACGAGCGGCGCAGCCCAGGGGGATTCGGGCTGGACATCGGGCTTGTGCTGGGCCCGAGCGGCAGGAATGGCGACGAGGCCGGCGAGAAGCATGACGGATGCCGGAAAGCTGACGCGTTGGAGCATTGCGGAAAAGCCTCCTGAAAAGCGGGTTCTGGCGGTGGCGGAAAGTATACAGGAGCGGATACAACCCCCGCAGACTCCGCTGTGTGCTGAGTACCCCGGCAGGACACGAGGCTCGCTCACTCCTGGCGGAGGGTCGTAATGGGATCGACGCTGGCGGCGCGGCGGGCCGGGACCCACGCGGCGGCGACTGCCAACAGGACCATGAGCAAGGCGACTCCGGCAAAGGTGAGCGGATCGACGGTACTGACGCCGTAGAGGAAGCTGCGCAGCAATTGCGCGGCGAAGACGGCGCCCGCGAGGCCGAGCGCGCAGCCTCCTAACGACAGCAGCAGGCTTTGGCGGACCACGTTGCCCAGGATCTGACCACGCTGGGCGCCGAGCGCCATGCGGATGCCGATCTCGCGAGTGCGCCAGTTCACGGTGTAAGCGATGAGGCTGTAGGCGCCGACGCCACCAATGACGACCGCCAGCGCGCCAAAAGCCAGCAGCAGCAACGCCAGGGAGCGAGGCGCGGATTCTGACGCGGCGATGACTTCGCCCATGCTGCGGACGCGGGTGACGGGCACCTGAGGATCGAGGGCGGCGACGGTGTGGCGCAGGGCGGATGACGCTTCCCGCAAGGGGAGATTCGTGCGGAGGAGAACATACATCTGCGCACGTTCGTCGGCTGGAGTCATGGGCAGGTAGACTTCGTCTCCGAAGTTACCGCTGAGGCTCATGTGGCGGGTATTGCTCACGACGCCCACGACGACCTGGGCCTGCCGCGGCGACCACACCGTCGGCGTTTTCTCCTGGCCGACTTCGATGATGTGCTTGCCCAGGGGGTTCTGGTGCGGCCAGAGACGATCGGCCATTTCCTGGTTGATGACGGCGGCGCGGCTGGCGCCGGACTCATCCTGCGTGTCGAGAAGGCGGCCACGCTCAAGGTGCAGGCCGAGAGTCGCGAAATATCCTGGGCTGACGATGCGTCCGCTGCCCTGCAACGCCGGCTGGCTGGGAGGGCGGGGGTGATTCTCCGCGTCGTACACGTAGTTCTCGTCGAATCCGCTCATGGGCAGGGAGTCCACGAGCGCCGCGCTGGTGACGCCGGGGACGGCATGTACGCGATCGAGCAGCGTGGTGAAGAAAGCCCGGCAGCGGCCCGCGGTCCGGCAGGCGTCCGCGTAGCCAGCGTCCATGGAAACTTCCGCAGTGACAATGCGGCTGGTGCGGAAGCCGGGATTGACCTGAGAGAGTCGCCACAGGGTGTGCAGCATGAGGCCGGCGGCGGCGATGACCACGACCGACAGGGCGATCTGGGCTATGACGAGCGCAGTGGAAACGCGGAATTGCCCGGGTTTGCCGGCCACGCTGCGGCTGCCGGCGTGCAGCGGCTCGGTCAGATGGGGCGAGGCCGTTTTGAGTGCGGGAATCAATCCGAAGATCAGCCCGGTGAGCAGCGAGGCGACGGCGGCGAAGAGAAAGACTGGCCAGTGGATGGAGATCTCCGCAATGCGCGGAGTATTGGACGGCAGGAAGCTGACGAGCGCATGGAGGCCGATGACGGCGGCCAGCAAGCCAGCGGCTCCGGACAGCGCGCCGAGGAGTACGCTTTCCGAGAGGAACTGGCGAATTAGGCGGCCCGGCGTTGCACCCAGCGCGCCGCGCACAGCAATCTCGCGCTGGCGGGCGGAGGCGCGCGCGAGCATGAGGCCGGCGACGTTGGCGCAGGCGACGAGGAGAATCAAGCCCGCGGCGCCGAAGAGCAGCAGCAAGAGAGGCCGCACGCTGCCCACTTCCGACTGGAGCAGTGGGACGACGGTGGAATCCGCGGCCCAGGCGGTGGGCATTGGCCAGGGAAAGAGAGGGAGCAGCAGTGGATGCAGGCGGCGCAAATCCGCCTGCGCGGCGGCGGATGTAACTCCGGGCTTCAAACGCCCGAGGGCGCGCAGCTCGAAATCGCCCCAGGCGTCGTCGGTATCTCCGCCTTTGAAGGCCACGGGCAACAGGAACTGGGTGTCGGCATAGGGGAAGTGCACACCTGGCGGCATGACGCCGATCACGCGCCGGTCTGTGCCGTCGATGCGGAGAGTGGAACCGAGGACGGCAGGGTTGCCGCCATCGTGCTCCCGCCAGTAGCCGTAGCTGAGGACGACGACCAGGTTCTGGCCGGAGATCGCGTTGTCCGCGGTGAAAAAGCGGCCCAGCGCGGGCCGGATGCCGAGGGTGTGAAAGACATTGACGGTGACCAGCGAGCCGGGGATGCGGTCTGCAGCGCCGCCCGTGTCGATGTTCGACTCCGCGTCCGGTCCGAAGCCGGCAATGGACGCGAAAGACTGCGAGTGCTCGCCGAGTGCGCGGATCCAGCCTTTGGGGAAACTTGTCCCGCTGGAGATGCGCATCAATCGTTCCTGCTGTGGGAACAGCAGCGGGCGCAGGAGGATGGAATTAACCAGAGTGAAGATGGCCGCGTTGGCGCCGATGCCGAGGGCCAGGGTGAGCACGGCGGTGAAGGTGAATCCCGGCGACTTGCGCAGTTGCCGCAGAGCGTATTTCAGGTCAACCAGCATTTCACCTCGGTATCGCTATCGCGAGTCGACGAATGCAGTTTTGGAACCAATCTCGTGCGGCTTGAAACAAGGGGGTTAACCCCGGGGCCGCGGCTGGGACATGTCCGCGATCGGACATAATCGTCCGGGAGCGGACACATCCCTGAGCAAGCCACGCGCTCACGGCGTCAAAATGAACTCTGCCTTCAGTATTCGCCGGCCTCTCTCAGTTTGCTGAGGACGGTGAGAATACGAGAGTCATGTGGCGCATTTCGATCGAGTCCAGAGTATCCGCCCCGTCGTGCTGAGAGAAGGTGATCTCGGGCTGCGGGGATGACAATGCATTCTCGGCGACGTTCAATTTGGCGTCAGCGGTGGCAAGCGCTTTGCCGTTCCGGAGGAAGCTGACCTTGACCATTGGGGTGGAATCGTCCCACACCATTTTGTAATTCCCTTCATGAAGGGTCGCCGTCCCTACCTTGATGGCGTGGGTCAAATGGATGTTTGCACTATGGCCATTGCGCGCAAAGCAGGGGACCGTCATTGCTGCCAGGAGCAAGAAGCTCGCGAGGTATTTCATTGCACATGTCCTTTTCCGCTGAGGGTTACGTTGAAAGAGTGATTCGATTCCAGGCCAAAGCTCGCCTGCACTACATGTTTAAGCACGGATAGAGCCAAACGGCACCGGTGAAAGCAAAGGGGTTACTGAAGCACGCCCTGCATGCTGCGTCCGAAAGCGAGCATTGGTGTTCGCAGACGGACAGCCTCCAGCCAGCGGTGCGGAGAAAACATGCGAACTTCAGAGCAATGGCATTTCCAGGACTGACCGCAGCTACGACGATTGCTTGACGGAGGCACAGCATTCCGTAGCCGCCGCAGCAGGCGCATATGCAGGGCCGGAATCGGTGGGAGACAGACAGTAAAACGATAACGGCCCGCCGGAAATCGGCAGGCCGTTTGTCTGGGGGTACGAGTTCGACGAGAGGAATTACGGATTCCCGAGCCCGTCGTGCAGGTGATAGTTCGGGTAGGGCGGGATGACGGGGTAGACAACCGGGTGTTCCTTGAGCTGCTGCATCACGACTTCGACTGCGCGCTCCAGTTGCAGGTCGTGACCCGCGGCAATGTCCTTTGGATATTCCTGGACTTCCACGTCGGGTGGGATACCGTGGCCTTCCACCTCCCAGTGTCCCTGCAGGCCGAAGATGGCGTAGCGCGGAGCGGTGACGCTGCCGCCGTCGATGAGCGTGGGATAGCCGCCGATGCCGACGAGTCCGCCCCAAGTGCGGACGCCGACCAGCGTGCCCAGATGCGCCTTGCGGAAGTACCAGGGCATGGCGTCGCCGCCGGAGCCCGCGGACTGGTTAATGATCATGGCCTTGGGGCCGAAGATCGCACCCTCGGGATCGTAGATGGGCTTGCCGTCGCGCTCAATGGCTCCGGAGAGCATCTTGCGGCTGAGCACGTCGACGATGTAATCGGCGATGTCGCCGCCTTCGTTGTAGCGCTCGTCCAGCACCAGTCCCTGCTTGTCGATCTGCGCGTAGAAGTAGCGGTTGAAGTTGTTATAACCCGCACCGGCAGTATTCGGCATGTAGACGTAGGCCACTTTGCCGTCAGAGAGCTTGTCGACGACATCGATGTTGTGATCGATCCACGCCAGATTGCGCATGCCGGATTCATTGCCGGTGGGCACAACCGTGACGTCCCGAGAGTCGGAGCCGTCCGGTTTGGTTCCCACCGAGATGACCGTCTGCTGACCCGCGGTTCCGGCGAAGAAACTATAGAGATTATCGGAGGCGTGGAGCTGGCGGCCGTTGACCGCGAGCAGGTACTCGCCCGGCTTCACGTTGATACCGGGCAGTGTGAGGGGCGCTGTGAGTCCGGGCGTCCAGTTCTGGCCGTTGTAGATTTTGGCGAACTGATAGCGGTCGTTGGCGACGGTGTAATCGGCGCCGAGCAGTCCTGTTTCCGGTCCGCTGGGAGGAACGAAGGGTCCGCGGATGAACATGTGGCCGACTTCGATTTCGCCGAGCATTTCGTTGCACAGGTAGGTGAACTCGTCGCGCGAGGCGATACCGGCGAGATAGGGCTGGTATTTCGCCTCGATTTTGGCGAGATTCAGGCCGTGCAGGTGCGGATCGTAGAAGAAGTCACGCTCGATGCGCCAGGTTTCGCGGTACATCTGCGCATACTCGGCGCGCGGATTGACCGTGGCAAACATGGCGTGGTTGTTGACGGGCTTACCCATGGAGCTGCCGGGATGCAGCGCGGAGGCGTCAATGGTGAACCAGCCTTCACCCTGCGAGTAGAAGAGTTTCTCGCCGTTATGCGAGACCGCAAAACCGGACAGACCGGTGAGAACCTGCTCCGTCTTGCGGTCGGCGGTGGTAAAGCGCCAGAGCGCCTGGATGTAAGGGCCTTCCATTTGGGACGGGCGGCCGACCGCGGGGCCTTCCGCCAGGTAAATGACGCCTGTCTTGCCGACTTGCAGGTCGGCGTAATTCCGGGGAGGTATGGGGAGCGCGAGGATGCGGTTGCGAATGCCATCCAGGTCGATCGCGGTGGCGGCGGGTTTGCCGTCCTCCTTCCTGGCGGCGGCATCCTTAGCTTTATCTTTGTCGTTGTCTTTGTCAGCGGTTTTGGCGGCGGCCGGTTTTTCGTCGCTGGTTACCTTTTCGTCGCCGGTCTCGGGTGGAACGGGGGAAGCGCCGTACTTTGCGAGCACGACGACGTAGACGCCGCTGTTGGTGGCGCGGTCGAGGGAGGAGAGATCGATACCGGCGTCGGAAGGTCCGCCATTCGTGGTCGCGGTGAAGTAGAGGAACTTTCCGTTGGGATCGAAAGCCGGATGAGCCGCGTTGCTCATGCCATCGGTGATCTGGGTGGATTTGTGCGATGCCAGGGAGTAGAAGAACACGGCGCGATAGCGATTGGGCAGGTCGCGCGTGTAGGCGATCCACTGCGAGTCCGGCGACCAGGAGATCTCCGTCTGCGCTCCGAAACCGCCGCGAATGGCTGTATCGATGAGCACCGGCTTGCCTGTGGCCACATCGACGTACCAGATGTGCAGGTGCTTGTCGGTATACGCAATGTACTTCGAGTCAGGCGACCAGGTTGGGCGGTAGTAGAACGAGGCATGAGGGCCGAGGTCGATGGCCCTGGGAGGCTTCAGGCCTTCCTGGTCGCGGATGAAGAGCTGGTATTCGCCGGATGCGTCGCTGAAATAGGCGATGGATTTGCCATCGGGCGACCATGCGGGATCGCGCTCTTCCACGCCCGGAGTCCTGGTCAGGTTGCGGGTGTCGCCCTTGTCCGTGGGAAGGGTGAAGATGTCCCCGTGGGCTTCCACGACCAGGCGCACCCCAGTGGGCGAGATGTCGATGTTCTGCGCCTCAAATGGCTGAATGTTGGCGAGGTGCGGCTCGAGTTCAGGCAGGTCGCCGTCGATCGTGACGTGAACCTGATGCTCCTTATGCGACTTGAGATCGTACAAATGCAGCGAGCCGAACTGTTCGTAGACGAGTGCGCCGGGTCCGGCCGCCAGCGTCTTTAGGTCGTAACCGGTGTTGTTCAACACCTGGCTGACTTGATTTGTCTGCGGATTGAAGCTGAACAGGGACACGGAGCCGTTGCGGTCAGAGAGGAAATAGACCGTCTTCCCGGCCCAGACCGGACTGGAGTCGTTGGAATTGTCGCGCGGAACCTTCACCAAGTCGAGGGTCTTCAGGTTCACGAGCCAGATGGGTGTGGTCTGGCCGCCGCGATAGTGCTTCCAGGCATGCTCCCACTGCATCACCGGCACATAAGCGATCATTTCCCCGTCGGGCGAGATCGAAGCGTTCGTGCCGCTGGGCAGCGGCAGAGCGGTGGGCGTACCGGCTCCATCGGCCGCAGTCTCGAAAATCTCCGGAAAATCCGAATAGCTGTAGCGCGCGGAGTCGAACAGCACGTCTTTGCTGTCCGGCGTCCAGCCCACCGCCGCGTTGCCGCCGTGCGAAGCGTTCCAGGTGATCTGGCGCGGCACACCCCCGTCGGCGGCGATCACATAGACGTCTGCAGCGCCGTTGAGGTAGCGAGAATAGGCGATCTTAGAACCGTCGGGCGAGAAGTACGGCCCGGCGATCACGTCGTTCTGCGAAGTCAGGCGCTGAGCCACGCCGCCGTCGCGCGAAACGGTCCAGATATCGTCGGCGTAGAGGAAGGCAACTTTGTTGGCGCTGAGCGAAGGATTACGCAGGAGCAACGGCGTTTCAGCCCGCGAGGAAGCGCACAGCGCGGCGCCGGGAAGGAGAACGGCACAGAGAAGAACGGGTATCCGGCGCAGGACGCGCACGGCGCTACAGATGCATTGAGTCATGCAGACGAACCTCGAACAGCCGGCAACGGGGCGACGCGGCGCGTGACGCGGCGGCGGCCCTGCGCACCGGCAGAGATCTCCCGGCGGGAGTGGGATAACGATAGCACGCAGTACGCAGCGTCGCGGGTCCGGGTTCCATGTAAAGCACACTTTACACACCTGAATACCCCTGCTATGCTTCCCTACAGTCAATTCCTGCTCATTCGGGAGAGTCCTGGTGGAAGTACTGGTGCAGCTTGAGCAAGTATCGAAATTCTACGAAGAGAAGGCGGCGGTCAGGGATCTGAGCCTGAAGATCGAGGCAGGCAGCATGTTTGGGCTGCTTGGGCCGAACGGCGCGGGCAAGACATCGACCATTCGCATGATGATCGGGATCACGATGCCCGATTCCGGAACTGTCACCCTCTTCGGGAAACCGTACTCGAGCGGGGCGCTGAGGCGCGTAGGGTATCTTCCCGAGGAACGCGGACTCTATAAGAGGATGAAGGTGATCGACCAGCTGGTATTTCTGGCCGAACTGCGCGGGCTGGGGGCGGCAGAAGCGGCAAGACGCGCAAAGCAATGGTGCGAGCGGCTGCAGATCGCCGATTCGATTCACAAGAAGACGGAAGAGCTGTCCAAGGGCATGCAGCAGAAGATCCAGTTCATCTCGACGCTGCTGCACGATCCGGAGCTGATCATCATGGACGAGCCGTTTTCCGGGCTGGACCCTGTGAATGCGGTGCTGCTGCAGGATACCCTGCTGGAGCTGAAACGCCAGGGCAATGCGGTTCTATTCTCGACGCACCGCATGGACCAGGTGGAGAAGCTGTGCGATACCATCTGCCTGATCGACAAGGGCCATGCTGTGCTGTCCGGCGGGATGCGCGAGGTGAAATCGCGCTACGAGCGAAATCGCGTGATCGTCCAATACGAGGGCCCGGATGGGTTCCTGAGCCATCCTTCGATCGCGGAATACAAGAGTTTTGCGGGACGGGCCGAGATACGGCTGAAGCCGCACGCGGACGCGCAGGAGCTGTTGCGAACCGCAGCGGCCACTTCGACCATCACGAAATTCGAGCTGGCCGAGCCGTCGCTGGAAGACATCTTCATTGAAACAGTAGGGGGGCGCGCCGATGCGTAGCGGGACGATGCTGAGAAATACGCTGCTGGTGGCGAAGCGGGAGTATCTGGAGCGGGTGCGGAGCAAGGTGTTCCGGATCACGACGGTGCTGGTACCGATCGGCCTGGGCGCGATTGGGCTGCTGGCGGGGGCGGGGGGCAAGCGGCTGGATCAGGGCGTACGCCAACTGGCAATCGTCTCGAATCAACCGCAACTCGCGGC
>DAHUYD010000093.1 GCA_027315385.1 Acidobacterium sp.
TCATCAGCCACTCTGCAATTCACGAAGCCGCGAGTGAGAGGCCAGACCTGCTCGAAAACCCGCTCTTTGCCGAGGAACTCCTCACCCTGATCGAGCGCTACCTGGTGCGAATTAAATAGAGAAGCCGATCCTCCATCCGGCGTGCACCGAGATCGCACGCACCGGATGCGCAAACAGAGCAGTCCATCACTGCCCCTACTACCGCGTTCTGAAGCTCACCTGGATATGGATCTGGACCGGAACCGGCTTGCCTTGCAACTCGGCGGGCTTAAACCGGAATGCCTTCACGGCATCTACTGCCGCCTCATCCAGCCCCATGCCCGCTGGTTTCACGATGAACACGTACCGCGGCAGCCCGTTCGCGCCAACTACCGTGCCGATCACCGCTGCCGCCTTGTAGTCGATGTTCCTTGCCTGCGCCGTATAGATGGGGCGAGGAGCGGCTGCCAGCATCGGGAGCCTCAGTCCCTCGTCTCTTTCTTCTTTGGCGCTCATCCCCTTCAGGGAAATCACGCCTGCAATCGCCGGCTGTAGCTGGACTGTTCCATCGAGTGGGTGTTGCAGCCATGGCCGCCAGTAATCCGGCGCGTCTTCCGCCAGTGCCGCGTCGAACCCCACGGAGAAGATCTTCGCCAGCGCAGCCTTCAACTTCTCCGGGTGCTGAGGGTCGACTCCGATCTCGACTTTCACCCTACCCCACTTCGCAAGCCCGATCTTTCCTGACGGCAGCGATTTGCCACCCGAGTAAAACGCCAACCCCTCCCGCCTGGCATCGATCTCGACCTCGGAGCCCGCAACCTCTACTTGGTCCACGCGCAGTGCGCTCAGCCCGAACGCCTCGATCTTCGCCTTCCCGGCCAGGTTTCCCTCGGCGTCGAACTCCAGCCGCCGTCCCGCATACATTCCTCGCAGCATCAGAAACGGCCCCGTCAGCTGGGCCTCAACACTTTGCGCTGTGGGAGCGCTTTACGCCAGGCAGGCAGAGGCGCTCATCGCACATGCAATGGCAACAATCGGCGGCCGGATTTTCATCGCCTTCAACCTTCGCACGACAGGTCCGCGCAGGCAAGAGCAATTGCCCGGCGTTTGCCCGCAACCGGTCTGCCCCCAAAAATATTCTCCGCCGGCGCCGCATCACCGCTGAAACCGTTCGCATCCCACCCAGTGATTCCTTTCTGCTCCGGGAACCACAAGCCAGCTCGATCGAGATTGATAAATTCCGGAATCCCGCCCATGAGGCTTCGCCGTCTGCCCCTCGCTCTCCTGCTGGCTTTCGCTTCCAGCGCATTTGCCACGGTCACGGTTTCCAGTCCTGCCAACGGATCCACCGTCACCAGTCCTGTGCATTACGTCGCAACCGCCAGCACCTCATGCGCCAGCGGTGTCGCCGCCATGGGCGTTTGGGTCGACAACTCGCTCATCTACAAAGTCAACGGAAATTCCCTCAACACCAGCATTGCTCTCAATCCCGGTTCCTATTCCACCGTCGTTCAGGAATGGGATCACTGCGGCGGCGCCAGCCACTCCGACATTGGCATTAAGGTTGCCAGCGGATCCTCCGGCTCCGGCTCCGGCTCCGGCAGCGGCTCCGGCAGCGGCTCCGGCAGCGGCTCCGGCTCCCAGACTGCGGTCAACGTCACCACGCCCGCCCCCAATTCCACCGTCACCTCTCCGGTCACCTACAAGGCCAACGCGACTACCGCCACTTGCAGCTCCGGCGTCTCCGCCATGGGCATTTATGTCAACAACAAGCTCGTGTACACCGTGAACGGCGATAGCCTCGACACATCCATCAGCCTCACCACCGGCACGCAGAATACCGTGGTCCAGGAGTGGGATCACTGCGGAGGTGCAGCCAAGACCTCCATCCCGCTCACCGTCGTCAGTTCCACGCAGCAGCAGCTCACCGTCTCCATGACGGCCAATCCCAGCTCCGTCACCGCCGGCGCATCCTCCACGCTCACCGTCACCGCTGCCAACGCCACCAGCGTCACCGTCACCGGCGGCGGCGATTCATGGACGCTCTCCCCCACCGGCGGCACCGTCAAGGTCAACCCCTCCGCCACCACCACCTACACGGCGGAAGCCACCAGCTCACAGGGAACCGCCACATCGGATGCCACCGTCACCGTGGTTTCCTCTACCGGCGGCGGTCTCGACTCCATCCAACACGTCATCTTCATGCTCCAGGAGAACCACACCTTCGACAACTACTTCGGCATGCTCAATCCGTATCGCAAAGACAACGGCTGGAACATCGGCGACGACGGCAAGGAGTACGACGTCGACGGCATCGACGACAAGCTCACCACTTTCAGCAACCAGACCGACTCAGGCACGACTTACTATCCCTTCAAGTTCATCACCACCTGCGTAGACGACATGAGCAGCGCCTGGCTGGAAAGCTACGGCGACGTCAGCCGCTGGACCTTCTCCACGAGCAGGCCCATCAATATGGACGGGTTCGTTCACACCGCCGAGGGCTTTGCCAAAAGCTGCAATGCCAGCGGAAGCTGCTCCGGTGCTTTTACTGACACCAACGGCCAGCGCGCCATGGGATATTACGACCAGGGATTCCTGAATTACTACTATTACATGGCCTCGCAGTTCGCGGTTTCCGACCGCTGGTTCTCGCCCGTAGCCAGCAAGAGCATCGATAACCGCATCGCCACCTTCACCGGCGGTACCACCCAGGGTCTCACTCATGATCCCGGCGCCGATGATCACCTGCCCCAGCTCCAGATCGAAACCATCTTCGACGAGCTCCAGTCCGCCGGCGTCTCATGGAAGATCTACTACACCGTCACCCAGGGCATGTGCCTCACTCAGAGCAACTGCAGCGGCTCCCGCCTTCCCGGCACGAATTACCTCACCTTCGCCAGCTCTTCCAGATACGTCTACGCGAACCCCACCCACGCCGCGTGTACCGGATCCACCAGGCCCTCCAGCGTTGTCGGCGACTCCACCAATTCGTTCTGCATCGACACCAGCCACATCGCGCCGCTCTCGCAGTACTACACCGACGTCAGCAACAACACCCTGCCCGCGTTCGCCTTCATCGCCGCCGGTTACGGCAACAACGACGAGCATCCCGGCTCCGGACAATCCATCCTCGCCGGTCAGCTCGAAGTCTCGAAAGTCGTCGACGCCCTCATGACCAGCCCCTCCTGGTCGAGCTCCGTCTTCTTCTTCTCCTACGACGAAGGCGGCGGCCCGTTCGACCATGTGCCCCCGGTTCCCGGTCACTCCAACCAGAACACCGACGCGGCCCTCGGCTCCATTCCCGACATCTCTTCCATCGCCGTCAATCCTGACAGCTACAAGCCCTGCCTGCCCAGCGGTGGCAAGCCCACCCTGCACTGCGATCTGGATTCGGTCGACCCCGGAGCCAAATCCACCGACGCTCCCGCTCAGGACGGATTCGCGGCCCAGCTCGGCTTCCGCGTCCCCAACATGGTGATCTCGCCCTTCACCCGCCGCCACTACGTTTCGCACATCCCCATGGATCACACGGCCATCATCAAGTTTGTCGAGAACCGTTTTATCGGCAGCTCCGCGCATCTCACTGCCCGCGATGCCGCCCAGCCCAACCTCCTCGACTTCTTCGACTTCACGAACATTCCGTGGGCCACGCCACCCTCGCCTCCCGCTCCCGTCACCTCAACGTCGCTTGGGTACAATCCATGCACCCCGGCCAACATGGGCCCGTAGCGGGGATTTCTGCGGGGACATGGGCTCGACCTGGATCAGCCCCTTCAAGCACGACAAGGGTAAGCTCTCGCTCATCGAGGTGCGGCTATCGCCGGTCAAACCTCTGCGCCTGCCCATAATCCAGGCGAGTCCACACGCGATCCTCAACGTTAGGCGATATGCTCTGGGCACCGTCGGAATTCTCGAATACATGAACAGGCTTTCGGCTCCGCGTCGCTCTCGCAACCGCTTCTCGCCGCCGTCGCTTGCCTCACGTCTATACTCACCACAGGACCATCGCCATGTTTGCCTCGCTGCGCTTTATCTGGAACGCCACCAGCGGCCATCGTTTCCGCCCCTGGCGCAGCGAATACCTGAAATGGCGCATCGAGACCTACTCGGGCCTCCTGGCTGACGAGCTCGCCGCCCGCGACGTGCTCAACTTCGTCTGGCGCGAGAAGGGCAACCTGCTCCGCTTCCTCAACTGGACCGCCAGGATGGCGTCCTGGACGACCCGCCACGGCGCGGGAGACGAAAGCTGACGCGAGCCATGGTGCAGATCCGAGCCATGCCGCAGACCCGAGCTGTTCGCAGTCTGAGCCTTGGGCTTCTGCTCGCGGCGCTCCCCGCACTGCGCGCCCAGCAGTCGGCCCATGCGGACCCCTACCTCGCTCCGCCGGCCTTTCGCGTCAGCACCAGCCTCGTGGTGGTGCCGACGCTCGTGGAGAAGCCCGATGGCGCGATCGTCTACGGCCTGAGGCCCGGCGACTTTACCCTCTACGACGATGGCGTCCAGCAGAAGATCCGCGTCGATGACGACCTGAACATCCAGCCGGTCTCGCTGGTCGTCTGCGTGCAACGCGGGCGAGATGCGCCCCTCGAGTTCGGAATCGTCCGACGCCTGGGGCCCCTCCTCGATCTGTTTGCCGGCGGTAGCCGCGGCGATGTCGCCCTGGTGGCTTTCGACTCCCGCTCCGTCTGGGTGGACCCTTTCACCAGCAACACGGACCTGATCGCCCGCGATCTCGCCCGCTTGCCCGCCGGCGATGGCGGCGCCGCCATCGTCGATGCGGTGGGCTATTCCGTGAATCTGCTGGAACAGCAGCCCGCCAGTCGCCGACGCATCCTCCTGCTCATCAGCGAGTCGCGCGACCATGGCAGCCATTACTTCGACATCCCGCATCTGGTCGAGCGCATCGGAACCAGCAATACGCTGGTGCTCAGCCTCGTGTTTGCTCCATCCAAATCCGAGATCGTCAACTGGGCGCGCGGCAATCCGGGCGACGGGCCGGAGCTCAACATGCTGGCTCCGCTGCTGATGACGGTCAACGCCATGCGCCGCAACACCCCAAAAACCCTCGCCACACTGAGCGGCGGCGAGTATGCGCCCTTCACGCGCGAGAAGGCTTTCGAGAAACGCGTCGCGGAAGAGGCGAACCATGCCCGCAACCGCTACATCCTCAGCTTCAATCCCACTGATCTCACACCGGGCTTGCACACCATCCAGGTGAAGCTTTCTCAGGATCGCCATGCCCGCGTGATCGCACGCGACAGTTACTGGATGATCCGGCGCGACGATGCCGGCAATTCGGAGACAACCCGGCAACCGTGATCGCCTCACCCGTCTTCGCTTCCAGACAAGGGTTCAGCTAGATTCGAATTCAGGAGGATGTCATGGGCGAACGTGTAAAGCTGCGGGCCTCGGACCACCACTCGCTCGATGCCTGGGTCGCGCGTCCGCACAGAGAACCGATCGCCGGCCTCGTCGTCGTGCAGGAAGCCTTCGGCGTGAACAGCCATATCCGATCCGTCACGAACGGTTTCGCGGACGATGGCTTCTTTGCCGTCGCTCCGGCCCTCTTCGACCGCGTCGAACGTGGTGTGGAACTGGGTTACACGGGCGACGATATGCAGAAGGGTATTGCCGTTGCCCGCCAGCTCGATCTCGGCAAGGCCGTGCTCGACGTGGAAGCCGCGCTGGACTATGCCCGCCGCGAAACCGGCAAGAAAGCCGGCGTCATCGGTTACTGTCTTGGTGGAACGATGGCCTGGCTGGCGGCCACCCGGCTGAACCCCGATGCCGCAGTGGGTTATTACGGCGGCTACATCGCAAAGTTTGCGGAGGAGAAGCCGAGGGCGCCCGTGATGCTGCACTTTGGTCTCCAGGATCAGCACATACCCAGGGTTGAGATTGACGAGATGGTCGGGCGCGCCCATCCTGGGATTCCGATCTACTGGTACGATGCCGGTCACGGGTTCAACTGCGACGATCGCGACTCCTACAATCCCGAATCCGCGAAGCTGGCTCGCCAGCGTTCACTGGAATTCCTGAAAAAGCATCTGACTGTGTAGTCCTCATACTTGCTCTTCGGGGGAAGGACTCCCAATTCCGGGTCCGGACTCCGAAGATTGGCTCTTTTCATTCGAGGCTTCGACTTTTTGAGCATGGTCGGCCCGCAATCCAGCTTCGACCAATCTTCCGAAGCGCGCGGCTTCTCCCACGCATGGCGAGCCCTGCGCCATCGCAATTTCCGTCTGTTCTTCGGTGGCCAAACCATCTCGCTGGTCGGCACCTGGATGACCCGCATCGCGACGGCGTGGCTGGTTTACCGGCTCACGCAGTCAGCGCTGCTGCTGGGCACCGTGAGCTTTGCGGGACAGATTCCCACTTTCCTGCTGGCGCCCTTTGCCGGCGTCCTGGTTGACCGCGCCAATCGACGGCACCTGCTGGTCTGGACGCAGTCGTTCGCGATGGTCCAGTCGTTGCTGCTGGCGTGGCTGACGCTGGCGCGCATCGTCACCATTCCGGAGATTCTCGCGCTCAGCGTGTTTCAGGGCGTCATCAACGCCTTCGACATGCCTGGCCGCCAGGCATTCATGATCCAGATGGTCACGCCGCAAAAGGCAGACTCGCCTGGAACGATGGCCACGGACCGCAACGACCTTTCGAACGCGATCGCCATCAACTCGTCGATGGTGAATGTGGCCCGGCTCGTCGGCCCCTCGATTGCCGGCCTCGTCATCGCGGCTAGCAGCGAGGGCTGGTGCTTCCTGATCGACGGCGTCAGCTACATCGCGGTGATCGTTTCGCTGCTGATGATGCGCGTCGACGCCAGAGCCGTCCGCCGGCACGCCGCTTCCATGTTCGAGCAACTCCGCGAGGGATGGTCCTACGTATCCACCTTCGTGTCGATCCGCACCATCCTTACGCTCTTCGCGCTGGTCAGCTTGATGGGCATGCCGTATATGGTCCTGATGCCGGTCTTCGCCGGCAAAGTTCTGCACGGCGGCCCGCACACGCTGGGCTTCCTGATGGGCGCTGCCGGCGCGGGCGCGCTCGTCTCCGCGTTCAGCCTGGTGCTGCGCCGCTCGGTCCGCGGCCTCGTCAAGATGATCCCCATTGCGGCGGCGGTGTTCGGCTCCAGTCTGGTGCTCTTCGGTTTATCTCGCTGGATATGGACGTCGCTGATCCTGATGCTCTTTGCCGGTTTCGGCATGCTGCAGGGGCTGACGGTGAGCAATACCATTATTCAGACACTGGTTCCCGAGGACAAGCGGGGTCGAGTAATGAGCTACTACACCGCGTGCTTCACGGGCATGGCGCCCTTCGGCAGTCTGCTCGCCGGTTCGATGGCCGCGTGGATTGGCGCCCCGCGCACCGTCATGTTTACCGGATCCTGCTGCATCCTCGGCGGGCTGTGGTTCTGGTCCCGGATCCCTGCGGTTCGCCACGAAATGCGGCCGGTCTACGAGCGGCTGGGGATTATCGCTCCTGTACCGGAAGAAGTGGAAGAAACGGGATCGAACTAGATCGAAGCGACTGCGGCAAAAAAAGCCCCGGACGCGTGCGGCCGGGGATCAGGAGGTTGTACCGAACTTTCATTCGCAGTGTAGAAAACCGCGGCCGCGCTGTCGTCAGGCCAGAGGTTGCATTTTGTCTCCACCCTTCGATGGAGACGGATACCGGCACAAAGACTGTTAGGCGTGAGCTTCCACGTCTTCTGGCCGCTTCCTGTGCGAGGGAATCGGGTGTCCCCCCCGCTGCTGGCTCAGGCCGATGCTGTGCGCCGCGCCAGGGGCCGGTCGCGGCCGTTCTCGCCGCTGTGACCGTTGCCGTTCTGCTGGGGCGTGAGCAACACACGTCGCAGCGCCCGGATCAGCTCCGGTCCCGTTTCTTCGAGCTCCCGCAGGTGCCACGCTGCCAGCGATCCCAGCAGCTTCTCGCCCAGCGGCGTCATGCGCAGCAGGATACGGCGGTGATCGGTGGGATCCGGACAGCGCCGGAGCAATCCCTGCTCGATGGTGCGGTCCACCAGTTCTACCGCGCTGTTGTGCTTCAGCAGCATGCGCGCGGCGACGTTGGCGATGGTCGGATCCAGCTCTTCCGGCATGCCCCACACGCACTGCAGCAACTGGTACTGCTGCGCGCGCACGCCGGCGGCATCCGCGGTCAGGCTGCTGAAGTGCAGAAACTTCCGCAGCTGAAAACGAAATTCCGCCAGACGGCGCATCTGCGCCCGGGTGAGGGGAATGGGTTCGCTGGAGGGGGAGTGGCCGTTGGTGGCGACAGGATGGATTCCTCGGTTCTCGGCTTGCATCATGCCAGCATCGTAGCACGATGTATCGTGTCACGATGCGATATATCGTGTCACGATGCCTCAATGTCGCCCGGCTGCGCCTCCGTGCCCGGATCGGCGAGGATAGCCCGCGCGTCCTCCGCCTCCTCAGGCAGCACCTGCAGCTGCAGCGGCCCCAGTCCCGGCTCCATGATGCGCGCATTCTCTCCCGATAAAAAGACTGTAATCCCCGCCGATTCCAGGCGGAGCCTTGCCATTTCCGCCTCCAGCGGCTCTACAAAATTCGCAACTGTCACCATGTCTGACATAAATACCCTCCGGCTTGTTTTGTCCTGCTGCAGAGTACCACTCTGCCTTCGATGCGGTTCGACGCTCTCACGGCGGCCCCGGAAGCCGCTGTAGAATAAAGAGTTCTTCGGAGGTTTTCCGCTTTGATCCCGCGCTATACTCGCCCCCCGATGGGCGCCGTCTGGAGCGAAGAAAGCAAATTCCGCGCCTGGCTGGAAGTAGAAACCGTCACCAGCGAAGTCCTGGCTGAGGACGGGCTGGTTCCTCCCGATGCCGCCCGCGCCATTCGCCAGCGCGGGGGCTTTGATCTCCAGCGCATCCACGCCATTGAGGCCGAGGTTCGCCACGACGTAATTGCCTTTACAACCGCCGTGGCCGAAAAGGTGGGGCCAGAGGCACGGTGGCTGCACTACGGGCTCACTTCCAACGACGTTGTGGACACAGCGCAGGCGCTCCAGATCAAAGCTGCGTCGGCGATCCTGCGCGAGGACATCGACCGCATCCTCGGCGTACTGAAGTCTCGCGCGATCGAATTTAAAAACACGCCGACTGTGGGCCGCACTCACGGAATGCATGCCGAGCCCACCACCTTCGGCCTGAAGCTGCTGAACTGGTATGCCGAGATGCGGCGCAATCGGGAGCGCTTCGAGGCTGCCGCGGAACAGATGCGCGTCGGCAAGTTTTCAGGAGCGGTGGGAGCTTTCGGGCATCTCAGCCCGCGGCATGAGGAGCGCATCTGCGAGCGCCTCGGCCTGGTTCCCGCGCCCATCGCAACTCAGGTCATCCAGCGGGACCGCCATGCGTATTATCTGGCCACGCTGGCTGTGTTGACGGCAACCCTCGACAAGATCGCAACGGAAGTCCGGCATCTGCAGCGCACCGAGGTGCGCGAGGCGGAAGAGTATTTTTCTCCCGGACAGAAGGGCTCCTCCGCCATGCCGCACAAGCGCAACCCCATCACGGCGGAGCAGATCTGCGGCCTGGCGCGTGTGGTCCGTGCCAACTCCCAGGCCGCGCTTGAAAACGTCGCCCTCTGGCACGAGAGAGACATCTCCCATTCGTCGGTGGAGCGGATCGTCCTGCCGGACTCGACGATCCTGGCCGACTATTTACTTGCGAAAACCGCTGACCTCATCGAGAAGCTTGTAGTCTATCCTGCGCGGATGAAGAAGAACCTCGACTCCACCGGCGGCCTGATTTTCAGCGGACAGCTTCTGCTCGATCTGGCCGAAGCCGGCATGTCCCGCGAAGAGGCGTATCGGCTGGTGCAGCAGCACGCCATGAACGCCTGGCAGAATGACCTCGTCTTCCGCGATCTGGCCGAGGCCGATCCGGCCGTCTCCTCGCGTCTCACCCCGGAGAGGCTGGAGAAGACCTTCGATCTGAGCCGCCAGCTCGGAAACGTCGACGCGATTTTCCAGCGGGTGTTGGGCGGCGGGGCATAGGGCGATGGCCCAGGAGCAGAACCTCACCCTGACCGTCGCCCTCACCGGCGCCAGCGGCTCAGTTTTCGGGCGCGCGCTGCTGGAAGCTCTCGACGCCGATCCGTGCGTCGCCCGTGTGCACTTTGTCCCGTCGGAAAACTCGCTGCGCGTGATCGCCGAAGAGCTGGGCATCTCCGGTCGTAATGGACTCGTGGAGAAGCTGCTGGGCCACGCCTCCACGAAGATAGTCCAGCATGCCGAGTCCGACATTGGCGCTCCGATCGCCAGTGGCAGCTATCCCACCGCCGGGATGATCGTTCTGCCGTGCAGCATGGGCACGCTGGCGGGAATCGCCAACGGCATGGCCGGGAACCTGATCGAGCGCGCCGCGGATGTCTCCCTGAAGGAGCGGAGGCCCCTCATTCTTTGCCTGCGCGAGACGCCCTTGAACAAAATTCATATCCGCAACATGGGCCTCGCCGCTGATGCCGGGGCGACCATTTTCCCCGTGATGCCGGCTTTCTACAGCCATCCCACGGACTCGACCGAAATGGCGCGCCAGTTCGTCTTCCGCGTGCTCGCGCATCTGGGTCTCCCACAACCCGGCACGTACGTCTGGAAGCCCGAGGCGCATTGACCTTCCCCGGGGCTTCAATCCAGGAGCGTCACCGCCTCCGCGAGTGATCCTGCCACGGCATCTGCGTATTCCGAAGCCCGATCCGCTCCGGACTTCCGCGTATCCGCATCGCCTTCGATAAAGATGGATGGCATGCCCAGGTTGCGCGCGGCCTCGATATCGGACAAGGAATCTCCAACCACTAGGCTGTTCTCCGCGGAGTTTTCGGGAAAATCGCGGAATGCCTGGCGAAAGAGGCCGGTCTTCGGTTTGCGGCAGTCGCACTCCTCCAGATCGTGCGGACAATAATAGAACGCGTCGATGCGCGCCCCGTGCGCGGCCAAATGCTGCTCCAAATGGGCGTGGATCGCTTCCACGTCAGCGGGGGTATACAGGCCTAAAGCCACGCCGCGCTGGTTGGAAACGACGATTACGCGCCGTCCGCTGCGGTTCAGCGCGGCGATGGCTGCTTCTACCCCGGGAAGGAGGTGGAAGTCGATCCAGCGGCCGATGTAGCTACCCTCCGCGGCCTTGCGGTTCAGCACGCCGTCGCGGTCGAGAAACACGCAGCGAATGCCGTGGAAAAGTTCCTTCACCGGGAGGCTGAGCCTCGTAAGATAAGCGCCATACGCAGCTAGTATGATAACCGGGAACTACTCGTAAACCGCACTGCCCGGACGCGTGGGCTGAGGACGGGGTCAGGAATGGCAGCAACACCCAACGCAGTATTCGCAGCGGCCATTGCCGAGCATCTGGCGGTGATTGAAGCAATGCGCGGGCAACAGCCGGTGCTGGAACAGATTGCCGCAGCAATGGCCCGCGCTCTGCAGCGTGGCAATAAGGTGCTGTGGTGCGGGAACGGCGGAAGCGCCGCGGATTCGCAGCATCTGGCCGCGGAGCTGATAGGGCGTTTTCGCCGCGAGCGGCGGGCATTGCGTTCCGTTGCTCTCACAACGGATACGTCCATCCTGACCGCGATCGGCAACGACTATGGGTACGAGCATGTCTTCCGCCGGCAGGTGGAAGCCTTATGTGAGGCGGGCGACGTCGTGGTCGGCCTGTCCACCTCCGGCAACAGTCGCAACGTCTGCCTCGCGATCGAGGCGGCTCGCGCGCTGGGCGCCTTGACGGTGGCATTCATCGGTGCGGGCGGCGGAGCCATGAAGCAGGTTGCGGATATCGCGCTGTGCGTCCCTTCGAAGGACACCGCGCGCATCCAGGAAGGGCACATCCTCTGCGGTCACATGATCTGCGACTGGGTCGAACTGGAGATTTGCGCGCGCGCAGCCGAAGAAAAAAATGGCGCTTCGCCGGCAGAGGAAAGCGCGGCGCGATGATTCAGGATTTGCACCGCGCGATCGAGTGCATGCAGGGCGACTGGCACCGCGTGCGCGTGCTGGTGGTTGGCGACATCATGCTCGACCGGTACATCTGGGGCGAGGTGGAACGAATCTCTCCGGAAGCTCCGGTCCCGGTGGTGCGGGCATTGCATCGGACTGAGCATCCCGGCGGCGCCGCAAACGTGGCGATGAACATCGTCGGGCTTGGCGCTCAGGCGACTCTGTTTGGGTTTCGCGGCGACGATGCGGATGGAGCCGCATTGGAAGCTTGCCTTGGGCGCTCCGGCGTTGCATTCGCCATGACGCCAGTGCCCAGCTACCCGACTACCGGGAAGCTGCGCATCCTGGGCGGACGGCAGCAGATGCTGCGTCTCGACACTGAGCGGACCGACGACTATCCCGCGGAGGCGTACGCCACTCTGATGTTGAGTCTGGATGCTGCCTTGGAAAGCGCGCACGCGCTGGTGCTTTCCGACTATGCCAAGGGAGTCCTCAGCGAGGAGTTCTGCCGCCATGCCATCGCGGCGGCACGGCGGCGCGGCATTCCCGTGCTGGTGGATCCGAAGCAGAGAGACTTCTCACGCTATCGCGGGGCGACGGCGGTCTGCCCCAACCTCGCCGAGCTTTCCGCGGCGACCGGCGCTCCGCCCAAAGATGTGGAGGCGCTGCTGACTGCCGGACAAAAGCTGGTGCCGGCGCTCGATCTGAGCTGCCTCGTGGTGACCATGAGTGAAAAAGGCATCGCAATTCTCCACCAGGGCTCCCGGTTCATCGCTCCGGCGGTGGCGCGTCAGGTCTTCGATGTTTCCGGCGCCGGCGATACGGCGATCGCCACACTGGCTCTCGCTGTGGCGAGCGGACTCGCGATTCAAACAGCAGTGCAGTTGGCCAACGCAGCGGCAGGCATCGTGGTGGGCAAAGTGGGTACGGTGCCGGTCACGCGCGATGAGTTGCTGACCAGCCTGATGCCGGAAATCGAACTGCGGGCGCAGGAGAAGGTGCTCTCGCTGGATGCGCTGCGGATGCGCGCCTCGGCATGGCGCGCAGAAGGACAGACTGTCGTCTTTACCAACGGCTGCTTTGACCTGCTGCACATAGGGCACATCACCCTGCTCGAAGAGGCGCGGCGCGAAGGCGACCGCCTGGTGGTGGCCATTAACAGCGACGCTTCTGTGCGGGGACTCAAAGGCCCCACGCGGCCCATTGTCGGCGAGCGGGAGCGAGCCCGCATTCTGGCGGCCCTGGCGGCCGTAGATGCCGTCGTGGTGTTTGGAGAACCGACGCCCCTGCGAGTGATTGAAGCCATCCGGCCGGATGTGATCGTGAAGGGCGGCGACTATACGGAAGTCAGCATTGTCGGAGCGGCAGAAGTTCGCTCCTGGGGCGGACGCGTGAAGATTGTGCCGATTGTGGAAGGCTTCAGCACCACCAGGCTGATCGCGAAGGCTGATGCGCCGGAAGGCGGAGGCGATCCGGCCGGCAAGCCCCAATTTCAGTGAGCTGCGGGCGCGGAGACCCCGTCCTTCTGGAACATCTGCCGGATGCCGCGCATTGCCTGGCGCGTGCGCTCCTCGTTCTCGATCAGTGCAAAACGCACGTGGCCCTCGCCGTATTCGCCGAAGCCAATGCCGGGGCTGACGGCGACTTTCGCCTCGTGCAGCAGCCTGGTTGAAAATTCCAGAGAGCCCAGGGACCGGTACGCCTCCGGAATCGGCGCCCAGACGAACATCGTCGCTTTCGGCGAAGCCACTTCCCATCCTGCCTTGTTGAGTCCCGCGACGAGAGAATCGCGCCGGCGGCGATACGTCTCGCAAATCTCGGCTACGCACTCCTGGGGGCCTTCCAGCGCCAGAATCGACGCCACCTGAATGGGCGTAAACATCCCGTAGTCGAAGTAGCTCTTCAGCCGTGCCAGTGCCGCCACCAACTCCGGATTGCCAACCATAAACCCTACCCGCCAGCCGGGCATGTTGTAGCTCTTGGAAAGCGTGAAGAATTCCACCGCAACTTCCTGAGCCCCCGGAACTTCCAAAACCGATGGCGCACGGTACCCATCGAACACGATGTCCGCATAGGCAAGGTCGTGCACCAGCCAGATGCCGTGTTGCCGGCACAGTGCGACCACTCGCTCAAAGAACTCCAGGTCCACACACTGCGTCGTCGGGTTCGCCGGGAAATTCAGGATCAGCATCTTCGGCCGCGGCACCATCAGCGGGATCGCCGTCTCCAGCTCCGCCAGAAACGCCCCCGCGTTGTGGATGGGCACGCTGCGGATCGTGGCGCCCGCGATCACCGGGCCGTAGATATGAATCGGATAGCTGGGGTTGGGCACCATCACTACGTCGCCCTGGTCCAGCGTGGCCAGACACAGGTGGGCGATGCCCTCCTTGGAACCGATGGTGACGATGGCTTGCTTGTCCGGATCGAGCGTGACGCCGTACCGCTGCCGATACCAGTTGCAGATAGCGCGGCGCAGGCGGGGAATGCCTTTGGAGAGCGAATAGCGGTGTGTCTCCGAGCGGCTCGCGGCTTCGATCATCTTGTCCACGATGTGCCGCGGCGTGGCGCCGTCGGGATTGCCCATTCCGAAATCGACGATATCTTCGCCGCGCCGGCGGGCGGCAGCCTTCAGGTCGCCGGTGATATTGAAGACGTAGGGGGGAAGCCGCTTGATGCGGGGAAACTCGTGCACGGGGCCCTCAAATGTGGAGTGCTCTCATTATGAGTTTTGCATAAACGGCGTCGTCGTACGAATCCCGTTTTGCGGGAAGTACCACGCTCACCACCATGCTGACCCCGCTGCGAGTACACTCAGGATCGATGGCATCCGTTACGCGACGCACGTTTATTGCCGGCGCGTCGGCCTCAGTGGCCGCTGCTCGTCTTCACGCACAAAACTCGTCTGCGGCGCGCGCTTCTCTCGCGCTGCCCGCTCAGGCGAATGGGCCGTGTATGCCTGAGAATTTCGTCGGCCTGTCGTACGAGTTGCAGCAGCTCAGGGATCAGAATTTCTTCTCGGCCGGGAACGCCGGGCTCATCCAGCAGTTCAGGGCCCTTTCCGTCGGCGGCGTGCTGCGGCTCGGTGGGAACACCAGCGAATACGAATGGTGGAAGCCAACGGCGGAGACGCCGGAGCCCGAGCATCCGCCGACGCGCGTGGTCACCGGAGAGCCGCAGTCGCTCTTTTATCCGGTTACCACCGAAGCCGTGCGGAACCTGGAAGCGTTCCTTCGCGCCACCGGCTGGACGTGTATCTATGGCCTCAACCTGGGCACCGGCACGCCCGAGCGGGCCGCCCAGGAGGCCGCGTACGCGGCGAGAATCCTGGGGCCGCGTCTGGAATACTTCCAGCTGGGCAACGAAGTCGATCTGTTCGCTCCGCACCTGCGCGATCCGAAGACCTGGAATCCGCAGAGTTACCTTACGCAGTGGCTAAGCTTCGCGCGAGCCGTAATTGCCGCTGTCCCGGGAGCAAAATTCGGCATGCCCGATGTCGCCGGTCATCTGGACTGGCTCACGGAAATCGCCGAGCTTTGGCCGACCATCCAGAATCCTCCGGCTGTCGTGCGGCTCTCGCACCACTACTACTTCGGCGGTCCGGCGACGAACCCGAAGGTGAACATTCCCAACCTGCTCAGCCCTGAGACAGCAGCAACCGTGCAGGGCATGGCGGAGATTGCGAAGGCAGCCGCAAAAAAGATGGGTGTGCCGCTGCGCATGACAGAAGGCAATACCTGCTATCGTGGCGGCAAGCCGGGCGTCTCCGATGTGTTCGCCGCGGCGTTGTGGTCGGCCGATTATTCCCTGCTGCTGGCCAGTAACGGCTATACCGGCGTCAATCTGCACGGCGGCAGTGGGCCCTCGGTCGCTAACTCCGTGGGCGGCTCGCTGCCCGGCGATACGCTGCTGCGCGACCAGGGGGTTGCGCCTGAGCAGATTGCTTCGCATCCTCACCCGTTCTACACGCCGATCGCAAGCTTCGGTAGGCAATATGTTATGGAGCCGGTGGCGTATGGACTGAAATTTGCCGGCCTCCTCAGCGGTGGCACGTTTATCGAGGGCGACTTTCATGGGCCACTGCTGGCCGCGGGTGTGGACGCGACCGCGTACGCCGCGAAAATGCCCGGCGGAGAAACGCGGGTGGTCCTCCTCAACAAGGACGCCGAACGCGACGTGGACGTCGAACTGAATCTCGGCGGCATGCTGGGGCATGCCGCCGTGGATATCGAGACGCTGCGCGCGCCGGCGCTCGACAGCCGCAGCGCCGCGATCAGCCGGTCGGGTTCGGACCGCATGAGCCGTGGCCGTTACAGCACGACCGTGGAGCATGCCTCCGGAGTGTGCCTGACGTTCCGAGCTGCTCATTGAGGGCGAGCGAATAGCCGGCCCGCGCTGCTTCAACTGCGGACGATTTTGGGCGAGTCGATGCCGCGCGTAGCGTTGCGCGTATCGACTACCAGCTGAGCTTCGCGCACAATGCGCGGGTAATCGTAGCTGGAATGGTCGGTGACGATCAGCACGCAATCGTAACCGGACAGGCCGTCGAGCGATGCGCAGGCCAGGTTCAGCTCGTAGTGCCGGCCGTGTCCCACGCGAGGGAAATAGGGATCGTTGTACGCCACGTCCGCGCCGCGCTTCTTCAATAGCGAAAGGATGCTCAGCGCCGGCGATTCGCGCAGGTCATCCACGTCTCTTTTGTAGGCCACGCCCAGCACCAGAATCTTCGATCCATTCAGCGGCTTGCGCTGATCGTTCAAAGCCTCGGCCGTGCGCTCCACCACATAGTAGGGCATGCGCGTGTTGATTTCGCCTGCCAGTTCGATAAAGCGCGTGCGGAAATCGTACTGCCTGGCTTTCCAGGAAAGGTAGAACGGATCAATGGGAATACAGTGCCCGCCCAAACCGGGGCCCGGATAGAAAGCCTGAAAGCCAAAGGGCTTGGTTTTCGCGGCATCGATGACCTCGAAGATATCGATGTCCATGCGCTCGCAAAGCTGCTTCAGCTCATTGACCAGCGCGATATTGACGCTGCGGTAGATGTTCTCGAGGAGCTTGGTCATTTCCGCCGCGGCCGGCGAAGATACGGCCACCGTGCGGTTGAAGATGCTGGCGTAGAGCGCGCAAGCCAGCTCCTGAGAGATGGGACCCGCGCCGCCGACCACCTTCGGAATATCGCGGCGGGCGACCCTGTCGTTGCCCGGGTCCTCGCGTTCCGGCGAAAACGCGACGAAGAAGCCGGGCACTTCCGAAGAGGCAGCCGATTCGGCGCGAAGACCCTCGGGATTGCCGGAGTTCAACAACGGAACCAGCAGTTCTTCGGTGGTCCCTGGGTACGTCGTGCTTTCCAGCACTATCAGCTGATTGCGGTGAAGGTGCGGAGCAATCGCGTTCGCGGTGCCGGTAATGAAACTCAGATCCGGCTCAAGGAATTCGTCCAGCGGCGTCGGGACGCAGATGATGACGGCGTCCATGCCGCGAACGGTGGCATAATCAGCCGTCGCTGTGAAACCGCGGCGCCGCGCGGCCTGAATCTCGGTTTGCGGGATGCGGATGATGTAGGAGTTGCCGCCATTCAGTGCCGTAACCTTGTCCGCGTCGATGTCAAACCCGGTTACCGAAAAGCCCTGTTGGTTGAACAGCAGGGCGAGCGGCAGGCCGACGTATCCCATGCCGACGACGCCGATGCGGAGGTCGCGGGACTGGATGCGGGCCAGCAGTTCGTCCAGCGAGTGGCGGGCCGGTGAACTGTCAGTGGGGCTGGCGGTCATGTCTTTTCATTTTAAAGCTCGCCGCGGATTGCCCGGTTCAGCGGTGGCATTTCCGGGTGGCAAACAGCGATCCCCGGCAAACTTTGGTTTGCCGGAGGATGACAGCCCCGAAACGGCGGTCATATTGCCTGCCGCCGGGCTTGGAGTCTGCAAAGGCCAGTGACCTGCCCTTTCGGAGCCGGCGCCGGCCCGCTGTCACGAATGCCGCTGATTCCAATTGACACCGCCGCTGTGACGATCTACGATTTTGGGCGATTCCCTGAGCGGATTGATGCGGCCCTCAACGTGAGAAGCTGTTTCGGCCAGTTCTCCTGGAAGACAGGAAAAGTGGCGGAGCGGCAAGACTCCGGCATGGGCGTTTGTGCAAGTTGTCGAAAATTAAATGTTCAGGCGGCACGGTTCTATTGTATGTTGCTAAATAATGCAACACGCTGGACGCGAAGTCGCTCCGCCGGTCCGGCGAATCCAGAAAATATATTACCCAGGCGGATTTCCGTCTCGCAGGGCTTGCGCGTCTATAACCCCTGGGTTTTTGACTCGGCTCAAAATCAACGTCGATGTAGCAGGATCGGCATCTCGAAAGCGCCTCAGGCGATTACCCCCAACCGCAGTGGCTCTCGGCAGGGACCGGTATGGCTACTTCTGAATTTCTGAGAAACGAAAACTCCGCCAGGCGAAGACCGGGGGCGGTTTCGCAGCTTCGGGTGTCCGGAAAGGGAGTGCGGACCGGTCCCACGGCGGCGATGTCGGTCGCCATGATGGCCGGCGATACCGTCACGATGCTGCTGGCATTCGGATTCGCGATGGCGCTGCGCGTCTCGCTGGCCGCCAGGCTCGCTCCCGGATCAGGAATGCAATTGCGGGGCTACTGGGCTCAGCCGACCGACATTGCCTATCTCGTCTGGTTCATGGCGGCTTATCTCCTGGTGGCTCGGCGGTACGGGTTGTATGCCGCTGTTCCCTCCATCAACGGCTACCATGAACTGCGCCTGGTGTTGCAGGGATGCCTGACGGCGGGCCTGCTGTTATGCGGGTCGCTGTACGTGTTTCGCGCCATCGAGGTTTCGCGCATCCTTGTTGTGCTGATGGTGGCGGCCTCCTGCGTGATGCTCGGCATTCGGCGGTATATGTGGCGGCGTTCGCGTTATCGCCAGTTCGAGCAGGGAATTGAGCTGCGCAACGTAGTGATCCTGGGGACCAGCCAACTAAGTTATGCGTTGGCCCGCGAGCTGATGGATCATGGCCGGCTCGGCTGCCGCTTCGTCGGCTTCCTCGCCCGGGCGGGATCGCCGGTCAACAAGGAAATCGCTCCGGACCAGGTGCTCGGCGGCCTTGAAAGAATTCGCAACCTCACCCGCCAGCACTTTGTCGATGAGGTCGTGCTGACCGAGTTCTATCCCACCGACGACGTTATCCGTCTGGTGCAGGATGCTCGCGATCTCGACATCGACGTCCGTGCGATCGCCGGCTACTACGGGGACCTCGCGATCAATGCCCCTGTGGAATACCTGGGCATATTCCCGGTCGCGACTCTGCATCGCCGCCGCCACCGGGCGGCGGGACTCATCTGCAAGCGTGTAGTGGACGTGGTGCTGTCGCTGGTGGCGCTGTTCGCCACGGCCCCGCTTTTGATTGCCATAGCCGTGGCCGTCAGGCTGGACAGCGAGGGACCCGCGCTGTATGTGTCCAGCCGGATCGGCAAGCGTGGCCGCGTCTTCCCCTGCTTCAAGTTCCGGACGATGGTGAAGAACGCCGAGAAGATGAAGCACGAGTTGACCTCGATGAACGAGCGAGACGGCATTCTCTTCAAGTGCAGCAACGATCCCCGCGTCACGCGGCTGGGCCGATTCCTGCGCAAATACAGTCTCGATGAACTGCCCCAGTTCCTGAACGTCCTGCGTGGCGAAATGAGCATCGTGGGGCCACGGCCGCCGATCGCCAGCGAGGTGGAAAAATACGAGCTGGAGCATTTCCGCCGCCTGGAAGTGACCCCGGGACTCACCGGCCTGTGGCAGGTGCAGGCGCGCCACGATCCTTCCTTCGCCAGGTACATCGAGCTGGACACGGCCTACGTGGAAAATTGGAGCTTTTGGCTGGACCTGAAGATCCTGCTCCGCACCGCCGGCGTCGTTCTGCAGGGAACGGGCGTCTAGAACCGGCCTCCCCTGCGGCCTCGACCTGCTCCTGCGGCCCTTTTTGGCCGGCGCACACGTGCCGCATCCGGGTCGCGGCGCTTGTCAGAACAGGCCGGGATTTCCTCTCATCGCCGTCGTCCCGCTTGTCAGAATCTTTTCTCCTCAAGCAAACTGGTTCGCAACCAACGGCGGATTCCCGCGATGACGCTTAAAGAGCGAGTTCCGGCGATTTGCCTTTCCGCACCTCTGGAGGTTGAATTGAGCCAGTTCCAACGCAGATTGTGCGCCCTCGCCGTGGGGGCGTTGTTCTTTTATGCCGGATCTGTGATTCGCGCGCAGGAGCCCGCGCATCCAGGCGCCTCACATCCCGGCGAGCCTCAGAAGCAGGCCCCCATCCCGCCGGAGCGCACTGTCGTTACGCATCATGAGATCACTGTCAATGGCCAGATGCTGCACTACTCCGCTACAGCGGGCACTCTGCTCATCCGCGATGGCGAAGACGACCATCCCTACGGCAGCATTTTCTATGTCGCGTACACGCTCGACGGAGCCGATCCGAATACCAGGCCGGTGACCTTCCTCTACAACGGCGGACCTGGTTCATCGACGATCTGGCTGCACATGGGCTCCGTCGGTCCGGTGCGGGTTGTGACGAACAGCCCCGATGCGACCGGGCCGGCTCCTTACCAGGTGGTGCCGAACCAATACACACTGCTCGACAAAACGGACCTGGTATTCATCGATGCGCCGCTGACAGGCTTTTCGCGCGCCGTCGGCAAAGCCACACCGAAGGATTTCAACGGCGTCGACCAGGACCTGAAGGCCTTCGACAAGTTCATTCTGCGTTGGGTTACGGTGAATGAGCGCTGGAACTCGCCCAAATACCTCTTTGGCGAGTCTTATGGAACCACGCGCTCGGCCGGGCTTTCCGATGCCCTGCAGAACTCGGGCATCTCGCTGAACGGAGTGATCCTCCTTTCGTCGATCCTGAACTACAACATCCTGGTGCCGGGAATCGACGAGGCGTACATCGGTTATTTGCCGTCGTATGCCGCCATCGCGTGGTACCACGACAAGCTGGCCGACAAGCCACCGGATCTGAAGGCGTATCTCTCCCAGGTGCGCGAGTTCGCGCGCGGGCCGTATGCCGAGGCGCTGGCCCAGGGCGACATGCTGCCGCCGGATCAGTTCGACGCCATCGCGCAGAAAGTGGCCGCGTACACCGGCCTCAGCGTGCAATACGTCAAGGACGCCAGGCTGCGCATCAACGCAAGCGAATTTCGCAAGCAGTTGTTGCACGATCAGGGGGAAATCCTCGGCCGCTACGACGCCCGTTTTGAAGGCACCGACGCCAACAACGTGGCGGAGTTTCCTGGATACGATCCGTCGGATTCCGGCATTGCCGGTGCATTCACGGCGGCGTTCCACGACTATCTGAGCCGCCAGCTGAACTACGAGAGCGATGAGCCTTACCGCGTGTCGTCGCAATCGATTGGGCAGTGGGACTGGCATCATCGTGCGCCGGGCTTCGCGTTCGGATTTCAGCGCCGGCAGAGAATGCCGGACGTGGCCCTGGACCTCGCCGACGCGATGCGCAAGGACCCCAGGATGAAGGTCTTCTCCGCCAACGGGATGTTCGATCTGGCCACACCTTTCTTCCTCACGGAGTTCGACATTAGTCACATGATGCTGGCGCCTCAGGTGGCGAAGAACGTGGAGTTCGGCTACTATCCCGCCGGGCACATGGTCTACCTGAACGTGGAAGCGCTGAAGGAGCTGGTGCACGATCTGGACGGCTTCTACGCGCAGACGGAGCACTGACGCGCGCGGCAGCAGGGAACTGGAGGGCAGCCGGGGTAAACCTCGGCTGCCCATTTCGATTCCAGCATTGCCGCTGCTTGCGCCGGTCTCTTTTCGCAGGATCGAAAGTTGTGACGGCCAATACTGCGGGCACCAGCGGAGCCGGATGTACCCTGTCAACATGGCGACTGTGGAGCTTGCTGACACACAGGCGCGCGGAGTAAGCATCGAGGCAGCCCGCGCGGTGGTGGAACGCGGCATTGCGGAGCGTGCTTTCCCGGGCGCCGCATGGGGAGTGCTTCGCGGCGGCGAGGTGGTGACGCTGGAAGCCGCCGGACGCTTTACTTACGAGGAAGACGCGCCGCCGGTCCGGCCCGACACCGTTTTCGACCTCGCCAGCGTGACGAAAGCCGTAGCGACGACAGCGGCCGCCATGCTGCTGGTCGATCGCGGTGTTCTCGACCTGAATGCCCGCGTAGGCGACATCCTGCCCGGCTTCGTGGTTGGCATGGAACCGGGTAGCCACAAAGAGCGCATTACATTCCGCATGCTGCTCGCGCATACGTCAGGCCTGCCTGCCTATGAGCAGCTGTTCCGGTACTGTGCCGGCGAAGAGTCTCTGCTGCGCGCCGTCCTCACACTCAGGCTTCAGGCGAGCCCCGGCGAGCAGACAGTGTATTCAGATCCCGGTTTCATCCTGCTGGGCAAGGCGCTGGAGGTGCTCGCCGGCGAAATGCTGGGCTGCCTCTGCATGAGGGAGATTTTCGCTCCGCTGGGCATGGAGACTACACGCTTCTGCCCGCCGCCAATCGCGCGGCAGATGATTCCACCCACCGAAAACGACACCTGGTTCCGCGGGCGCGTGATCCAGGGCGAAGTCCAGGACGAGAACGCCTGCATGATGGGCGGAGTCTCGGGGCACGCCGGGCTGTTTTCCAATGTGCGGGATCTGCTGCGCTTCGCGGCTTGCATTCTTGCGGACGGAAAGTCCACCGACGGCCGCCAGATCTTCCAGCCTGAAACGGTGGCGCAATTTGCGGCGCGGCAGGGTGACGGCCGTGCGCTGGGCTGGGATGTGCCTGCGCCCGGCGGCTCCTCGGGAAAGTATTTTTCGGAGCGATCCATCGGCCACCTGGGATATGCCGGGACATCGCTGTGGATCGACCGCGAGCAGAAGTTGGCTGTCGCGCTGCTGACGAACCGCACCTGGCCGGATCGAGCGAATCAGGCAATCAGGCAAATTCGCCCCCTGTTTCACGACGCTGTGGTGGAAGGCCTGCGGGCCGGCCACTGAACCGGCGGCCTGCCTTGGTTGGGCATCGCGAAATACTGCAACCAAAACGCCCTGCACCTGGCGAACAAGGTCGCGGACGCCGTTTTTCTGAATGTATCGGCGCGCCGCGTTTTGGGAAGATGTGGTTTGCGGCAGAGTAAAAAGCCCTCGCCGAAGCGAGGGCTCTGTTTCTGAATCGAAGCGGGTCAGTAAATTCGGAAGTTGACTTCGATGTTGATCCTTACCGGAACGGCCTTGCCATGGAAATAGGCAGGCTTGAATCGGTATTGCCTGACTGCTTCCAGGGCTTTTTCGTCGAGGCCCATGCCCAGCGGGCGAACCACATGCACTTGCTGGGGATTGCCGTTAGCATCGACGATCAGGCCCACTACGCAGATTCCCTGGTATTTCGCGCGGCGAGCTTCGTCGGAGAACTCCGGATCGACGGAGTAGATCAGCACAGGATTGGAAACGCCGCCGCCGGGGCTATAGACGCCGCCGCCGTAGCCGCCGCCCTCGCCGGGGCCCAGGCCGTTGCCATTCCCTGAGCCGATACCGCCGCCATTGCCCGTTCCGAAGCCGGAGCCCCCGCCAGTGCCCTGCGAGGCCAGCGCCACCTGCGGCGACTGCGGGATGCCGAGATTCGGCAGCGATGCCTGATCAGGAAGCTTGATCGGCTGCGGCATTTTGATCGTCGGTTCAACCGCCAGCTTGGGGTGGTCAATGCGAAGAATCTGCGGAGGCGTGATTTGCGTCTTCGCCATCCTGGGCAGCTTGCCCCGGGACGCTTCGACGGCCTCGTGATTCCCGCCGCCGCCTCCTCCGCCCATCGTCAGTTTCGCCGGTGCCATGGGCATGAATGGCGTCACATTGACCACTGTTGCCTTCTGCTTTACCTGGCGGGTATGCCAATCGGCCAGCACCAAAAGGAAAATCAGCCCAAGAACAAGGGCATGGATCCCAAAGGAAACCGCCTGGGACATGGGGCTGCGCTTGACTGCCATCCGGTCAGGGACGGCGATGGGCGCGGAAGTCAACTGCAGCGGCGGCAGCTTCCTGGGGAAAAGAAGATCGTTGACGCTGGTCCACAGCGTCCTCCATATCGGCTCTTCCTCGATAAGATTCAGGCTGGTACCTGCTACCGGCTGCGACGTTAGCTGTAGAGGAGGCTGCTTGGGCGGCTTGAAAGCGTCGCGCAGATTACACCACAGGGAAACCCAGATTGGACCGTCGGCTTCCTGGAGGACGTCGCGCTGGACCTCCGCGAGCCGAGAATCCTGGGTTTCCGTTTCAGGCTTGGACAAAACCGAATTCCCCATAACTACTCGCCGGGACAGATGCCCGGCATCTCCTGATTATCCACTCCAGGCGGCCTCTTGTCCTGGGGATTGACCTAATTCCTTAGCGGCCCGTTTGCCCGGTGGATATCCCATTTCATCGGATGCCTTCCGTCTGCAAAGGATATCCGTCCCTTGTCCTTGCAGAAATAGACGTCCAGCCGGCGAGGAAGTCACGTGGAAGCAACGGATACAATGGACTTTTATTCATCACGAAAGACGGAGTTCCGATGCCCGCAGTTCCGCCGTCGGGGAACGACAAGCCCAGCGCCTATCCACCCCTCAAAGAGACCCTTTCCCTGCCGCGGACGGAGTTCGCGATGAAGGCGAACCTCCCGCAGAATGAGCCCAAACGCCTGGAAACCTGGCGGGAAACGAAGCTCTATGAGCGGATCCGGCAGGCCCGCCAGGGCGCGCCCCGGTACGTTCTGCACGATGGCCCTCCCTACGCTAACGGGCCGCTGCACTTGGGCCACGCGCTCAACAAGTGCCTGAAGGACTTCATCGTCAAGTCGAAGACCATGGCGGGCTTTGACGCGCCGTATGTGCCGGGCTTCGACTGCCACGGCCTGCCCATTGAAATCAAGGTGGACGAGCACTTGGGCCGCAAAAAGCTGGACCTGCCGGCGGCGGAGTTCCTGCGCCATTGCCGCGAGTACGCCCAGAAGTACGTGGAGCTGCAGACGAGTCAGTTTGTCCGCCTGGGGGTCTTCGGGCGGTGGACCGATCCTTACCTGACCATGTCACGGCAGTACGAGGCGCGAACCCTGGAGCTGTTCTACCGCTTTCTGGAAGCCGGATTCGTCTATCGCGGCCTCAAGCCCGTCTACTGGTGCATCCACGACCGCACCGCTCTTGCCGACGCTGAAATCGAGTACGAGATGCACTCGAGCCCCAGCGTTTATGTCCGCTACCCGCTTCTTCAGCAAGGCCAGCCAAGTCCCGCAAAGCCAGATGACATGCTGCCCGTCATGCTCGGTGGACGAGAAGTCTATGCAATTATTTGGACCACCACTCCCTGGACTCTGCCTGCTTCGCTGGCTATCGCCTTCCATCCAGAGATGGAGTACGTGGCGCTCGAGAACACCGATGGAAAGGTCTATATCGTCGGAGAGCCCCTGGCGGCGTCGGTGAAGGAAGCATGTAACCTGGAGAGTGCGAGTATCATTGCGCGCTTCAAAGGGCGGAAACTGGAAGGCACCCACTTTCGCCACCCCTTCCTCGATCGCCAGATCCTCGGCGTCCTCGCCGATTACGTCACCACCGGGCAGGGAACCGGCGCGGTCCACACAGCCCCGGCGCATGGCGCCGACGACTTCCACACCGGCGTAAAGTACGGCCTTGACCCGACCTGCCACGTCGACAGCGAAGGCCGCATTCGCGATGGTCTGCCCGAGTACGACGGCAAGACCGTCTTTCAGTCTAACCAGCCGATCATCGATCTGCTGGCCGCGCGCGGTGTGCTGATGGGCCGGTCGGACATTTATCACAGCTATCCGCACTGCTGGCGCTGCCACAACCCGGTCATCTTCCGCGCCACCGAGCAGTGGTTCATCGCCATCGACACGCCGATGAAGAAACCCGATGGCACGTCGACGACGTTCCGCGAGCGAGCGCTCGACGAGATCAAGAACAGCGTCAAATGGGACCCGGCGTGGGGCGAAGAGCGCATCGCCAACATGATCGCCACGCGCCCCGACTGGTGCATCTCGCGCCAGCGCGTGTGGGGCGTGCCCATCGCGGTCTTCCTGTGCAAAGGCTGTCATCAGCCGCTCAGCGACCGCGCTCTGAACGGGCGCGTGGTCGAGCTGTTTGAGAAAGAAGGCGCGGAGGCCTGGCATTCCGATGCGGCGGACAAGCTCTTGCCGCAGGGAGCGCATTGCACACAGTGTGGCGGGACCGACTTTCGGCGCGAGACCGACATTCTCGACGTCTGGTTCGACTCCGGTGCGAGCTGGTATGCCGTGCTGGAGCAGGAACCTGGCCTCAATCCGCCCGCCGACCTCTACTTCGAAGGCGGCGACCAGTACCGCGGCTGGTTTCATACCTCGCTGCTCACCAGTGTCGGAGTGGGCGCCCGTCATGCCTCGCCGTTCCGCATGGTCGGTACCGCGGGCTGGACCCTCGATGAACAGGGCCGTGCCATGTCCAAATCGCTCGGCAACGGCGTCGATCCGGTGGATATCGCCGACCGGCTCGGCGCGGAGATCGTGCGGCTGTGGGTGGCCAGCGTGGACTTCCGCGAGGACGTGGTCTCCAGCGAGCAAATCATGCAGCGCCAGGCGGAGAATTACCGCAAGCTGCGCAACACCTTCCGCTTCCTGCT
>DAHUYD010000192.1 GCA_027315385.1 Acidobacterium sp.
GACGTCATTTTCTACGAGTGGTGCGCATACAGTCGCTGCGGCGTACTCTGGCGGGTCGACATTCGAAAGTTCCAGCAGCAGTCCCCTTACCGTCACCGTTCCAGCGTTCACCGGTACGCCGCCCGGCACCTACAACATCACGATCACAGGCACAGATTGTCGAATCGGGTCTGACGGTGAGAGACAGCGCGTCCTGCCGAGCGCCCATCTAGACATTCCAGGAAGCGAATTATCGGTACACCGGCGGTACACTGATCAGCTTCGCCTCGTGCGGAAAACTGCGGTAAACTACTCTAGATCAGCGAGATACGCTTTCAATTGATTTCGGTTGATTTCGCTTATTTGAATGATTTACGGGGATAAGACCGGACTCATAATCCCCAAATTACGCTGAATTCCGTTCGGCTACGGGAGAGTACGCTAAGATCTCAGCCTCGCGCACAAAACAACAAAAAAGTTGTAGTATTGTGTATATGATTCAACCGCGCCGAGATGCGTCGCGTCGGCTCTTCGACGTAGCCGAGCAGCAACAGGGCCTGTTCACGACAAAGCAGGCCAAAGCCGCCGGCTTCGCTGAGAATACGCATCCCTACCATGTGCAAGCTGGAAATTGGATTCGTGAGCACCGTGGCATCTATCGGCTGGCGCTATTCCCGTCGCCGGATCGACCAGACCTGGTGCTATGGTCGCTCTGGTCCAGGAACCGTAAGGAAGAAATCGAAGGGGTTTACAGCCATCAGACTGCCCTGAGTCTTCATGAACTTTCAGACTTGAACCCGGCAAAGCTCCACATGACGGTTCCACAGGATTTTCGGCGCAACTCCGAGATTCCCGGGATCCTGGTGCTGCATTACTACGATCTGCCCAGGAGCGATATACAAATCGGGCCAGGATTCAAATACACTCGGCCACTCCGAACGATCCTTGATCTAATCGAGGCCGGTGCAACCGAACCCACGTTTATACGCCAGGCGCTGCAGCAGGCCATTGAACGCGGCCTGGTAACGCGCCAACAACTTCGTGGTGTGAAATGCAGCGAAGAGTCTCGCAAAGTAATTGAAGATGCGTTGCGGCGGGCTGCCTAATGGCTATGGCCCGAACCTACGCATCGGCGGGGGCGTTCCGGAAAGCTCTTGGAGAGCGCCTGAAAAGTGAATCTCGCGCCAGGCAAATGGATGTCAATCGCCTCAGGCGGCAAGTATCCTTCGATCGACTGCTTGCGCGGCTGTTCAGGACCGACGCGGTTCCCTGGGTGTTGAAGGGAGGTTACGCATTGGAACTCCGCTTCAAGGCGGTGCGATCCACTATCGATATCGATCTGACCCTGCAGCGTGTCGTAGGCGCCCTGGATAACGACAGCGCAGTACGAGTGGTACGAGAGATGCTTCAGGCCGCCGCCGCCGTTTCCCTTGATGATTGGTTTGAATACACGATTGGACCACCCATCTTGGATTTGACCGCAGCGCCTTACGGCGGGGCGCGTTATTCAGTCGAAACGCGAATGGACGGGAGGATTTTCGCCAAGTTTCATCTGGACGCTGGAATTGGCGACGTGGTGATACAACCTCTCGAAACTATTGAGTGTTCCGACTGGCTGAGCTTTGCCGGAATACAGCAGCCGAAGGTGCGCGTGATCTCACGCGAGCAGCAATTCGCCGAAAAAATCCATGCGTACACGCTTCCGCGGAACTCTCCGAATAGCAGGGTCAAGGATTTGGTGGATCTCATGCTTCTCAGCCGGGACAGCCAAGTTGACAAGCCAAGAGTGCTGAATGCGCTACGCGAGACGTTCGAGCGAAGGAACACGCACACGTTGCCGGTGTCCTTGATTGCGCCGCCGGAAGAATGGCAGATTCCGTTTGATGCGCTGGCCGCGGAATGTGGGCTCCAGATAAGCCTGCTTGAGGCATTCGAGGGATTGTGCAAGTTCTTCCGCGAAGTCTTGGCTGCCGCGGAAAAGTAAACGGACATGACCAGCCGCACTTCAGAATCGGTTCTATTTGAGCCCCGCGACGAAGACAACCAGCGGCTCCGCGAAGAGAATGCGAGGCTGCGCCGTTTGTTGGCTGTCCATGGCATTCCCGTTCCAACACTCCACGAGGATGCACGTGCGGTTCAAACCGACGTGGCGGTGCAACCGGAGAGCAAGGAAGAACGCGCTCGCAAACGAATCGCTCTGTTCCGTGCCTTATTTCGCGGAAGAGAGGATGTCTATGCGACGCGGTGGGAGAATCCGGATGGCCGATCTGGATATTCACCTGCAGCACTGAAGGATTGGAAGACCATCAACGCAAGCAAACCTGAAGATCGGAAGAAGGTTGACCGGATCACGCGGAAATTCTTGCCGCTGACCGACACGGTTGTCGAGAACCATCTCCTCGGCAAAGAGACCGTTGGCATCTATCCGCTTCTCCTGGACGAAACCTGCTGGTTTCTTGCCGTGGACTTCGATAAAAAAACATGGGCCGACGACTCGCGCGCGTTTCTCGATACCTGTCGCGAGTTGGACGTGCCGGCAGTTCTAGAGCGTTCGCGATCTGGGAACGGCGGCCACGTCTGGATCTTCTTTGAATTTGCGATCCCGGCCAGTACCGCCCGCAAGCTCGGATGTGCACTTCTGACCCGGACCATGGAACGCCGGCATCAGCTTGGTCTCGATTCGTATGACCGCTTATTTCCGAACCAGGACACCATGCCCAAAGGCGGGTTCGGAAATCTAATCGGTCTCCCGTTGCAGTTTGCGCCGCGCAAATCTGGCAACAGCGCTTTCATCGATGCCGAACTCCGCCCCTATCCCGACCAGTGGGAGTTTCTCTCCACGATTCGGCGGATGGCTGCCGCAACGGCAGAAAAAATCATAGCTGACGCTCAACGCAATGGCGATCTCATCGGAGTTCGTATCAGCATTGCCGATGATGAAGACGCGCAAGATCCGTGGACAATGCCGCCATCACGAAAACTCCGGGAGCGGCCAATCGAGGGACCACTGCCGGAATCGGTACAGATCGTCCGCGCGAATCTGCTTTACATCGAGAAGCAGGGTCTGCCGCCAGCAATGCTGAATCGCCTGCTTCGAGTAGCAGCATTTCAAAATCCAGAGTTCTATAAAGCGCAGGCGATGCGGCTTCCCACATACGCCAAGCCGCGCGTCATCGCATGTGGTCAGGATTTCCCCAAGCACATTGCTGTGCCGCGCGGGTGTCTGTCGGATGTATTGGCGCTTTTGCGTGCACATCACATTCTGCCTGAAATTCGAGACGAGCGCTTTGCCGGGAACCCAATTGAAGTGGAATTCGATGGCCAACTTCGGTCTGTCCAGGAAGAGGCTGTTGGGGAGGTTAGCGAGCATGATGAAGGGATCCTGTGCGCTCCGACAGCTTTCGGGAAGACGGCCGTGGCCGCATGGTTGATCGCGAAGCGCAAGGTCAACTCGTTGGTCCTCGTTCATCGGCAACAGTTACTTGACCAATGGCGGGAGCGGCTGGCCATGTTCCTTAATTTGCCCGTAGCCTCAATCGGTCAGATTGGCGGCGGAAAAGCACATCGTAGCGGCTGCGTCGATGTTGCGGTCATTCAGAGCCTGTATCAAAAAGAAGCTGTAAAAGATTTTGTCGCGGAATACGGCCAGGTCATCGTGGATGAGTGCCATCACATCTCCGCCTTCACCTTCGAGCAGGTGATGAGAGAAGTGAAAGGCAAATATGTGGTTGGTCTCACCGCGACGCCAACCCGAAAAGATGGACACCATCCCATCATTTACATGCAGTGCGGCCCGGTGCGATTCAACCTGAGCGCCAAGACAATGGCAGAAACGAATCCATTCGAACACAGGGTCATTCCTCGCCACACAGATTTTCGGATGCCACCGGATCTCGATGAGGTGACGATCCAGGATGTTTACGGTGCGCTGTCCACCGATACGTCGAGGAACGAAATGATCGCCAGCGATATTGCACTCGCGCTTAGTTTGGGACGTTCGCCGCTTCTCCTGACTGGTAGGACGGAGCACTTATCCTATTTCGCGACGAGGTTGAGCTCCGCCGCCAAGCACGTGTTCGTTTTAAAGGGCGGAATGGGAACAAAGCAACGCCGAGAGACCGCGGAAGCGATTTCGGCCGTGCCTGAGAATGAATCGCGGCTCATTCTGGCGACCGGGAGCTATATCGGCGAGGGATTCGACGATGCGCGCTTGGATACACTATTCCTTGCCATGCCGATTTCATGGAAGGGAACGCTGCAGCAGTACGCTGGGCGCCTGCACCGCCTCCACGACAATAAGCGAGTTGTCCAGGTTTACGACTACGTGGATGACGGCGTCCTGATGCTGGCGAGAATGTACGAACGCAGACTGAAGGGTTACAACTCGATTGGCTACAGCATCGATCAGGCAAGTGCGGCAGAAGGTTCCGCTGCGGTACAGTAGCGGTACATTCATCAACACCGGAATTTTACGGAACCTTGTGCTAAATTGCGGTAGATAAAGAATTTAGGCCTACGCTCAATTACGGAGCGTTATGGCTTAATTATCAACGGCTTACAGAGATGGGACCGGACTCGTAATCCACTGCTTGGTGGCAGAGCTTGTCCTGCTGTCAAGCTTCTTGGACTCTTGTGCGCTGTCCTGCGCTTCTCTGCAACTGATGGCGACACTGCTCTTAACGACGGTGCCTAGCCTAGCGGCCTGTTACGCCCATGTATCACTTGTGTATCGCAGTGACCTCAACCCTCACCAAGTCTTGTTCATGTAATTTCTTTATTTTCTTGGTGAGCCCGCTGGGATTCGAACCCAGGACCCACGCCTTAAAAGGGCGTTGCTCTACCAACTGAGCTACGAGCTCACTACCCAATCCAGGGTACCACAGCGCAACCGACGAAAAAGCGCACGCCAAGCAGACCCGGCGGCAATCCGCAGTCAAAGGAAGCTGTTCAACGAAGCAGCGACTTAGTACACTTCGCGGTGAAAGAGCTCGTCTTTTTCTTCGCAGGAAGTGCAGCAGCCCACAGCGGCGCAGACCAGCAGCGCGACACCGCCCATAATGATGACGGCCAGGGCATAGCTGCTCCATCCGGAAATGTGTGCCAGCAGTTCGTGCATGTTCAGAATCCCCATGGCCCAGACTCCTGATGGTTAGAACACTGAACAATCGTTCAGGTTTCCTTCATCTGGAGCTGGCGACAACATCATCGCAAATTTTGGCCGAGGGGTGTACCAAAATTTTCAGGTAGTGGACGAAGCTGCGGGCAACCCCCGGCAGCGCCACGCGGGCCGGTCCCCCGGGTAAACAGGGAAGGCTTTGATAACAAGTAGCTTAACTCCGAATCCAACGCATCAGTCCCGCTGCCGGCAGCTCCGGGGCCAGAAATGAGCGTGCATGGCCCAGGGCTCTTGAGACAGCTTCGGCGGCCAGATATCCAGTGCGCGCCGCCCCCTCCATGGTGGACGGCCAGCCGCTGGCCGTCCAGTCGCCAGCCAGAAAAATGCCTGGCCACGGGCTCGCGGCACGGGGCCGCAGCCGATCCAGCCCGGGCCGAATGGAGTAGGTGGCGCGTACCTCCTTCACCACTGCGGCTTTGATCAGCTTCGCCGATGCTACCCCCGGAAAGAACAGCGCCAGCTCTCTCAGCGCAAGATCGATAATCTGCTGACGGCTCATCGTGACCAGCGACCGGGACGCGCTCACCACCAGCTCCAGGTAACTCGCTTCGCTGCCGCGGCGCCCAGGTTGCAGACGCGATTTGTTGAACATCCACTGGATGGTCGTGTCGAGCAGGACAGCGTGGTCGAGATCCGTCGCCTCGCGATCCAGCCACAGATGAATCCCGGTAATCGGAGAGTGCTCGAATTCGGCCAAATGCGCACCGAGCTCCTCTGCGCCGGCATTATGCGGCAGGGCGGGCAGCAGCGCGGCCATGGCTTCAAAGGGCAGGGCGAGCACCACGGCGTCAGACTCAAGCGCTCGTCCTCCGGCCACGGCGCGCCAGCCTGTTGGCGTCGGGCGCAGGCTCTCGACGCTGGTACGCAGACAAACCTGGCCGCCCCGCGCCTCCAGATAGCCGATGGCGCGGTTGTACAGCTCGCTGAGCGGGATGGAAGGAATGCCCATGCGGCCGGATTCGCCAGAGAGCAGGAACGATTCGCGAAAGACCTTGGCCGCGTAGTGAACGGAGATGCGTTCCAGGTCTTCATTCAGCGCGCTCACCAAAACCGGCCGCCAAAATCGCTCGATCGCCCCCTGCGTCTGGCGATGGCGTTGCAGCCAGTGGGCGAAGTCTTCCTCCGTGTCAGGCGGCAGCGCGCGAAGGAAATGGGAGAGGCCGCGCCCAATGGCGAGCTTGTCCCTCAGCGAAAAGGCCGGCGCGCGCAGAAATGCTGGCGCCGCATGGAACGGCGCGGGCAACCGGCCGGTCTCAAGGATCGTCGGGCGCACGCCGGGCGCCAGAAAGGTGAAGCGGTCATACCAGCGGATCGCGCCCAGCACGCCCAGGCGGCGGTAGAGATCGATCAGGCTGGTGCAGCGCCCGATCAGCACGTGCTGACAGTTGTCGATCACCTCGGAGGTGCCGGGATGTTCGTACGACGATGCGCGGCCGCCCAGATAAGGGCGCCGCTCCAGCAGCTGCACGCGGGAGCCTGCATCGGCCAGGGCGCAGGCCGCGGCAATGCCCGCGAGGCCGCCCCCGACTACGGTAATGGTCTGGCCGGCGCCGGTCATCGTCGGGCTCGCCCCCGCAGCCGGTGGCGCAGAACCTGGAGCAGGCCGCGCAGCAGGATGGCTATCCGCACAGAAACCGGAACCCTCACGCGCTCGCTAAAGACGTCGTAATTCCGCCGCTCGATGCGGCGCAGCAGATCGCGGTATATCTCCACCAGAACCCACAGGGCTGGCCGCGCATCGGCGGCGATGAGAGGCAGAAGCTCGCGGCCGGACTCGTAAAAACTCTGTGCGCGCTGCGCGATGGATGCAAGCAGGGCGCGCTGGCCAGGCGTAATCTGGCTGCCGGTGCGAATCCCTGCCAGTTCCTCGGCGCGCACCCCGTGCCGCTGCATCTCGTCCAGCGGCAGATAAATCCGGCCACGCGCGGCATCCTCCCGCACGTCCCGCAGAATGTTGGTCAGCTGGAATGCCAGCCCCGTCTCTTCCGCGAGATGCTCAGCTCCCGGATCGGAATAGCCGAAGATGCGGATGCACACGAGTCCAACCACTGACGCGACGTAGTAGCAGTACTGGCGCAGATCGTCGAAGGTGGCGTACGTGTCGTATGCCCCGCCGGCCGGCACATGCAGGTCCATGGCGGTGCCCTGCACCAGATGATCCAGCAGCTCCGGCGGGATGTTGAAGCGGCGCCGCGCGTCGGACAACGCCTGAAATACCAGATTCGTCGTCGCCTGACCGGCTGCGGCGCTATGCCAGGATTTTAGCCACGCTTCCAGGTCAGCGCGGCGCTGCTGCCGGCTCCGGGTTTCGTCGTCGGATAAATCGTCGGCATGGCGCATGAACGCGTAGACCGCGCAGATGGCATCGCGCTTCGCTTTGGGCAGGGCAAGGAAGGCGTAATAGAAGTTTTTTGCTTCGCGGCGGGCGATCAGGGTGCAGGCGCGGTAGGCGGCGGACAGGTCGGACCCGGACTGGTTCAAGCGGCGTGCTCCGGAAACACCCGCCCCGCGAGCGCACGCAGCAGCAAGGCCGCCTTGCGAGGCTTCGAGATGGCCGGCCGGGCGCTCAGTACGTCGTAATTGCGACGTTCCACCGCCCGCAGAATCTCCAGCCCCCCGCGCGAGAAAAGGCCGAGATCCATGGCGAGATCACGATCCACTTTACCGATCAGCGGCAGCCCGCGCTGGAACATGCGGCGCGCGTAATCCACTTGCCGGCGCATCAGTTCCCGGAACTGCGGCGTACACCGGCCCTGCGCGATGTCGGCTTCGCTCACGCCGAAACGCTCCATGTCGTCGAGCGGCAGATAGATGCGGCCTTTCCGGTAATCGAGCCGCACGTCCTGCCAGAAATTCGCAAGCTGCAGCGCGGAGCAGGTCTCATCGGAGAGCGCAAACCGCTCGTCGTCCCGGTATCCGCAAGCGTACAGCACGATGCGGCCCACGGGGTTCGCCGAATAATGACAATATCCCAGGACGTCCGCCATGGTCGCGAACCGCGCGACCGTCTGGTCCTGGCGGAAGGCGACCAGCAAATCCGCAAACGGCTCTTTGGGAATATCACAGGCTCGCACAGTCTCCGCCAGCGCCACAAACACCGGATGCCGGGCCTCGCCCCTGTAACAGGCGTCCAGCTCCTGACCCCAGAGGCCCAGCAAAGCCAGCGCCGCCGCAGGGTCGCCGACCTCGTCGCCCAGATCGTCCGAAACACGGCAGTAGGCATAGATCGCGTGGAAGTGCGGGCGCAGGCGCTTCGGGAGAAACCATGTGGCGACGTGGAAATTTTCATAATGCGATTCCGCCAGCCGCCGGCACCAGGCGCGTGCTTCGTTCAGCGTGGGCGTCTGCGGGGGAATGCGGTAGCCGGCGGGCAGGGCTCGCCAGCCGCGTTCGATCAGCTCGTGCTGTTCGGGTTCGACCATCATCGCCGGAATTCTTAAGGAATGATAGCCGTCTTGATTTCGCCGGCGCGGTTCATCAGGCGGCGGAAGACCCGTTCCAGCTCAGCCAGAGGCGCCCGGCTCGTGATCGTGTCCTTGCACGGGAACCGCCCGCTCACAATCAGGTCGAAAGCCTTGCGCGCTGCCGCGGGCGTATGGTGGAAGCTGGAACGCAGGGTGATGTTGTTGTAGTGCAGACGGTTGGTGTCGAGTTCCACCTTTGTGCCTTCCGCGCACCCGCCAAAGAAGTTCACCGTGCCGCCCTTGCGCACCATGTCCACGGCCCATTGCCAGGCCAGGGGCGTGGCCACGGCCTCCACAGCAATGTCCACGCCGCGGCGGGCGGGCGTGAGGGCGCGCACTGCGGCAATGGGATCGTCCACATCGCTGAGCTGAACCACCTTTGACGCGCCGAACTGGCGTGCGGCGGTTACCTGCTCGTCGCGCTTCACCACCGCGATTACTTTCAGGCCGGCAAGCTGGGAGACGCGCATGAACATCAAACCGATCGGGCCCGCGCCGATTACCGCAATCGTGTCCCCGGACCGCGGCTGCGACTCATCCAGCCCCCGGACCACGCAGGCCAGGGCCTCGGTGAGCGCCGCATGCTCGAACGGAATTCCCTTGGGGATCAGCAGAGTATTTCTCTCCACGATGCGCGCCGGAATCAGCAGATACTGGGCATATGCGCCGTTGTTGAACAGCAGGTTGTCGCAGAGGTTTTCCTGATCGTGGAGGCAGTAGTAACAAGTGCCGCAGGGGGCTGAATTCAACGCAACAACCCGATCGCCTTCCTGGAAGGCGGCCACACCGCGTCCCACCTGATGGACGGTTCCGGCCAGCTCGTGCCCGAAGGGGATGGGAGGCTTGAGCATCCGCGCGTGATACCCGCGCCGGTATACCTTGAGATCAGTACCGCAGGTCAGCGCCGCATGAACGCGAACCACGATTTCACCCTTGCCCGCCCTGGGCATGGGGACCTGCTCGATCCGCAAATCCTCGCGGCCGTGCAGCACGGCGGCTGTCATCTGCGCTGCCATCACATTCATTTTCTCAGAATAGTGGTACTTACGCCTGTACGAAGATCTTCATGCTGGCGGCAGATGGCGTCGAAGCCACTTGAATGGCGTCCACCGCCTCTTCCAGCGGGAAGCGGTGGGAAATGAGCCGGGTGAGGTCGAATCCGCTGCGGTAGCCGCCGAAAACCAGCTTCTCCACCTCCGGCTCGATCTCGAACGAGGAGCTGTAGGACCCCAGCAGGGTCTTCTCGTCCATGCATACTACCGCGGGATCGAAGGGGGTTTCCGTGTGCTGAGTCTGCGCGAAGAAGAGGACCCGTCCGCCTGGGCGAGCCGCGTCGATGGCGGTGCGGACCAGCCCGCTGCCGCCCACCGCGAGGATGACCGCGTCGGCCCCGCGGCCATCGCTGGCCGCTTTCGCCGCGGCGACGACGTCTTCTTTGCCGGCGTCAATCGGATGGCGGAGACCATAGGTGGCCGCGATGGCGTGCCGCTCGGGATATAGATCCGAGGTGAGCACCTTCGCTCCGCTGCGGGCGGACAATGTCGCCAGCAGAATGCCGATCGGTCCCTGCCCGATCACCAGAACCGTCTCGTCCGCTGCGAGGTCCAGGCGGCGGACCCCTTTGAGAACCGTATTCACTGGCTCCACGAAAGCGGCCTGCTCGAAGGGAATGCCATTCGGAATCTTAATCAGCGCCTGCCTGACAATCCAGTCCATCACCCGGATGTACTCGGCGAACCCGCCGCCGGAGGGCTCGAAGCCCGCGGTGCAGCCGACCCGCTTGTAGAGTTCGCACTGGGCAAAGGTCTTTTTCCGGCAGTAGTAACATTGGCCGCACGGCGCATGGTGGTAGGTGATTACCCGGTCGCCCACCCGGAATCCGCGCACGCCCTCGCCCACCGCGGCAATGGTGCCGGCGATCTCATGGCCGAAAATGCGAGGCGCCGAGTGAGAGCCGGTATGGATTTTCTTGAGATCCGTGCCGCAGACGCCGCAGCAGGCCACGCGAATCAGCACCTCGCCCGCGCCGATTTCCGGCACCGGGACGGTCTCGACGCGTACGTCGTTGATGCCGCGATAAACCGCCGCCCGCATCGTGGTGGGTGCGGGATCGAAGACCTGTTCCTGAAGTTCGCTGGTTGCCGTGGCCATGAATTCTCCGAAGGTCTAATCTACTGCGAACGGCCCAGGAAACGCGAGACTAAAATCGCGAGTTCGGCGGCCGCTCGCCGGCTGTTTTGGCCCAATCGCCAAAAGATTCGCCAATATTCGGGATGCAGGGCCGCCCAGGCCGTCAGCGCGGGAAGCCGTAGTTGGCCGTCCGAACCGGTAAAGCGGTTGAAATCCGGCAGCTTATCGTTGGGCCCGTCTGAAACCGCCTTGAAGCACAGAAAGCGCAGCCCATGTTCCCGGGCAAAGCGCGCTACGGCTGCGGCTTCCATGTCGACCAAAACCGCTTTGTGCTGCTCCGCGAGTCGGCGCTTGTCTTCAGGGCCGGCCACATGGTCCAGCGTGATCAGCCGCTGGCCCTCGGGATTTGCGGAATATCGTTCGCCGGTTCCAGCGTCGATGACCTCGCGAATCGCGCACGCCTGCGGTGGCCGCAGCCCGCAGGAAAGAGAGCCGGCATATCCGATGGAGATGATGTCCTCGAGATCTCCCGCTGCGACGATGCTCTGGGCGGCGCGGACGGCAGCGGCGGCGCCCATTCCGGCGCAGGCGGCGACAACTTCGCGCGAGCCGGCACGGCCGAACCACAGGTTCCCGCGCTTCTCCCAGCCGCGCACCAGCCGCGCCAGTTCGCTCGGCAGGGCAGCCACAATGCCGATCCGGCCCCCGGGGTCCGTCATCAGGCTACCGTAACGCGCGGCGCAGCCGCCGCATAGCCATGCGCGCAAAACCAGTCGATCGCCGCGCGCAGCGCTTCATACACTGGAACCTGCCGGAAGCCCAGTTCCCGCTCCGCTTTCGCGGACGACGCGAACATCTTCTTCCGTCCCATGCGCACTTCTTCGAGCGTTGCGCGCGGCTCTTTGCCCAGGATCCGGCCTGTGATCAGTTCTTCAAAGAATGCGTATCCGGCTGCGACAGCAAATGGAATTTTCGCGCTCGGCGACGGGAGCCCCGTAATCGCAGACATCTTGTCCAGAATCTGCTTCAACGTGAGATTTTCACCGCCCAGGATGTAGCGCTCTCCCGGCCTTCCCAGCGATGGCTTGAGGGCGTCGACGTGCGTGCGCGCGACCTCGCGCGCATCCACCAGATTCAGTCCGGTGTCCACGTAAGCAGGGAACCTGCGGTTGAGAAAATCGACGACGATGCGTCCTGTTGGCGTCGGCTTGACGTCACGGGACCCGATCGGCGTCGTCGGATTCAGGATCAGCACGGACTGGCCTGCGTGCGCGGCCTCAATCGCCACCTGCTCGGCCATGAACTTCGACCGCTTGTAGTGGCCCACCATGTCGCTCAGCCGGACCGGCGTCGCCTCATCCACGATCGAACCATCGCTTTTAAAGCCCATCGTCGCCACGCTCGACGTGTAGACGAACCGCGGCACGCCCTCTTCTCGCGCAATCCGAAGCAGTGCCCGCGTGCCTTCCACATTGGACCGGTACATCGCGTCGGGATCGCGTACCCACAGGCGGTAATCGGCGGCCACGTGCAGGACCGCATCGCAGCCGCGCAAACTGGTGCGCAGCGACTCGGGAGCGAGCAGGTCACCGGTGACGGTGCCGGCGTTGAGACCTTCCAGATTGGCGAGATTGCTGGTGCGGCGCACCAGCAGGCGCAGCTCGGCACCGCGCGCGGCAGCCTCACGGGCCACGTGCGAGCCCACAAACCCCGTAGCGCCGGTCACGAAGACTTTCACCGGTTCCAGGCTCCGTCGCCGGTTCCGTCGATGGCAAGCCATGAGCCCAGGTCCGCCGCGCGCAACCGCACCCCCACGTAGAACGCGCCGAAGAGACCGTAAAGCGCGCTGGCTTCGTCGAAGCGCATCTCGTAAATGAGCTGCTTGAAGACGCCGGGATTGTCGGCGAAGAGGTCGACGCCCCACTCCCAGTCGTCCAGGCCGATGGAGCCGGAGATGATCTGCTTTACCGTCCCGGCAAAGCGGCGTCCGATCAAGCCGTGATCCTGCATCATGCGGGCGCGCTCGGTCATGGACTTCGTGTACCAGTTGACCTGCTCGCCGCGCCGCTTATCCATAGGATAAAAGCACAGATACTTCGTCTCCGGGATGGCCGGATAGAGGCGCACCGCCATCGCTTTCGCCGAGCGATCCATGACCTCCCGGATACGGCGGTCCCACTCTTCGCTGAACGGTTCCATGCCCTCGCCCATCAGCAGCGGATAGGTCTTCGACGAGGACTCGTACAGCCCCAGCTCGACAATCGACAGATAGGAATGCATGGGCTGCAGAAAGCCGCCGAATTCCGTACGTGCCAGGTCGCGCTCCACCTGCGCGAGTTGCTCGATCGTGTCGCGAAAGTGGATCAGCATCAGGTCACCTTTGTGCCCGAGCTGGGCAAACAGCGCGCTCTGGTTCGGACGGACCCCGTCCGGCGAGGTTGCGGATTCCGGCGCCGTGCCCTTCTCCATGGGAGACAGCAATCCGGCGAATTCCTGAATAGCGCGGCTGCGCGCGGAGCTGTCCAGCCGCCGCCACGCCGGCCAATCGAAGCGGAACATCTGATGCAGCAGGCTGGAGCCGTCAAGCGTCAGCGGGAAGGGAGGAATTTCGGGCAAAGGAGCCTCCTGATGCGGTAACTCCATTCTACGGGGGCGCCACTAGCGGCCCGCCGTCGCCTCGTCGGAGTAGAATTCCGCGATTTCCGCCGCGTATTTCTGATGGATGACCCTCCGCCGCAGCTTCAGGCTGGGCGTCAGCTCGCCCGACTCGATCGACCACTCCTCCGGGACCAGCCGAAACCGCTTGATGGTTTCGAAGTTGGCCAGCGTCGCGTTCACCTGTTCCACCAGCACCTGAAATTCCGAGCGCACCTGCGGATGCTCCGCCAGCTCATGCCGCGAAACCGCAGAAATCCCGCGCTCGCGCGCCCACGGCTCCAGCGCGGCAAAATTCGGAACAATCAGCGCCGAGGCGAATTTGTGCCGGTCCCCCACCAGTGCCGCGTGCGCGACCAGATAGCTGGCCTTCAGCTTGTTCTCAATCGGCTGCGGTGCAATCAGCTTGCCCCCCGAGGTCTTCAGCAGCTCTTTCTTGCGATCAGTAATGTAGAGGAATCCGTCGGCGTCGATATGACCGATGTCCCCCGTGCGGAACCAGCCCTCCGCGTCGAACGGGATCTCCGGTGTGCCTGGCGCCCCTTCGTGCTTCCAATAACCGGAAAACACGTTGGGCCCGCGGACCAGCAACTCGCCGTCTTCCGCAAAGCGAAACTCCACATTGGGCAGCCCGCGCCCCACCGACCCCATCCGGTTCGCCGCCGGCGTATTGATGGCCAGGACGGGGGACGTTTCCGTCAGTCCATATCCTTCGAGGATGCGAATGCCCACACCCGCGAACCACCGCGCTGTATCCAGTCCCAGCGGGGCTCCTCCAGCCAGAAAATACCGCACTCGTCCGCCGAATCCCGCGCGAACCTTCTGATAGACGATGCGGTCGGCCAGCTTCCAGGCGAGGGCGGTGGGCGTCTTTCCCGCGGCGACCGCCTCCGCGTGCGGCCTGCCGGCTGCGATGGCTCGCGCAAACAGCTTTTGCTTCAGCCTGGAGGCCGCCGCCGTCTGCTCCGCCACCTGCCGTACCTTTTCATAAACGCGCGGCACGGCGACGAAAACGGTGGGGCGGATCGCCTGCATCGTCTGCGCGAGCTTGTCGAACGCGGGGCAGTACGCGACGGTCACGTTCTGTGCGTAGAGAGCGTAGTCAAGATGCCGGGCGGTGATGTGCGAGAGCGGGAGAAACGAGATGCAGGAATCCGTCGGAACGAATCCAAACTCCGCTGTGGAGTAATTCACGTTGCTGGCGATGTTGCCGTGCGTGAGTCGCACCCCCTTGGGATCGCCTGTCGTGCCCGAAGTGTAGATCAGCGTGGCCAGATCGTCGGGCCGCACTGCCCGCGCTTCGGCGTCTAATCCCGCATCGCGCTCGGTCCCCCTGCCGTCCGCTCCGGCAACCAGCGATGAGAATGCCGTCGCGTCGGGAAGGCTCGCCTCGTCCATCAGGACGATGTGTTCCAGTGCAGTCTTCGCCCGCACACCGGCAATCTTGTCGTACTGCCCGCGGGTCGAGACGAAGATTGCGCACGAGCCGGAGTCGGCCAGCAGCGGAGCGATCTGTTCGGCCAGCAGCGTGGGATAAATCGGCACATCCACCACGCCCAGGGCGAGGCAGGCAAAGTCCGCCACCGCCCACTCCCACCGATTCTCGGCCAGAATGGCGACGCGGTCGCCTTTTCCGATGCCCCATGCCCGCAGGGCAGCGGCTACCGCCCTGACCCGCTGGTAGACCTGCGCGGACGAGATGGGCTGCCACGCTCCCGCCGAATCCTGATGCAGCATGGCGCGGTCGCGGCCGCTATTAGCCAGCGCGAAAAAGACATCGTTCAGCGTTGCGAGCGTAAGCACCGCGTTGACTGTAGCTGAGCATGGGCCAGGACGCAAGGACAGCAAGGCACAGACAGCAAGGCACAAGCCAGAGCCGGAATCCTTCTGCGCGCCTGCTTTGGGGGGAGGCGGGTTCCGGGTCCGAGATCCACTCGGATATTCCGGCTAATTACTTCAAAGCCGATAAGGGATTCACAATCACAGTAGTATCCTGAAGTTCATCGATCTGTTTCATCTGGAACCCTGAGTATTACGGAGGAAAGACATATGAACTCTCATCCGACGGGCCGGTTGCACAGGCTTATGGTCGCAGGATGCGTCCTGGGCCTGGGCTTTTGCGCATCCGCCGTTCTGGGCCAATCTTCTTCTTCGGCGGCTTCCACCGCGAAAACAGATTCATCCACGTCACGCATGGACGTCTTTCTGGGGTATTCCTATCTGGCGCCGCATGGAACCGTGGATACGCCGATGGCTGGCGGAGGGACTTTCCCGCTCTCGTATTCCGCCATCAACGCTGGGGCCATTGGCAGCTTCGCCTACTACTTCAATCGTTACGTGGGCGGACAATTCGAGTTTGCCGACCATCCGAGCGGAAACAATGACGGGGCGCAGGATTTTGGACTGGGCCTGATCTTCCGTTATCCCATGGAGGGGATGACGCCCTTTGCGCATGCATTGGCGGGTGGGGTTCGTCTGGGTGGACCGAACGACCCGGGTTTCGTCGACCACGCCTACAAGTGGGGACCGGCGCTGACCGTCGGCGGAGGCCTTGATTACGAACTCCCGTTCATGAATCACCGCTTTGCGTTGCGGCTGTTCCAGGTGGATTACCAGTATTTCCACGCGGATTACGGGCCGGCACCGAGCGTGGGCGGCCGCGCGAACGTGGACGCTGCACGGCTGAGCACGGGGCTGGTGATGCACTTCGGGAGCCTGGTGCCGCCGCCGCCGGTGGCCTATAGCTGCGCGGCGAATCCTGATGCGGTGTTTCCAGGCGAGCAGGTGACAATCGCCTGCACTCCGACGAATCTGAATCCGAAAAAGACGACGACCTACAGCTGGAGTGGCCGGGATGTGTCTGCGAGCGGAACCAACTCCACCACGACCATCGGCACCACGAACCTACAGCCTGGCGATTACACGGTCACCGGGCACGTGAGCCAGGGACCGAAGCCAGGGCAGTCGGCTGACGCCTCGGCGCACTTCACGGTGAAGCAGTTCGAGCCCCCGACGGTGAGTTGCACGGCGAACCCGGCCGTAGTGCAGCCCAATGGAACCGCAACCATCACCGCGACGGGTGTGAGCCCGCAGAACCGGCCGCTGAATTACAACTACTCGGCATCGGCGGGATCCATCAGCGGAACCAGCAATTCGGCTACTTTGTCGACGAGTGGTGCGCCATCCGGAAACATCACCGTGACCTGCAATGTGCAGGACGACAAGGGGCAGACCGCTTCGTCGACGACCACCGTCACTGTGCAGGCTCCGCCACCGCCTCCGCAGCCCCCGGCGCCGTCTCCTGAGCAGGTCCGTCTGGAGAAGCGCCTGGCTCTGCACAGCGTCTTCTTCCCGACCAATGAGCCGCCGCCGGCGCATCCGGATCGTGGTCTGATTGAAAGCCAGCGCCAGACTCTCAGCACCCTGGCGACGGATTTCAAGAGCTATCTGACCATCAAGCCAAACGCCACCATCACTCTCACCGGCCACGCTGACGTTCGTGGCAGCGCCGCCTACAACAAAGCGCTGACCGAACGCCGCGTGGATATCGTCAAGCAATACCTGGTGGAGCAGGGCATTCCCGAGTCGGCGATCGATACACAGGCCGTGGGCAAGGCAGAGCAGCTCTCGCGCGAACAGGTGAAGAGCCTGGTGGATGAGAGTCCCGACCTAACCGACGCCCAAAAGGCGAAGATGGATCGGAACGTGACCAGGGTCTACCTGGCGCAAAACCGTCGCGTCGATATCACCCTGAACAATACCGGCCAGAAATCGGTGAAACTGTATCCCTTCAACGCCGCCGATGCGGGAACGCTGCTCAGCGAGAAGGCTCCGGTACGGAGAAAGCGTCCAGCAAAAAAGCACTGAGCCGCGAAAACACAGGAGCAACTACAGGGGGCGCAGACCGCGCCCCCTTTTTTTGCTCAGGAGCGGGTCTCCGCATCTTTCCCGCCGGCGCGGTGTCAAGGGGGAAAGAAATGAAATGCGCGCCTCTCCGTCTACCTGCGGGTCTTTCGCGAACGAACAGGCGGGAGCCGTTCCAGGAGCGTGACCGTGACGGTGTCCCCAGGGTTTTTCCCGATCGCCGGCAGGATTTCTCCCCGAATCGGCAGCTTATGGTTGCCGTCTCCCAATGCCAAGAAGGAGATCTCGAAAGCCAACCCATCGACCGTCGCTTTCACCTTCACCAGCCCGCGAGTCCCGAAGAATGCCGCCGATTCAGGCCAGATGACATAGTTCCAGCGGCCCGGCTTCGGGCTCCTGAGCACCTGCGTCGAAAAAGTTTTGTGCCGCATGCGGCAGCACCTCCGTGCCCTTCTGCTTATCCGCGCCCTTCCGCTTATCCGGTGGTTCCCTGCAATCCCAGCGCCTCCGCATTCCGCCGCATCGCGGCAATGCAGAACGCGATGTGCTCATCCAGCGGCACGCCCAGCTCCTCCGCACCCTTCGTAATGTCATCGCGATTCACTCCCCTCGCGAAGGCTTTGTCCTTCATCTTCTTCTTTACGCCGGCTACTTCCACGTCATGGATGGACTTCGTCGGCTTCACCAGGGAGCACGCCGTCAGGAAGCCCGCCAGCTCGTCGCAGGCAAACAGCGCTTTCGCTAAATGCGTCTGCCGCGGCACGCCCGAATATTCCGCGTGCCCCAGGATCGCGGTGCGGATCTCCTCCGGCCAACCCTGCTCTTCGAGAATCTTGACGCCGACGAACGGGTGCTCCTCCATCGACGGATGCTTTTCGTAGTCGAAGTCGTGCAGCAGGGCGGTCATCGAATACAGTTCCAGCAGCGCATCCCGCTCCTGCACGGTTAATCCGCGCGTGTCGGCCTCCTGCCCGGCGTAAGACCGCACGCAGCTCTCAACCGCGAGCGCATGCTTGATCAGGCTGGGCGACTGCGTGTGCTCGTTCAAAAGCATCCAAGCGCGTTCGCGGGAGAAATCGGACGAGGTCATTTCGGTCTGCTGCTCCTTTTCGGTTTTTCCTGGCATTCTTCCGGAATTGTCCGGAAGTCTCGCGATTTTTACTTGACAAAGAGAATACCTCCCTGCAAATGTATTCGCAGGGTTGAGGCAGCGCGGTTACCATGGCGGCGCTGGCGCAATCCCCGGAACCCGCGCTCTGGCGTTCCGCACAACTTATGGCAACTACCTTAGCAACCGTCGAGGCCCGCGAGGTACTGCGTTGCGACCACTGTAATCTGGTGCAATTCCGCACGTCGAATTCACTGTGCAGGCGTTGCCACAAACCCCTCGAAACAGATGAGCCTGAGCCGCCGTCTCCTCAGCTGGTGACTCCCGAGTCGCAAGCGGCCGAGCAGCACGACGGCATCGACGTGGCTCGTGCCGTTAGGGAAACTCGCCGCGAGCGCAACCTCAGCCAGCGCCAGCTCGCCGGACGCATGCAGGTACCCCGCACGTACATTTCGAAAATCGAGAACGCCAAGGCGGTACCCACCCTCTCCTCCATGGAGCGGCTGGCCGCAGCCCTCGAGGTCGGCGTCTGCGATCTGCTGCGGGATGGGCAGAGCCGCCGCGCCCGCGAAACAGCGGCCGTGCTGGCCGACCCCTTTCTGGCAGAGATTGCCTCGCTGGCCGGCCGCCTGGATGCCTTCCAGCGCTCGATGTTCCTCAATCAGGTGCGCGAGCTGGCCTGCGTGCGGCGCCGTCCCGCGTAGTTCGGGTGAAGGGGAGATTGCTTTCCGTACACGACGCATAGTCCCCGCCAGGCGCCGTTTGGCAGGCTTGTATAATCGGGCTGGGAAAGTGTTTTTCCCGTTCTCCGGCGAGGGTGCCCGGGAATCGGCGCGGCACGTTGCATCGAGGATCGCAGAGCCCTCTTCATCGTTCGGTCCGGGGCGCTCCGAAAGGAAGCATTGTCACTGAATTCCAGCCGAGTTCACGAGCTGCCCGCGGATGAAGCTGCGGTCTATCGCCGTCTCGATCCGGAGCGGCTTCCGCAGCACGTGGCTATCATCATGGACGGGAACGGCCGCTGGGCGGGGCGGCGGAGCCTCAAGCGCTTCCTCGGCCATCAGCAGGGCGCCGAGGCGGTGCAGTACGTCGTCGAAACCGCGTCCCGCATCGGCTTGCCGTGGCTTACGCTGTACGCCTTTTCGCTCGAAAACAATCTTCGCCGGCCCCGCACCGAAGTCAACTTCCTCATGCGCCTGCTCAGGACCTACCTGACGAACAACGTGAAGCGCATGAACGACAACAATGTGCGTATTCGCTACATCGGCCGGACGGGCGATCTTCCCGAGGAAGTTTGCGAGCGCATGCGCTGGGCCGCCGATGCGACCCGCCACAACACCGGAACTACGCTCACTCTGGCGCTGAATTATGGCGCGCGTTCCGAGCTCGTGGATGCCTTCCGCGCCCTGACCCTCGAAGTCCAGCGCAAGGGCCTGCGCCTCGACCAGATCGATGAGGCGGAAATCCACCGCCACCTCTATACCGCGCACATGCCCGATCCCGATTTGCTGATCCGCACCTCAGGCGAAATGCGCGTCTCCAACTTCCTGCTCTGGCAAATCGCCTATACCGAGATCTTCGTCACCGACCGGCTCTGGCCGGACTTTCGCGGTATCCACATGCTCGAGGCCATCGAGGACTATCAGCGGCGCGAGCGCCGGTACGGTGGCCTCAACGACGGCACCGAATCGGATGACGTCGAGCATCACCTGCCCGCCGGCCAGATGGTCGCGGGTCGCTGATCTCCAGGCGCATCCGCATTCTCCGCCCCTTCCGGCAGACAGACGTGCGGAGTCGTCGGCAATCGATCCCTGACTCCTGCTTATTCCCGACCTCCAGCAGCCGGAACCACATACGTCTTCTGGGGAGCCGTGGTCTTCACGTTACGCGCAGTAATTTTCACCTCCAGCGATTCGACCTGCGACTTCCCGCGCAGCGGCGCCAGAAAACCCAGCTCATACTGGTTTTCCAGTCGCTTGTTGAACTCGTCGAAGTAAGGCCTGAGCGAAACAGGATTGCCGTAGCCGATCCAGTAGGAATAGCCGCCCGTGGCCTGCGTCACCTCGGCAAGCAGGTTCTGCCCCGCGTTCGTCTCATAACCGCTGCTTGACCCCATGCCCGTGTTCCTCCAGTAGATCGAGTACACCAACACGTGCGCCCGAACGGCGTCGTGAATTGCGGACAGCACGTACGGATCTTCCGGGTTATAGTGCGGCTCGTAGTTGTCCACGCCGTCCGTGATCATGATCACCTCGCGGCGCGCTGACTGGTCGTTCGACGGCCAGTGCTTCGCCAGATCGGAGAGGCAGAAATATGGGCTGGCGTTCATCCCCGGCGCTCCCACCGGCAGGTGCA
>DAHUYD010000112.1 GCA_027315385.1 Acidobacterium sp.
CCGATGTGGTCGCCCAGGTCGAGCAGCTTGTACAGCTCGAATGCCGCGTCGCCCACCGCGTCCTTGCGGACATAGATCTGGAGGCGCTGGCCCTCCTGCTGCAACGTGGCAAAGCCGGCCTTCCCCTGCTGCCGGATCGCCATGATCCGCCCGGCGACGGCGACCGGCACGCGCGCGGCTTCCAGCTCCTCTCCGCTCTTCGCGTCGTAGCCCGCGCGAATCGCCGGAATTGTCCGCAGCGGATGGTCCTCGGGCGGCGCAAAAGTATTCGGATACGCGCTCTGGCCCAGCGCTTCGATCTGTTTCAGTTTTTCCTGCCGCAGCGCATACAAATTGCGCTCGAATTCGCTCTCGAACACGCGGTTTCCCCTCGCAATCGGTCTGGTTCGAGTATAACGACGGGCGCGAGGCCGAAGCCGAATGTGCGGTTACTCCGTCTACCCACGTGGAGATCGAACGATGAAGAACGGTTTGGTTTTGGTTGCTGCCGGATTTCTGTTGCTTCCCTGCCTTCCCGCCGTGGCTCAGAACCTGCGCGCGTCGTGTGGTCCGGAGAATCGAAGGCTGAGCGTGAAAATCGTAAAGGGTGCGGCTCCGCCCATCCATCCGGCTGCCGGAAAGGCTATGGTGGTCTTCGTCAACGACGCCTGCTGGAGCTGCGGGACGGTGAACATCGGATTCGACGGAGAGTGGACCGGCGCGAACAGAGGCTTTACCTGGTTCTCCCTGAACGTGGCTCCTGGCGAGAAGCACGTTTGCGCCTACCTTAAGACCTTCGCAATGCCGCTTCGGGACACCTTGCGGCTGACGGAGCTGAATGCGGAGGCCGGAAAGACCTACTATTTCGAAACCTGGCTCACCGAGAGCCAGGGGCTGCAGTTGTGGCCGGTCTCCGCGGACGAGGGTAACTTCCTGATCTCGGAGTCAAAGCCGGCGACCTGGCAGCCGAAGGGGCACTGAGTTCACCAGAGCGCCGGATGGGCGCCCAGCGCGTGGGACAGGCGCAGCGAAGTGTCCGGGGAATGCCCGCCCTGCCATTGAGCACCCGCGACGGCGTGGTGCGCGAGACGTTCAGCCGCGCCGCAGCCTCCGAACCTCGATTCCGGCCAGGTATTCCCGCAGCATGCGTCCAAGGGTGCGGCGGATTGCGGACCACGCCGATGAGGCTTTCGGATTCAAAGGCAATACGGCCGTCAACCGATGTATAACCGAGACGGGACCCACATGCCGGACGAGACCAGAAATCCGCCGCCCAAACGAAACCCCCTGGTGGATGGGGTCGTCAGGGCCGAGCAGCTGCTGCAGATCGCCCTGATCCTGCCCCTGTCTGTGCTTGTGGGCTGGCTGATCGGCGCCGGCCTGGACAAATGGCTGCACCAGCACTGGATCTATGTCGCGGGCATCATCTTCGGCTCGGTCGCCGGCTTCTGGGAGGTGTTTCGCGTAGTGCAGAATAATGAGAAGCAGGACTCCTGAATTGACCGTGCCTTCCGAATCGCAGCCGCTCCCCAACGCCCAGGCCCCCATCAGCGACGACGACTTCCGCCGCCTGATGTACCGCGCGCTGCGCAACGTGGCGATCCTGTCGGTGGTGCTGGCCGCGGTGCTCACCTTCGTGATGGGCTGGCGTTCGGGCCTGATGTTCGTCGCGGGGGCGGCGATTTCCTTCACCGGAATCTGGGAATGGCGGGGACTGGGGCTGGCTATATTCGCGCGGCTCGACAACCAGCAGCACGTCCGCCCGATGGGGCGCACCCTGGTCATGTTTTTCCTGCGTCTGGGGATGGCAGCCGTGATTCTTTATGTTAGCCTTAGGTGTTTACACGGCTCGGTTTACGCACTGCTGGCTGGGCTGGGACTGGCGATTCTTGCCCTTTCCCTCGAGGCTCTCCGCCTGCTGCGCGGCTAATACGGGTTCGATGCTTTTGCTGATGCGTTCCACGAGATTATGCTGGCCTGGATCGAGTTCCTTACCCATCTGCTGAACCAGTGGTTTGCCGCGCCCGTCGACGCCCTGCTCGCCGCGCTGCACATCCATATCCTTCATCCCGCCGCGCCCATTGAGAACACGCTGACGGAAGAGCTGATCGTTTTTGGCTTTCTGATCCTGTTCTTCATGGTGGTGCGGCTCACGCTGAGCGTGGAAAAGCCGGGCAGCGCGCAGCATTTGATGGAGTACATCCACGAGTTCGTGGAAGGCCAGGCGAGCCAGGTGATGGGCCACGGACACGATCCGCACCTGCCCATCCTCACCTGCTTCCTGCTGTTTATCCTGCTCTGCAACTGCTTCGGACTGCTGCTGCCGATTGAGACGCCGACGTCGAATCCTATCGTCCCGCTGGGGCTGGCCTTGTGCGCCTTTGTCTATTACAACTGGCAGGGGTTTCGCGCCAAAGGGCCCATCCGCTATGTGAAGCACTTCATGGGTCCGGTGCCGTGGATGGCCTGGATGATGTTCCCGATCGAGGTATTTTCCAACTTCATCCGCATCCTTTCCCTCACCGTCCGTCTTTACGCGAACATGCTGGCGAGCGACCTTATCACCCTCGTCTTCTTCTCGCTGGTTCCATTCGCTCTGCCCGTGGTGGGGCTGGGGCTGCACCTGTTTGTGGCGTGCATTCAGGCTTACATCTTCATGCTGCTGACTTCGATTTACCTGGCCGAAGCCACGGCACAGGAAGACCACTGAGTTTTCGAGGATTCCCGCCGGAACACCGCTTCCACTCCGGCTGGGGAACGCCGTTCAGCGTGAGGGGGCCAGCACGGTGAGCCTCAACCACCCACTGGCGGCATATTTTACGGAAGCAGGAGAGAACGATGCGTAAGTTACAGTACTTCTTCATGACGCTGTCCGCGCTGTTTCTGGCGGCTCCGGCGTTCGCGCAGTCGGGCGGGGGCGGCAGCGCCAGCCTGGTACCCATCGGCGCCGGAATCGGCATGGGAATCGCCTCAGGCCTTTGCGGCATCGGCCAGGGCCGCGCCGCGGGCTCGGCCACGGAGGCGATCGCCCGCAATCCAGGCGCACGCGCCGGCATTATGACCATGCTTATGCTGGGCCTCGCCTTTATGGAATCCCTCGCACTCTTCACCCTGATCATCGTCTTCGTGAAGGTGAAGTAGTTTCCTGGCTGCAACGGAAAACGCCCTGCACGGCGATGCCGGCAGGGCGTTTTTTTCTGACTCGGCGGATTACTGCTGCAGAGAGCGCAGGTAATTCGTCAGGTTGACGATTCTCTGCTGCTCAATGCTGCCCGCAAGAGCGCTGCCGCCGCTCAGCGAACGCAGCGCTGGTCCCCACACCGGCATTTCCGCATTGCCGTGCGCGGGGGCATCCACCCCGAACTTCAGCACTGTGTAGATGTGGTCCTCCGGAAACTTCCCGCCGTTGTCCCGGCTCAGCGTGGTCAGATCCGTCGGCGGGTCCTTCAGCGCCGGTGCGGCAGGCCCGCCACCCTTTCCGTCCAGCCCGTGGCAGCTGGCGCAGTAGGCGTTATACATCTGTTTTCCCGATGCCGGCGAGGTCCTTGTAATCGGCACTTTTTTGATTTGCGTGTTTGTCTGGGCTATCCCGAACGCGGCGGTGGCCAGCAGCCCCGCCACGAATGCAACATGGATTCGATTCGGCATAAAACCCTCCTTTCCGGGACCTAATACTCATCCCGCGTCGACAGGACTGTCTGTGACGAGAGGTACAGGAGGGGCCTGCCTTTGGTAATGGGGGCGTGGCTGCGGGGCAGGGGAACCAAGAAAACAACGTCGATCGACGCGACCTTTGAGGTTTCCGCGGTAAAAGGAGTGGAAGCTGGCGGCATTTAAGCTGACGAGTTCCCAGCCGGCGGGACGCTAACCGCGGACGCCTCTGAGCTACGTGATATCGTCCGTGTCGAAGGGCGCCTTCACCGGGACGCCGTGCACCTGGCTGACCAGGTCCCGCACCACGTCCTCCAGTTGCCGCTGGCTCTCCATCACCGCGCTCATGGTCTGCAACTCGCCGGGTTCCTCAATGCGCTCCAGCAGCACGACGGCATGCGCCTGGGCTACGTGATCCGCGGCCAGGCCCTCCGGTGTTTTTGCCTTAATGCCCACGTTGGCCGGGGCAATGTCCAGCAGATCCGCGACCCGTTCGCGCATTTCGCCGGAAATCGGGCCGATGCGCGGCGCGTTCAGAACCAGCGTGGTGTCCACGTTCACGATGCGGTAGCCGGCGTTCTGGATCTCCTCCATCGCCAGGTTCAGGAAGATGGCGGAATCCGCATCCTTCCAGCGCGGATCGCCCGGCGGGAAAAAGCTGCCGATGTCGCCCGCCGATACCGCGCCCAGGAGCGCGTCGGTAATCGCATGGAGCAGCACATCGCCGTCCGAGTGGCCTGCCAGGCCCTCGGGATGCTCAATCGTGAGGCCGCCGATCTTCAGCGGCACGCCGGTCTTGAATGCGTGCGAGTCCCACCCATATCCGATGCGGATGTCCATGAGGTTTCCGTGGATTGCGTGCGTCTAATTCAGGGTATATCAGCCTGCCGCGGCGGAGCGCTGCTTCAGATAGAACTCCGCAAGTTCGAGATCTCCGGGCTGCGTGATTTTGAGGTTGGAGGCCGATCCGGGGACAACAAATACGTCTGTGCCCGCGCGTTCGACCACGCTGGCCTCGTCGGTCCCGGTAAAACCGTCGGACTCAGCCTCGGCAAAAGCCCTGCGCAGCAACCCGCACCGGAAGCCCTGGGGCGTTTGAGCCTGCACAATGTACTCCCGGGGGATAGTCGCCGTCACAATCGCGCCGTCCGCCGTCCTCTCGACCTGTTTGATTGTATCCAGCGCCGGCAGCCCCACGATGGCGGCGTCGTGCTTCTCCACCGCTTCAATGGTGCGGCGGATCACGGCCGGTTCAATGAGGGGGCGCACCGCGTCGTGCACCAGAACGATATCGTCATCGTGGCAATCCAGCGCATGCAGGGCGTTCGACACGCTTTCCTGGCGCGTATCGCCGCCCTCGACAACGCGCACGCGCTCGGCAAAGCCGTGCTCCTTCACCTGGGCGCTCAACCGCTCCATTTCGGTGGCGCGGACCGCGACCACCAGGGAAAACACCTGCGGCACCGCGACAAAGGCGCGCAGCGTGTGGATGAGGATCGGCACGCCCGCCAGTTCCAGGAATTGTTTAGGCGCCGTGTGAGTCGCGTGCCCGGGCGCCATCCGCGTGCCCAGCCCAGCGGCTGGCAATATCACGAATACCCGCATAGAAAGAGGAGTATACAGCAGGAAGACAGAGTATAGGGTTTAGGGGGTAGGGTATATAAGGCAGTTCGATACATCTTCTCAGGGAAGACAAAAGAGATGCGAAAAAGCGCAGCAAAGTTGTTCCTGCCCGTGGCCTTGACTCTGCTGACCACGGCTACAACCGCCTGGCCGGCGCGCCCGAATACGAGCGAGGACATGAGCGTGCTCGCCCAGACGCCGCCCATGGGCTGGAATAGCTGGGACGCATGGGGCCAAACCATCAACGAAGCCCAATTCCGAGAGACCGCCACGTGGTTCCACAACCATCTGCAGACGTACGGCTGGCAGTATCTGGTCATCGACGAGGGCTGGTTCGCGCAGCATCCTGAGAGCCCCGCCGGTCAGCAGGACTACACCCTCGACGGGAATGGCCGCTACTGGCCTGCGCTCGACCGGTTTCCTTCCGCCGCAAAACACAAGGGGTTTGCGCCGCTCGCCTTTTGGGTTCATTCTGTCGGCCTGAAATTCGGCATCCACATCGTCCGCGGCATTCCCCGCGGGGCCGTCGAGCAGAACCTGCGCATCGCCCACTCGCACTACCGTGCGGGGGAAGCCGCCGATACCAGCGACACCTGCGCCTGGAACTCCGATAACTATGGCGTCCGCGACAACCGCGCCGGCCAGGCCTGGTATGACTCCGTCTTCCGCCTGTACGCGAGCTGGGGGGTCGACTTCGTGAAAGTCGACTGCATCTCCAGCCCATGGCACGGCGCGGAGATCGCCATGATCCATCGCGCCATCCAGCGCAGCGGCCGCCCGATGGTACTCAGCCTGTCACCGGGCCCCACGCCGCTGGCCCACGCCCAGGCCGCCGCCGCAAACGCAGAAATGTGGCGCATATCCGACGACATGTGGGATCTCTGGTCGAAACCGGCCGGCACGCCGCAGTTTCCGCAGGCACTCAGGAACCAGTTCCCGGTCATTGCCGCCTGGCAGTCCTGGGCGGCCCCGGGCCACTGGCCTGACGCCGATATGCTCCCCTTCGGCTACCTTGGTCCGCACCCCGGCTGGGGCAAGCCTCGCCAGTCCCGCTTCACCCACGACGAAGTCCGCACCATGATGACGCTGTGGGCGATCGCTCGCGCGCCGCTCTTCATCGGAACCAACCTGCTCCGGATGGACGCCTTCACCGACAACACGCTCACCAATACCGAAGTGATTGCGGTGGATCAGTTCTCTCAGGACAACCACCCCGTCGTGCAAACTCCGGAGAAGGCCGTCTGGATGGCGGAAGCGCCCGAGCACGGCGGCGATTACATCGCACTTTTCAATCTGAGCGACAAGCCGCAAACCGTCACCGCGACCTGGGAGCAACTGGGCATCGTTTACGGCAAGTGCCAGGTTCGCGATTTGTGGAGGCGAAAGGAAATCGGCTACGACAACCAAGTCAGCGCCGCGCTGGCCCCGCACGCGTCAGCGCTGTTCCAGGCCCAGCATCCGTAAACATTCTTCACCAAAGAGGACACGGAGAACACGAAAAAAAACACTTTCGATTCTCAGTGTCCTCTGTGGTGAAGTCTTCTACGCGGCGAGACGGTGAAACCATCGCACCTTCCAGGTCTTCTCCGCCGACTGGAACAGATAGACGCCCAGGATCGCAATCAGCGGCTCCAGGGGATGCCGGAAGCGCGCGCTGACACTGACGAAGTAGTAGGTGAGCGGCAGCAAAGCGAAGGCCCACAGAAACAATCCCGCCGCCGGCCTGCCCCGTCGCAGCGCCAGCGCCAGGCCGAACAATCCCACCAGGGTCGTGAACTGGTAATTCAGGTTTCTGCCGAAATCCACAATCCACTTGTGATTGGCAGCGTGGGGAACGTCGAACCAGAAAAAGTAGAACCGCCGCAGCGAGAGCCGGGCAAACCGCCCCGGCTTCGCCTCGATCACCCGCATGGCTTCGCGCCCGCGCATCTTCGAGTACGCCAGCTCGCCCATTTGCCTGTAGAGGGTGAGCTGGGCGTGATCCTGGAACGGGTGGTCGTACTCCATGAGCAGCCCATTGCCGTCGGGCCCGTTGCCGAGGTACAGCTCCGCGCCAAAATTCGCGCGGAACGGCACGAAATGATGGAAGACCAGAGCATTGCGCACCATCCACGGCGCGACGGATGCGGCAAAAATCACAGCGGCCAGCGTCGCCTTCGCAATCTGCCCCGGCCACACCCGGCCGCGCGGCACGCCCATCAGGATCCAGATACCGCACGGCGGCAGGAACAGGGTCAGGGTGGGATCGCTGAGAGCGATGAGCGCCCACAGCACGGCGAATACCGCCCACTGCCCGGTGCCCGGGGCGGTCGGCGGATCGGATTCGCCTGGCTCGCCAACTCCGCGCATCCGCAGCGCCACCACCAAAACGCAGGTAAAGAGAAACGCCGTCAGCGTCATCTCCCACACCCACTTGACCGCATACTGCATCGCGGCCGGGTACAGCGCCCAGATCCACGCCGACCACCAGGCGACGTGCCGGTTGAAGCAGCGAAGGGCAATCTCCCAGATCGTGACGATTATCAGCGCATTCAGCACGCAGTCGAAGGCCAGAATCGCCCAGGCGGAAAGCGCCGTGTACACGCCAAAGAGCCTGAAGACTCCAGCGAGAATCCAGGGAAAGAGAGGCGCCACCCACGCCGTGGGCCCGGTGTGCCCGCGAAAAGGATCCGCAAAGCCGTAGCCTGTGGCCAGCGCGCGAGCAATGCGACCCATCTCGTACCCAAAGGCGAAATGGTGGTTCCAGGGCTGCATATGCCACGTGCGTGCCAGCGTCATGTATGCGATCCGGAGGGCCAGAGCAATCCATACAATCTTCCACGGCACGCGCTCCAGCCGGGTTTGCGGCGCGGGACGCGCGATCGCTGTGGCCCTTGTTGCCGTCATAACTGCCTCATCTCCTGGCTGCTCTCCTCCAGTTCCGCTTCCATCAGCGCTTCCGGCGTCAGGGCACCGGCACACCGCAGCCGCGGGAAGAAGCCAGCCCATAAGCCGGTAATCACCATCGATCCAATGCCGCCGATCACCACGGCGCGCACCGCGCCCCACCACTGCGCGGTAAGCCCGCTTTCAAACTCTCCCAGTTCGTTGGACGTGACCACGAACAGCGAATTCACCGCGCTCACGCGCCCGCGCATCTCCGGCGGCGTGGCGAGTTGCAGCATGGAAGCGCGGATGACCACGCTTACCATGTCCGACGCGCCCACGACATACAGCGCGGCCAGCGACAGCACGAGGTTCCGCGATTCGCCGAACAGTACCGTCGCCGCTCCGAAAATCGCAACGCACACCAGCATCTTGACGCCCGCGCCCTGCCGGATCGGCCGCCACATCATGCAGGCCGAGACGGTCAGCGCTCCCAGCGCAGGCGCCGCGCGCAACATGCCCAGGCCTGTGGGCCCGGCGTGGAGAATATCCTGCGCAAAAATCGGCATCAGCGCCACCGCGCCGCCGAGCAGCACGGCAAACAAATCCAGCGAGATCGATCCGAGCAGCACCTGCTTCTTCGCGACATACCGGATGCCGGCCAGGATCACGTCCTTCGAGAAGGCGCGGTGCTCCATCCGGCCGGGGCGCACGCTGAGAGAAGCCATGAGCGCCAGAAACCACAGGATGGAACAGAAGGCGACGGCATACGCTATGCCGGCGCCGCGCAACGGCCCGTGCAGGGGAAGCGTGTACAGAATACCGCCCAGCGCCGGTCCGACAATGTTCGCGATCTGGAAGATCGCCGATCCCCACGTAACCGCGTTCACGAAGTGCGACTTCGGCACCAGGTGCGGCACCAGCGCCGAACTGGCGGGCCCGCTGAAGGCGCGGCCGGTCCCGATGGCGAAGAGCACCGCAAATATAGGCCAGACCTGATGGATTCCGATCCACGCGAAGCGCAACAGCAGCAGCGAACAGACCGCCTGCATCGCGTAGCACACCAGAATCACCTGCCGCCGGTCGAAGCGGTCCGCCGCGTGGCCCGCCGGAAGCAGGAACAGGAGCCCTGGGAAAAACAGCATCAGCCCGGTGTAGCCCAGATCGATGGCGCGGTGCGTAATCGAGTAAACCTGCCACGCCACCGCGAGCGCCTGCGCTTCGGCGCCAATAATGACGGCGACGCGTGCGAGCTGATACCGGCGAAAGTCACGGGACAGAAACGCGGCGGCGGGCTGGGGCATTCCTGCTTCCTTTATACCGGCCGCAGTGTCCGCAATCCAGCGCGCCCTCATCGGCCCTGGCAGACGCGCTCGTTCCCACGGCGGGCGGACGCGGTTAGGCTTGTAAGGTGGACTCGACTCCCCAGCCGGCCCTTGCCGCCGCCAACCCCGCCATCGAAACGATTCCCGAGCATCCGCATCCGCACCTCGGGCTGTGGCCTGCGCGGGCCGTTGCCGCCGTTTGCACCTGCGGCATTTTCGCGTTTCTGAACCTCTACGCTACGCAACCGCTGCTGCCGCTCTTCTCGCATCTGTTTCGCGCATCGGAGACGATGGCGGGCCTCACCGTCAGCGCCTCGACGCTGGGCGTCGCCCTGGCTGCGCCTCTCGTCGGCGCTTTCACCGAGCGGCTGAACCGCAAGCGCGTGATCGTTGCCTCGGCGGTGGCACTCGCTGTTCCCACGCTGCTGGCGGCAACCTCGCCCGGCCTGCACGCGCTGATCGTCTGGCGATTCGTCCAGGGCTTCGCGCTCCCCGGCATCTTCGCCACCATCATTACCTACGTAGGCGAGGAATGGCGGCGCGACTCCATCGCTCTCGTCATGAGCATGTACGTCAGCTCCACGGCCATGGGCGGTTTCCTGGGCCGCTTCACCGCCGGCATGATCGCCGATGCCTTTAACTGGCGATGGAGCTTCATCGCCCTGGGCATTCTCACGCTGATCGGAGCGGCCATGATCGCGCGCTGGCTCCCGCCTGAATCGCCGCGCGCTGCCGCCCCGCACGCGACGCACGCCCACGGACTGCGCATCGCTCTCAGCCATTTCCGCAATACGCGCCTGCTCGCCACCTTTACCGTGGGATTCGGCATGCTGTTCACCCTCGTAGGGACCTTTACCTACGTAACTTTCTATCTGGCGGAACCCCCATTCCGCCTCTCCACCTTCGGACTCAGCAACATCTTCGCTATTTACCTGCTCGGCCTCGCGGTCACGCCGCTTGGCGGATATCTGGTGACGCGCATCGGTATGCGCCGCGGCATTCTGCTGGCGATTGTCCTGTGCATGGCGGGGGAAGCGATCGCACTCAGCCATTCCCTCTGGATTGTGATTCTGCCCGGACTCGGGCTGGTCTGCACGGGGGTCTTCATGGCCCAGTCCACGGCCAACAGCTATCTGCGCATGGCCGCGCCGCCTGGAGGACGCGTCTCCGCCGCCGGTCTTTACTTTGCCAGCTATTACATTGGAGGAACGGTGGGCGGCGTTGTACCGGGCTGGCTGTGGCGGATCGGCCACTGGCCCGCCTGCGTCGCGCTCACCGAAGGCGTGCTGGTGTTGCTCCTGATGGTGGCCTTCGCCGGCTGGACGAACGCCGGGTGGTCTACCCACTAAATGCCTGAGCAGACGAGTTATCGCTACTCGCGCACGACCGCCTTCACGAGATTCCGCGGCGCGTCCACATTTACGCCGCGCTGGACGGCCACGAAGTAGGCCAGCAGCTGCAGCGGCACCACCTCCAGCACAGGCAGCAAAAACTCATCCACGGCGGGAACGGCAACCGGCCAGCGGCTTAGTTTGGCGGCTTCCTCGTCGCCCTGCACGTGGATGCACACCATCTCCGCGCCCTGCTCGTGCATGTCGCGCATGAGCTGCAGGGTGCGCTCGTAGCGCAGCATCGAGTCGGGATCGTTGCGGTCGCGGGTGGCCAGCACCACCAGGGGCGCCCGCGGGCTCACCAGGGCATTCGGCCCGTGCTTCAGCTCGCCCACCGGCAATCCCTCGGCCTGCACGTACGCCGACTCCTTCAGCTTGAGCGCGCCTTCGCGGGCAATCGCATAATGGATGGCGCGCCCGAGGTACAGAAAGGTCTGCGCGCGGCGCAGTCCATCGGCCATGGCCGCCACATCGCCTTCCCACCGCTCGAGATTCTCTTCGAGCAGCCGCGGCAGTTGCTCCATCTGCTCGCAGTGCGCGCCCACCGCATGCGACGTCATGCGTCCGCCCAGCCGTGCCAGATAGAGCGCGAGCACGTACAGCACGATGAGCTGCGTGGTAAAGCTTTTCGTCGCCGGAATCGCAGTTTCTTTCCCCGCCAGGGTCGGCAGCGAAGCATCGGCCTCGCGCGCCATGGTGGACCCGGCGTTGTTGGTGATGGCCACCGTCGCCAGCCCGCGCGCCTTTGCCTCGCGCAGCGCGGCCAGCGTGTCCGCCGTCTCTCCGGACTGCGAAATCGCCACCACGCCCGGATCGTGCAGCGTGTGCGTCGAGCGATACATGTACTCGCTGGAGTACTCCACGTCGACGGCCAGCCCGGCGTAATCCTCCAGCATGATCTCGCCCGCCAGGCCGGCGTGCCGGCTCGATCCGCTGGCCGCGATCACCACGCGCTGCCGCCCGCGGAGCGCCTCCGCCACGGGCGCAAATGCATCGGCGTTCAGCACACCCTTCGGCGCGTAATGCTCCATCGTGCGAGCCAGCGCTTCCGGCTGCTCGTAAATCTCGCGCAACATGGAGTGAGCAAAGGTTCTGGGGGTTGGCATAGACAATCTGATGGTAGCGGAAGCAACCGCCAGCAGCCAGCCGGCCCTATAACAGTTGCCGGAAACCGATCAATCTTTGCAGGCCCGCGTCTGGCTTTGCAGGCCCGCGTCTGGGGGCCAGCGGCCTGCCTCACGGTTTCTTCCAGCGCAGGACGGGCTTGCGCGCGGCCGTGGTTTCGTCCAGCCGCGAGACTCGCGTCGAATGCGGCGCGTCCAGCACCACCTGCGGATTCTCCTCGACCTCGCGCGCAATCTCCCGCATCGCGTCTACGAACAGATCCAGCTCCTCGCGGGACTCGCTTTCCGTCGGCTCGATCATCAGCGCGCCGGGCACGATCAGCGGGAACGAAACCGTGTAGGGATGGAAGCCGTAATCGATCAGCCGCTTCGCGATGTCGCCGGTCTTCACGCCGTTCCTCGTCTGCCGCCGGTCGCTGAAGACCACTTCGTGCATGGATGGCGTGGTGTACGGCAGGTCGTACACGTCTTCGAGCTTCGCGCGGATGTAATTCGCATTCAGCACCGCGTCTTCGGTGGTCTGCCGCAGGCCATCCGGACCGTTCGCCAGAATGTACGCAAGCGCCCGCACAAACATCCCGAAATTTCCGTAGAACGCGCGTACGCGTCCCACGCTCTGCGGGCGGTCGTAGTTCAGCCGCAGCTGGCCATCGCTGCCTCGCTCCACCACCGGCGCCGGAAGAAACGGCTCGAGTATCCGCCGGCACGCCACCGGTCCCGATCCTGGTCCCCCGCCGCCATGGGGTGTCGAGAATGTCTTGTGCAGGTTCAGGTGCATCACGTCCACGCCGAAATCGCCGGGACGCGTCTTCCCGCACAGCGCGTTCATATTCGCGCCGTCCATATAGAGCAGCGCGCCCTTTGCATGCAGGATGTCGGCGATGCGATGAATCTCTTTCTCAAAGACGCCAATGGTCGAGGGATTCGTCAGCATCAGCGCGGCCGTTTCTTCCGTCACGGCCTTCGCCAGCGCTTCCACGTCGATGCCGCCCTGCGGATTCGACTTGAAATTCACGACTTCGTAGCCGCACATCGCCGCCGTCGCGGGATTCGTGCCGTGCGCCGAGTCCGGAACGATCACGGTCTTCCGCGCATTGCCCTTTGCCTGGTGAAACGCCCGCGCGAGCAGGATGCCGGTGAACTCGCCATGCGCGCCGGCCGCCGGCTGCAGCGTGATCGCCTCCATGCCGGTAATCTCCAGCAGACACTCCTGCAGGAGCCGCATGATTTCCAGCGAGCCCTGCGCCAGCGCCTCCAGTTGGTATGGATGCGCGTCGGCGATGCCCTCCAGCCGCGACACCAGCTCGTTCACCCGCGGATTGTACTTCATGGTGCAGCTGCCCAGCGGATACATCCCCAGATCGATGGCGTAATTCCACGTCGACAGGCGCGTGAAGTGGCGAACGATCTCGATCTCGCTCAGCTGGGGTAGTTCCGCGCTCTGCGAACGGCACGACTCGCCCAGCAGGGAGCGAGGGTCGACTTCCGGAACATCCAGTGGCGCGAGCCGATACGCCTTCCTGCCTGGAGCCGACTTTTCGAAGCTGAGGCCTTCGTTCTGGGTGAGGTGGGGCGTGATTTTTTTCCGCGATCCCACAAAATTCTCCGCCATAGCTATCGCACCCCCGCCGTTGCCGCCGGATACGCCAGTACCGACGCAGCGCGGTCGATCTGTTCCCGCGTGGTCAACTCTGTAGCGCACCACAGCGTCGCGTTGCCGAGCTCCGGATACCATCGCCTGAGCGCCACGCCGCCAAGAATCTTCTCATCGAGCAGCCGTGCCTGCAGCGCCTCCGGCGTCTCGTCCGTCTGCAGCACAAATTCGTTGAACCGGGGAACGTCGCCAAACAGAACCCTCCCCTGCACGCCCAATGCCTTCGCCGCATAATCCGCCTTCGCCAGATTCTGCAGTGCCAGCTCCCGGATTCCTTCTTTGCCGTACACGGTCATGAACACTGTCGCCATCAGCGCCACCAGCGCCTGGTTGGTGCAAATATTCGATGTAGCCTTCTCGCGGCGGATGTGCTGCTCGCGCGTAGAGAGTGTCAGCACAAAACCGCGCCGGCCGTGCTTGTCCTTTGTTTCGCCGACCAGGCGCCCCGGCATCTGGCGCACGAATTTCTCTTTCGCCGCGATCACGCCGCAGAACGGGCCGCCGAAGCTCGGCGCCACACCGTACGACTGCGCTTCCATGGTGACGATGTCGGCATCAAGCGGAGGCCGGACGACGCCGAGGGAGATGGCCTCAGCAATCGCGACCACCAGCAGCGCGCCTTTTCTGTGCGCGATTTCCGCGACCGCCGCCACGTCCTCAATCGCCCCGAAGAAATTCGGCGACTGCACCAGCACGCACGCGGTTTCCTCGGTCACCATGGCCTCCAGCGCCCCGAGGTCTACGCGCCCGTCGCTGCCGTAGCCGACTTCCCGCGTGATGTGTCCGCTCGCCGCCTCGCGATGCTGTGCGTAGGTGTGCATCACCTCGCGATATTCCGGATGCACCGTGCGCGCCACCACCACGCTGTCGCGCCCGGTCACGCGCATCGCCATCATGGCGGCCTCGGGACACGCCGTCGATCCGTCATACATCGACGCGTTGGCGATATCCATGCCGGTCAGCTCGCAGATCATGGTCTGGAACTCGAAGATCGCCTGCAGCGTGCCCTGCGTAATTTCGGCCTGGTAGGGCGTGTAGGAGGTGAGAAACTCGCCGCGCTGCACGATCGTGTCGATGATCACAGGCCGGTAGTGCCGGTAAACGCCCGCGCCCAGAAAGCTCGCATAACCGTTGGCGTTCTTCGCCGCCGCGGCCTTGAAGTGGTCGACGATTTCCTGCTCTCCCATTTGCCGCGGGATTGCCAGATCCCGCCGCAGCCGGTATTCCTCCGGCACAATGGCAAACAAATCATCGATGGACGAAAAGCCGATCTCGCGCAGCATGGCCGCGCGTTCCGCATCCGATTTCGGTAAATAGCGCATGGAATCTTCAGATTATCAGCAGCATGGCGCTTCAATGCTGCGAAATTCTATTCACCACAGAGATCACGGAGGACACAGAGAATCGAAGGTATTGTTTCCTGTGAGCTCCGTGTTCTCTGCAGTGATTGGTTACCCGTTCCTCATTCGAACCACATACGACAGGCAGACGCGGTACGCGCTTTCCAGCAATCCAGGCCACGGCGGGAGTGAACGCCAAGAGCCGAATCGACAATCTGTCCGCTGATGCAGTTGATGCGAGCCCAGTCCACAGTCTGAGGCCGATACCGGAATCCAGTCTCGCCGTTCTGCGCTTTCCATCGCGGACCCACCAATAGTCACGAAGCCTGCGAGGGGGCCATTCTGCCCTTCTCCGCGTTCTCTGTGGTGAAGAGCTTCAGTGCCCCGTCTCTTCCTTCACATAGGCCTCGTAAGCATCCGCCGTCAGCAGCCCGTCCATGGCCCCGGGATCGCTCAGCTCGATCTTCATGATCCAGGCCGCGTGCGCATCGGTGTTGATCTTCTCCGGCGCCGTCGTCAGCTCCTCGTTCACGGCGGTCACCGTGCCGCTGGCCGGCGAGTACAGGTCCGACACCGCCTTCACGCTCTCCACGCTGCCGAAGACCTTGCCCTTCTCGACTTTGTCGCCGACTTTCGGCAATTCGACAAACACAATGTCGCCCAGCGAATCCTGGGCGTGTTCCGTAATCCCGATGGCCGCGGTCTTGCCATCGGCGTCGATCCATTCATGCTCACGTGTGTAGCGGTACTTCGCGGGATAGGCCATAAAGAAGAACCTCTTCCTTTCATTCTACGAACTACAGCTCGAAAAACGTCCCCCCGCGGCTCCGGTCCTGGTTACGTCCGTTTTGGTTTTCTGTAGAACGGCAGCGGCACCACTCGCGCCTTCACTGGATTGTTCCGGATCTCCACCGCGACTTCCGTGCCCGGCTCGGCATACGCTCGCGGCACAAAGGCCAGCGCGATGTTCTTCTTCAGGAAGGGCGCCGGCGAGCCGCTGGCCACGTAGCCCATCGCCCGCCCCTGCTCGTCCAGCACGCGGTATCCATCGCGCGCGATGCCGCGCTCAACCATCTCCAGCCCCACCAGCTTCTTTTCCGGGCCGCCCGCGGTCTGCGCCTGCTTCAGCGCCTCAGAGCCGATAAACGTCCCCTTCTCCAGCTTGCAGAAGCGATCCAGCCCCGCCTCAAAGACGTTGATCGTGTCGGAAATCTCGTGGCCGTAGAGCGACAGCGCCGCTTCCAGCCGCAGCGTATTGCGCGCGCCCAGGCCGCACGGCTTAATGTCGAATTCGCGGCCGGCTTCGAGCACCTCGTTCCACACGCGCTCGCTGGTGGCCGCGTCGCTCGGGATGTAGATCTCGAATCCGTCTTCGCCGGTGTACCCCGTTCGCGCGATCAGCGTATTCGGCAGCCCGCAAACGGTTCCCCACGCGAACCAGTAAAACCTGATTGCGCTCAGGTCGGCGTTCGTCAGCTTTCGCAGCGTCGCTTCCGCTTTCGGTCCCTGGATCGCCAGTTGGGTGTAGAAGTCGCTGTAATCGCTGACGTGGCAGTCGAACCGCCTCGCATTCTGCCGCACCCAGTTGTAATCCTTCTCGCGCGTGCCGGCATTAATTACAAAAAGGTAATCGTTGTCGCTGAACTTGTGAACGATGACATCGTCGACAAACGTTCCCTGGGGATACAACATCGCCGAGTACTGCGCCTGCCCCGTCTGCAGGCGGCTCGCATCGTTCATGCCGATGTGCTGGACGGCATCCAGCGACCCAGGCCCGCGGAACTGGATATCCCCCATGTGGCTGACGTCGAACAGCCCCACGCCGGTGCGCACCGCCATGTGCTCGGCGATCAGTCCTGAGTATTCGACGGGCATATCCCACCCGCCAAAATCCACCATCTTCGCCCCGTGCAGGCGATGGACGGGGTTGAGAGCGGTTTTACGCAGGGGTTCCGGCACAGATTCCTCAGAAGAAAACAGATAATCGTCAGGAGCGCGAACCTTTAACGGTACAACCTCCGCGCCGCGCGATCAAATAGGGGTTCAGGGGTGCGGCGCTCTTTGCTGTGAGTCCGCGACTCTGCTGGTTCACCCCTCCGATCCCGGATACAGCCGGTCGAACTCCGGGTCATCGTGCAGCGGTTGCAGGTCCGGGTCGCGCCGCGCCCACACCGCGTCGCGGAAACCCGCTTCCCAGGCCTTATGCAGCGTATCCAGAGCCTCCGCTCTTCTGTTCAGCGCGCAGTAGATGCATGCGGCGTTGTAAAGAATGGAGGCCTCGTTGGCACGGAGCGTTACCGCCAGGTTCAGTTCGCGCAGCGCATCCTCCGTGCGCGCCAGATGCGCGTAGTCGCCACCGAGCAAAATGCGCGCCCGAGGGTCTTCCGGAACCTGCTTCAGATGGTTTTCCAGGGCCGAAATGCGGCGCTGGATCATGTTGCGCTCTTCCTCTTTCTTGCCCAGCGCGCCCATGGAGTTCACGATGGGCACGTAAACGTTGTAGTCCTCGCCGCTGGCCTCGATGGCCGCTTCTGTCACGTCCAGCACTTCCTGGTAACGGCCCGCGGCAAACAATGCGCGGCACAGCAGGTAATACGCTCCCTCGCAATCGCGCTTGCGCTCGATCGCCTTCTTCACCATGCGCACGGCTTCATCGTGCAGCCCGGTCGCATACAGCACCCAGGCCTGGCTAACCTGCACTTCAGGCAGGTCCCAGCGCAGAGCCACGGCCTTGCCGGAAGCTTCGCGCGCGCGCTCCACCCACACCTGATCGCGGCTGTAGTTGCAGTAAAACATCGCGCAGGCATTCGCGCAGGCCGCATAGGCCAGCGCGAAGTTGGGATCGATCGCGACGCCGTTTTCGAACATCTGCAGCGCGAATTCCAGATCCTGCCGCGTTTGCCGCCGCGCGTAGCGCTTGCCCCGCAGATAAAGGTCGTAAGCCTGCAGATTTTCCGTGGGCTTCACGGCCAGCGCTTCCAGCTCCTCCGGCGACAAGGTCACGCGCAGCGCTTCGGCGATCTTGCGCGCCATCTCGTCCTGCACCTCGAAGACGTCCTTCATCTCCCGGTCGAAGCGTTCCGACCACAGCGGAAAATCCGTATGGGCATCCACCAATTGCGCGTTGATGCGCAGACGCGCCCCCGATCGGCGCAGCGTCCCGGTCAGCACATACGCGGCTCCCAGCTTCTGCCCTACCTGCTGCGGCGTCACCGGCTGATCCCGGAACGCCAGCACCGTCGGCCGCGAAAAGATATTCAGTCCCCGGATCTTCGACAGCTCCGTAATCACGTCTTCCGTGATCCCGTCGCGCAGGTACTCGTCTTCCTTCGCGCCGCTCAGGTTTTCGAAATACAGCACAGCCACCGATTTCCCGGGCTTGTGCGTTCCCGGATCTGAATCCGTCTTCGCCTTCGCGCGGCTCCTGCTCGACTCCAGGTCCCGCTTCAGCCGGTTCAGGTCCGTTTTCAGTTCTGTCGCGGTCTGGCAACGCAGCGCTCGGTCCTTCTCGATGCACTTGTCCAGAATGCGCACAAATTCCCCAGGCAGCGCCGGATTCACCTCGGCGGCCGGCCGCGGATCGCGGTTGAGAATCGAGTCGAATATCATCGCCGACGTGTCCCCCTGGAACGGCGGCGTCCCGGTGGCCATCTGGTAGAGCACCGTGCCCGTCGAAAACAAATCGGTGCGCGCATCCACCAGCTGCCCGCGCGCCTGCTCCGGGGACATATACGAGATGGTGCCCACCGCCAGCCCGGGCGACGTCAGTTCCTGCCCCGCGGCCTGCGTTTTCGCGTCCGCCGCCGGCACCGTCTGCCCCTGCGTGATCTTCGCCAGCCCGAAGTCCAAAACCTTCAGCTGCCCCCGCTCCGTCACAAACAGATTCGCCGGCTTGATGTCCCGGTGCACGATCCCCTTGGCGTGCGCCGACTCCAGCGCATCGGCAATCTGGATGGCCAGCGGCAGCAGCGTTTCCATCGCGATCGCCTGCCCCGTCATCTTCTCCGCCAGCGTCTGCCCCACCAGCAGCTCCATCACGATAAAGTGACGCAGCTCGTGCTGCTCAATCGCGTGGATCGTGCAGATGTTCGGATGGTTCAGCGACGACGACGCCCGTGCTTCCCGTTGAAAGCGCTCCAGCAGCTGGCTGTCCCTCGCCATCTCCGGCGAAAGAAACTTCAACGCCACGCGACGGTCCAGCTGCGCGTCCTGCGCCTCATACACCACGCCCATCCCGCCCGAGCCGAGCCTGCGAAGAATGGTGTAGTGGAGCAACGATTGGCCGATCAGTGGATCTGCATTCATCCTGTGCCGCTTGATGGTATCGGAGGCCGCAGGTGCCGTCAACGTAAAGTCCCCGCACCCGCACCCCGGCGCGGGCTCCGCCAACGTTACGATAGGAGCCGTGGAGCTGCCCTCCATCCCCGTCGCAATTGCCTTCGTTCTGGCGCTCGCGCCGGTGTTCGCCTTTGGGTTCGCGGGCGAAACCTGCAACCGCGGCGTCAGCCGCCTTCCACTTGTTCCGCGACTTCTTTTGCCGGCGCTGTTGGCCGCGCCCTACCTCATCGTCTCGCTGGCAACGCACACACTGCGCACAGGCTGGCTGCTCGCATACCTGCTGATCCCCGTCGCCGCCGCCGCGCTGCTGGCGGTCGCCGCGCGCCTCGACCCCGGCCAGCGCGCCCACTGGCTCGATTTCCTCGTCCTCTTTCCGCTGGGCCTCGCCGTCGATCTTCGCTGGCTCCAGCCCGCGTGGCCGGGGCGCGTCGACGTGCTTGGCAAACTGATCCTACTCGACGCCGGACTCTACGGATTCCTCGCCGTCCGCCGCCTCCTGGGCGTGGGCTTCGATCTCCGCCTGCGTCTTCGCGACCTGCTGATCGGCCTCCGCGAGTTTGCTTTCTACGCCCCCATCGCCATCCCCGTCGGACTCGCTCTCGGCTTTCTCCATCTCCACAACCGCGTCGCTCATCCCTGGCTGGTGGCGCCGGCGTGGCTTTTCACCTTTTTCGCCGTGGCGCTGCCCGAAGAAATCTTCTTCCGGGGGTGGATGCAGAATCTGCTCGAGCGCCGCCTGGGCCGCACCGCCTCGCTGCTGGTCACCGCGTGT
>DAHUYD010000126.1 GCA_027315385.1 Acidobacterium sp.
GGCAACGGCGACGTGCCCACCTGCCAAAGCTGTCATGGCTCTGCGCACACCGCTCTTTCCGCCTCCGATCCTCGCTCGCCGGTCAGTAAGCAGCGCCTGCCCGATACCTGCGGTTCATGCCATTCCGACCCAAAGCTAACGGCGAAATACATGTTCGCCGAGGTCCGCCCTGTGGAGGCCTGGCGTCAAGGAGTCCACGGCCGTGCTATCTCCCAGGGCAATTTCAACGCCGCCTCCTGCAGCGACTGCCACGGTACCCACGACATCCTACCCCCCTCCGATCCGCGCTCGAAAATCTGGAAACAGAACGTTGCCGCCACTTGTGGCCGCTGCCACGCTGCCGTCTATCAGACCTATGCCTCCAGCATCCACGGCCAGGCCGTCGCTCGCGGCGTCCTTCAGGCCGCCACCTGCACGGATTGCCACAGCGAGCACAAAATCCTCGCGCCCGCCAATCCCGGCTCGCCCGTTTACATGGCGAACGTCTCGCAGGAGGCGTGCTCCCGCTGCCATGGCGATACGCAACTCATGGCCGGGTTCAACCTGCCTGCGAATCGCGTACCCACATACGAGGACAGCTACCACGGCCTCGCCTCGCGCGAGGGCGGCCAGACCGTCGCCAACTGCGCCAGTTGCCACGGCGTCCACAACATCTACCCCTCCAGCGACGCGCGCTCCACCGTCAACCGCGCCAACCTAGGCAAAACCTGCGGCCAATGCCATGCTGACGCCGGCCACCGCTTCGCCATCGGCCCTGTGCACGTCTTCCCCTCTGCCACCCCCGGTGGCCGCATTCTCGACTTCGTCAAGCTCTTCTACTTCATCGTTATTCCCCTCACCCTTGGGCTCATGTTCCTCCACAACTTCCTCGACTGGCGCCGCAAGGCTGTCGCCGCACTCGGTCGCTACCGCCGCACCCCCGGCCAGCTTCGCCTCAATCGGAGCGAACGAATCCAGCACCTCTTGTTGTTATCGAGCTTCATCGTTCTTGTGATCACCGGCTTCGCGCTCAAATTCCCGCATGCATTCTGGGTTGCTCCCATCGTTCGATGGGAACACCACGTGCCCGTCCGGGGCTGGCTCCATCGCATTGCCGGAGTCGTCCTGATCGGAACCTCGGTCTGGCACATCCTTTATCTTTCGGCGATGCGCTCCGGCCGCCGCTGGTTCCGCGATATGATTCCCGACCTGCGCGATGCCAGGGAAGCGGCGCAGACCGTCGAGTACAACCTGGGCCGGCGCGACAAACTCCCCACATACCGTCGCTTCAACTACGCGGAAAAGGCGGAATACTGGGCGCTCGTCTGGGGCACCATCGTGATGGCCATCACCGGCATCCTGCTCTGGCTCAATAGCTGGATCCTCGCTCAACTGCCTCACCCCGCCGCGATTCTGGCCGTCTCTACAGCCATCCACTTCTACGAGGCCATCCTAGCCACCCTCGCCATCGTCATCTGGCATTTCTATGCCGTCCTCTTCGATCCGGACGTCTACCCGGTCAAGTGGACCTTCCTCACTGGCCGAGCACCCGAGCACGAGCAGCGCGAGCTCGATGGAGCCGGGGCTTCCGAGCCGCCGCCAGCCCCCAATCCCGAGCCCCCTTCCGACACGCCACCTGAATGAGACTGAGGCGCGCAGCATCTGGACTTCGCGTGACCCATTACCCTCGTTTCGCCTCATTGTGCCCGGCATCACAGACTGCGATGCCTCGCCGGTTTTATCTGAAAGGAGTGCCTGGGACCCGAAGCCCCCGGGCCAGGAGCTACAGATGAAGAACCGCATCCGTGCCGCGGCAATGTTCGTGCTCGCCGCATCCATTGCGGCGCCTGCCTTTGCGCAGAGCGCCGGCGCCGCCACCTACAAAGCGAAGTGCGCCATGTGCCATGGGCCGGACGGAACCGCCGCCACGCCCGTCGGAAAAATGATGAAGGTTCCGTCCTTCAAGGAGCCCGCCGTCAAGGCCGCTTCCGAAGCGTCGCTCATTGCCGTCACCAAAAACGGCAAAGGCAAGATGCCTGCCTATAACGGCAAGCTCACCGACGCCCAGATCAGGGATGTCGTTTCCTACATCCGCACGCTCGAGAAGTAACGGAGCGGAATCGCACGTGCCACGGCGCGGCCGGGAATTGGCGCGAGCCTTTCCCGCCGCTGCGGTGCGCGATGCGCGGAATGGAGTTGCCATGAAGAAGCTATTCTCCATCGGCCCGGGAATTGTTGTGTCAGCGCTGCTCTTTGCCTGGCCCGCCTGGCCGCTGCACGCGCAATCCGACTGTCTCTCCTGCCACGGTACCTCCGGCATGACCGACTCCTCCGGCAGGAGCATCTCCATCGACGGGGATAAGTATCACGCGAGCATTCACGGCACGCTCAGGTGCACCGACTGCCACACGAAAGTCAAGGGGTATCCGCATCCGGCCAACGCTGCGGAGGTCCATTGCTCCACCTGCCACGCCGACGAAGCGTCGGGTCTCGCGGGCAGCGTTCACGCGAAGGCCAGCGATCATCCTTGCCTGAGTTGCCATGGGAATCCGCACCGGATTGTCCCTAAAACGGATCCCATATCGCCCGTCTACCCCCTCAATATTCCGAAGACCTGCGGCACATGCCACGGCAATCCCGCGCTCGCAAAGCAGCACGGCCTCGCCAACGTCTATGCCAGCTACATGGATTCCATCCACGGTTTCGCTGTCAGCAAGGAGGGCCTCCTCGTTGCCGCCAATTGCACGAGTTGCCACGGTTCGCATGGCATCCTCAGCCACAAGGATCCCCGGAGCCCGACGTACCGGACCAACATCCCGGTCACCTGCGGCAAGTGTCACGTCGGCATTAACGAGCAGTACCAGCAGGGTATCCACGGGCGGCAGCTTGCCGCCGGCAACCTGAATGCACCGGTCTGCACCGACTGTCACACCGCGCATGCAATCATCGAACCGACCTCGTCCGACTTTCGCATGCAATCCACCCCCGTCTGCGGCTCCTGCCACAAAGACAAGCTCTCCACCTACCGCGACACCTTTCACTCCCAGCTCGGTCTTCTCGGCGGCTATGTGCAGACGGCGCGCTGCTGGGATTGCCATCGCGCGCATGAAATCCTGCCCGCCTCCGATCCGCGCTCGCCCATCAACCACGCGAACCTGGTCAAAACCTGCGGCAAGTGCCATGCTGGCGCCAATGCCAGCTTTGTCCAATACCAGCCGCACGCCAACCCGCGGAATCGCAGGCTGAATCCGGCTCTCTACTACATCCGCCTTTTCATGAACCTGCTGCTCGCCAGTGTCCTCACGTTCTTCCTCATCCACACCGTGTTGTGGCTCATCCGGTCGCACCTGGCGCGGAACAACGGAGGGAAAAATGCCTGAACCCACTGAATCCGTCCCCACCACCTTTGCCCCGGAGCCGCAGACAGTGCCTGAGCCTCCCCGCGAGCGCTGGTTTCTGCGCTTCACTCTCGCCCAGCGTTATCTCCACGGTGTGCTGTTCACCACGTTCCTGGTCCTCGCGGCTACCGGGATGGTTATGCGGTTCAGCGGTTCAATCTGGGCCATGCGCGTCGCCCGCCAGGTGGGCGGATTCGGCGCCATCCTCTTCTTCCACAAATTCTGTGCCCTCATCCTCACGCTTGCCTTCCTGATCCATGTCCGCGATATCTTCGCCCGTGGCCTCTTCAAGCGCGAAAGAGGCATCTTCTGGGGCCCTACTTCCATGGTTGCCAACTGGAAAGATGCGAAGGATCTCTTCGCGCACTTCCGATGGTTTCTCGGTCTCGGCCCCAAACCAAAATTCGAGCGTTATGCGTATTGGGAAAAATTCGACTACTGGGCTGTGTTCTGGGGGATGGTCGTCATCGGCTTCTCCGGCTACGCCATGTGGTTTGCGCCCACTTTCGCGCGCTTCCTCCCCGGCTGGGCCCTCAATGCCGCCCTGATTATTCACAGCGAGGAAGGCCTGCTCGCCATCCTGTTCATCTTCGCCATCCATTTCGTCAATACTCACCTTCGGCCCGACAGTTTCCCGATGGACTACGTCATCTTCACCGGCCGCGAAAGCGAAGAGGAGTTCCGCCACCGGCGCCCCCTCGAGTACCAGAGAATGCTCTCCGAAGGAAGGTCTGCGACAAGGATCACAGACGCGCCCCCTAAATGGTTGATAAATTTCAGTCGAGTGGTAGGGTTCACTGCTATCCTGATTGGCCTTACCCTCCTGGTTTTGGCGCTTAGCGCGTATTTTGTGGGATGAGAGTCGTTGCATGCCGAATCTGAGAAGCATCGAGAAAAACCTGCGCCCCGTCCTGTTCTACGGGAACAATCCACTCAGCCTTCTGGGCGGAGCTCTGACCACTGCATCCGCCCTCGTCCTGGTCGGCTTCTGGGTCGTAACCATTTTTGGCCACGGCGGCCCCTCCAATCCCTACGTCGGCCTGATCTTCGACCTCTGCCTGCCGGGGCTCTTTATCCTCGGACTCATCCTCATCCCCATCGGGATAGTTCTGCGCCGTCGCCGGCTCATCGCCACCGACCAGGTGCCCGCAACATATCCGCAGATCGATCTCCAGAACCCCGTCTTCCGGCGCGGTATCGAAATCGTTGTGCTGGCCACCTTCATCAATTTCGTGATTGTCGGCACCGCCTCCTACCGCGGCGTAGCTTATATGGATTCCGCCGCCTTTTGCGGTACCTCCTGCCATGTCATGAAGCCTCAGTGGACCGCTTACCAGGCCTCGCCCCACTCCCACGTCGAATGCGTCGAGTGCCACGTCGGTACCGGCATGAAGTCTTACGTCCAGGCTAAGGTCAACGGCACAAAGCAGCTCGTCGAGGTTGCCTTCGACACCTATCCGCGCCCCGTCACCGCCCCCCTCAACGCCCTCCGTCCGGCACGCGAAACCTGCGAGGAGTGCCACAACCCCACCCACTTCGCCGGCGAAAAGCTCATCGTCAAAACCACTTTCGGCGACGACGAGAAGAACTCCGTCACCCGCACCGTTCTCGTCCTCCACCTGGGCGGCGTCGATTCGCTCTCTCATCGCAGCGGCATTCACGGCCATCACCTCGACCACTACGAGTACGTCAGCACCGACCCCGACGCCCAGCACATCATCGCCGTCACCGCCACCAACCCCAACGGCACCTCTACTAGTTATGTGGACTCCTCCTGGAAAGGTCCCATCTCCGGCTATACCCGCACCATGGACTGCATGGACTGCCACAACCAGGCCACCCACGTCTTCCAGACCGCCGAAGACGCCATCGACGAGGCCATGGTCGACGGCACGCCGAACCCCAGCCTGCCGTTCGTCCACAAGGAAGGTCTGGTCCTGATTCAGGCCACCTACACCTCGCAGGCTCAGGCTGGCCAGAAGATCGTCTCCGGCCTCGACGATTTCTACCGTACTCAGTTCCCACAGGTCTGGTCCACCCAGCGCCCGCTCGTCGATGCCGCCGCCAAACGCCTCGTCGCCGTATACGACCGCAATGTTTTCCCCTCCATGAAAGTCACCTGGGGTACCTATCCCAATAACATCGGCCACATGGACTTCCCCGGCTGCTTCCGCTGCCACGACGGCAGCCACGTCTCAAAAAGCGGCAAAACCCTCAGCAACGACTGCGGCCTCTGCCATAACCTGCTCGCCGTCGACGAAACGAACCCGCGGGTTCTCAACGACCTCAGCCTCCAGAACGAGCTGCACCTCCAGTAATGGGTATAGGGGCCGGTGCAGGCGGAGACCCATTCCGCGACGCTGCCCGGAAGCCATCGGCGCCCCCAGGCGGTCGCCAGCGATCGCAGCCAGAAATCTGGCTGGGCCGGCTCTGTGGAAACCATCGAAATCTGTTATTCCGGGGAAGCCCAGAGCGCGCAGCAACGCGGCAGGGGGAGCGGCGGAGCCCGCTTTGAAGGCCTCCAGCCCAGCCTAAACCTCCGCGAGACTGTTGATTGAATGAAACGAGGGGGCCGCCAGCATTTCACTCCCCAGTGTGAAGAGGCAGCCCCCAAATCCTTCCCAGTGATGGGAAGAATGAATTCAGGATGCCAGAGCGGTGTCGGAAAAGAAGTGATGGCCGTCACGTCACTGCGGAGATGGATCTGGAAAAGTCAACCGAAAAACCCGTGCTGACCGAGCTGCGAGGGTCCGGGACTATTTTCGGTTCTCCGGCACCTTGCCGACGGCAGCAGGGTTCCCGTGACTTCCATACCCTCCCCGTTCTAATTCTCCTTGCAGTAGCCCTCCAATTGCCTGATTCTCAAAATCGGGAGAACTCTGTCCTCCCGGCAGAGCTTTGACTTTTGAGGTGGCGCCGCATTCTCCGGCCACTGCCCGTGCCTGCTTGCCGCTGCCAAGGTGTGACAATAGTCACAGAGTCTCGCGGCTGCTCGCGGCTACCCTGGAACTGGTATGAACGCCCTCCTGCTGGACCGCATCCACTTCGGGTTCACCGTCACGTTTCACTACCTTTTTCCGCAGCTCACCATGGGCCTCGCGCTGCTGATGGTGGTGATGAAGCTGATCGCCCTGCGCACCGGCGATGAACGGTGGAATCAGACCGCCCGCTTCTGGGCGAAGATCTTTGCCATCAACTTTCTGCTCGGCGTTGTGACCGGCATCCCCATGGAGTTCCAGTTCGGCACGAACTGGTCGGAATTCTCCCGGATCACTGGTGGCGTCATTGGCCAGCCTCTGGCCATGGAAGGCGTCTTTGCCTTCTTCCTCGAATCCACCTTCCTCGGTCTCTTCCTCTTCGGCGAGAAGCGGCTCTCGAGACTCGCTCATTTCGGCGCCGCTTTCATGGTCTGGTTAGGCTCCTGGATCTCCGGTTTCTTCATCATCGTTACGAATGCCTGGATGCAGCACCCGGTGGGCCAGCAGTTGTTGCCTAACGGCACATATCAGGTGGGCAGCTTCTGGACGTTCATGCTGAACCCGTGGGCCTGGCTCGAATACACGCACAACATGTGCGGCGCGGTGGTTACGGGAGCATTCGTGGTCGCGGCTACCGGCGCTTTTTACGTGCTGGAGAAGAAGCACGAAGATTTCGGCAAGCTTTTCCTGAAGATTGGTGTCATCTCGGGCCTCATTGCCTGCATCGTGCAGATATTCCCAACCGGGGACATGGCCGGCCGGTTCGTCGCACAGAATCAGCCCGCGGCGATTGCCGGAATGGAAGGGCTCTTCCACTCGCAGGCTGGGGCGCCGATTGTCCTCATCGGCCAGCCCGACGATCAGAAGGAACTCATTGAAAACCCGCTCGCCGTGAATGACGTGCTCAGCTTCCTCATCTACGGCACCACCCGCGCCCAGGTGAAAGGGCTCGATGCTTTCCCGCGCAACGACTGGCCCACGGCGCTGCCGCTGCTCTACTACAGTTACCACATCATGGCCGGCCTCGGGACCTGGTTTGTCCTGCTGATGGTCGTCGCCGCCTTTCTCCTCTGGCGTGGCAGGCTCTTCAGGGCGAGCTGGGCTTTGTGGGCCATTCTCCTCAGCTTTCCGCTGCCGTACATTGCGAACACAGCCGGCTGGATGACCGCGGAAATCGGCCGCCAGCCGTGGCTGGTCTACGGTCTCATTCGCACCGCGCAGGGTTACTCGCCGCACGTCTCTGCCGGCAGCGCCCTCTTCACGCTCCTCGGCTTCCTCGGCATGTACTCCCTGCTCTCGATCCTCTGGATCGTTCTCGTCTATCGCTTCATCAGCACCGGCCCCGAGCCCACGCAAACGCCCCTCGAGGCGCAAGCTCCCACGGCGGGCTAGCGAGGAGAAAACGATGGGATTCATCTGGTTCTGGATTGTCGCCGTCATGATCGCCGCTTATGTTGTCCTCGACGGCTTCGACCTTGGAGTCGGCATTCTCTTCCCCGTGCTGGCCTGCTCGGAAATCGAGCGCCGCACCATGATCCGCTCCATCGGTCCTGTGTGGGACGGCAACGAAGTCTGGCTGCTGGCCGGCGGCGGAACGCTCTTCTTCGCGTTTCCGCTGCTCTACGCGTCCTCATTCAGCGGCTTTTATCTGCCGCTGATGATCGTCCTCTGGCTGCTCATCGGGCGCGGCGCCAGTATCGAGCTGCGCATGCACATCGATCACGAAGTCTGGCGAAGTTTATACGATGGCGTTTTCTTCGTGTCCAGCGCGCTGCTGGCCATCTTTTTTGGGGCGGCGCTGGCTAACGTGATTCGCGGCGTCCCCCTTGCGGCCGACGAGACCTTCTTTCTTCCCCTGTGGACCAACTGGCGTGTCGGCCCCAATCCCGGCATTCTCGACTGGTACACCGTGATCGGCGGAGTTGTCGCGCTGGTGGCCCTCGCCACCCACGGCGCTCTTTGGCTCACGCTCAAGGCTCCCGGCAAGCTCGAAGACTGCGCCCGCCGGGCGGCGACGTGGATGTGGGTCGCGCTGCTGGTCGTCACCTGCATCAGCCTGCCCGCCACCGTCGCTGTGCGCCCCTCGCTGCTCAACAACTACAGGGCTTACCCGGCCCTGTTCCTCGTTCCCGCTCTGGTCATCGCGTCCCTGGTCGGGATACTGAGCTTCACGCGTCAGCGCAAGCCGCTCGCGGCCTTCCTGTCTTCCTGTCTCTATCTGGTTTTCATGCTGGTCGGCGCCGCCGCTGGACTCTATCCGATCCTTCTGCCCTCGTCCACCGATCCCGCGCGCGACATCACTGTGGCCAACGCCCTCACCGGGCCGCACTCGCTCTATGTCGGCCTCATCTGGTGGTCCTTCGGCCTGGTGCTGGCCCTCATCTACTTCGCCGTCTCCTATCGCCTCTTCCGCGGCAAGGTTTCCCCGGAAGGAAGTTATGGCCACTGAACCGATTCCTAAGGAGAATTCCCCCGTGTCTTCATCTATCGCTGAAATCGCGGTCAACGATCCGATCATCATCGATCCGGCGCACGACCTCGTCAGTCTGGGCCGCACTTCGCTGGACTGCATCTTCGCGCCTCGCGCGGTCGCAGTCGTCGGCGCCTCCGAGCGCCCGGGCAGCGTCGGTTATACGGTCCTGAAGAACATGATGGACAGTCCCTTCGGCGGACCCGTCTGGCCCGTCAACCCAAAACGTACCAGTGTTCTCGGATTGCCGGCGTTTCCGTCAATCGCCAAACTGCCCGGCGTTCCCGATCTCGTCGTCATCACCACGCCCGCAGCCAGCGTTCCTGCCATTGTGCAGGAGGGTGTCGATGCCGGTGTGCCCTCGGCCATCATCATTTCGGCGGGCTTTAAAGAAGCCGGCGAAACCGGGAAAGCCCTCGAGCGCCAGGTGGGCGAGATCGCCCGCGGCAAAATGCGCATTATCGGGCCCAACTGCCTGGGCGTGATGAATCCCGTTGGCGGCCTCAACGCCAACTTCGCTAAAGATATGGTGCCTGCCGGACGCCTCGCGTTTATCAGCCAGAGCGGCGCCCTTGGCACCGCCATCCTCGACTGGTGCATTCGCGAGCACGTCGGCCTCAGCGGATTCGTCTCTGTGGGTTCGATGCTCGATGTCAGCTGGGGCGATCTGATCGACCACTTCGGCCAGGATCCCAACACCGACTCCATTGCCATCTATATGGAATCCATTGGCGATGCGCGCAGTTTCCTCTCCGCCGCGCGCGAAGTCGCCATGAGCAAGCCCATTCTCGTCATCAAAGCAGGCCGCACGGCCGCTGCTGCCAAAGCCGCGGCCTCGCACACTGGTTCTCTCACCGGCAGCGACGCGGTTCTCGATGCTGCTTTCGAACGCGCCGGCGTTCTGCGCGTCGACTCCATCGGTCAGCTCTTCTACGTGGCCGAAACGCTGGCCAAGCAGCCGCGTCCGCGCGGTCCGCGCCTCACTATCCTCACGAACGCGGGAGGTCCCGGCGTTCTCGCAACCGATGCGCTGATCGCCGCCGGCGGCGAGCTTACTGAAATTTCGCCCGAAACTCTCGAAACCTACAACGCCTTCCTGCCCGATGCATGGAGCCACAACAACCCGGTCGATATCCTCGGCGATGCCGAATCCGACCGCTACGCGAAAGCTCTGGAAATCGCATCGAGGGATCCGAACACCGACGGCATGCTCGTCATTCTTACGCCCCAGGGTATGACGAATCCCACCGAAATTGCCGAGAAGCTAGCGCCCTACGCTCGCTCCACCGGCAAGCCCGTGCTCGCCAGCTGGATGGGAGGCGATTTCATCGCCGAAGGCGAAAGCATTCTCCGCCAGGCGGGCATTCCGGACTTCCCGTTTCCAGACGATGCCGCGCGAGCCTTCGAATTCACGTGGCGCTACGCCCGCAATCTTCGCGACCTCTACGAAACGCCCGCCGCGCGTTCGGCCTCGGTGCTCGACGCGAAACGCGATCTCGCCCGCGGGATCATCGAGAAGGTCCGCGCGGGGCAGCGCACCATCCTCACCGAATACGAGTCCAAGCAGCTGCTCAGCGCGTACGGTATTCCCACGGTCCGTACCGAGCTCGCGCTCACCGCGGAGCGTGCAGTCGAAGTAGCTGAGGCCGTCGGCTATCCTGTCGTCCTTAAGCTGCACTCGGAAACCATCACTCACAAGACCGATGTCGGCGGCGTGAAGCTCAATCTTCGCTCCGCGGTTGAGGTCAACCGCGCTTTCACTGAGATTCAGCAGTCGGTCTCCGCCAAAGTCGGCCCGGAGCATTTTCTCGGCGTCACCGTCCAGCCCTTCGCCAGGCTCGAAGGTTACGAGATCATCCTCGGCAGCAGCATCGATCCGCAGCTAGGCCCCGTGCTCCTTTTCGGCACGGGCGGCCAACTCGTCGAGGTCTACAAGGACAGCGCTCTGGCCCTCCCACCGCTCAATGCCACGCTCGCGCGCCGCATGATGGAGAAGACCCGTATCTATGGCGCGCTCAAAGGAGTGCGCGGCCGCAAATCCGTCGATCTCGGCGCCCTCGACGACCTGGTCGTCCGCTTCAGCGAACTCGCCGTGGAGCAGCGCCGGATCAAAGAAATCGACATCAACCCACTCCTTGCCTCCCCGGACGGACTCATCGCCCTCGATGCCCGCGTCGTCCTGCATGATCCCGACACAGCGGAGGCGCAGCTTCCCCATCCGGCCATCCGCCCCTATCCCATGCGCTATGTGGGGCCGTGGACCGGAAGGTCCGGCGCGGAAATGCTCATCCGCCCCATCCGCCCTGAAGACGAGCCGCTCATCGTCGCCTTCCACGACCGCCTCAGCGAGCGCTCCGTGGTCGAGCGGTACTTTACCGCGCTTGCCCTCAGCGCCCGCACAGCCCACGAGCGTCTTACCCGCATCTGTTTCATCGACTACGACCGCGAACTGGCTCTTGTCGCCGAGAAGCGCGACGCGGCCGGCAACTCCATCATCGCCGGCGTCAGCCGCATGAATCGCCAGGAGGACGGCAGATCGGCCACGCTTGCGGTGATCGTCGCTGACGATTTCCAGGGCCAGGGCCTGGGCGAGGCGCTCATGAGCCGTGCCCTCGATGCTGCCCGTGCCGAAGGCGTGCGTCGCGTCATCATTCACTTCCTGCCGGAAAATCGGCGCATGAATCGGCTCTCGCACAAGCTGGGCTTCATGCTCTCCGAGGAGAAAGCACTCCTCCGCGGTGAACTCGTCCTCTAAGTTCAGGCAGTAAACGGGGCAGGCGGAATTTTGCCTGCCCTTCTTTTTTGGAATGCGGAATTCAGCGAAATTTTGGGTTTCCCAAATCCGCCCAATGTTGTCAGAGGTGGGAGGGCCATTCTCCGTCCCTGCCCCTCACCGCACGACCGTCTCGCTGGCCGCACGCGGTTCCGGCAGGGAACTCCCCTCCGCGGCCGGCAACTTCACCACCACCCGCGTCCCTTCTCCCAGATGGCTCGTCACCCGGATTGTTCCTCCGCATGAATCCACAATTGCCTTGCAGATCGATAAACCCAGCCCCGCTCCCCCGGTGGTACGCGCGCGCGATCGATCTCCGCGCCAGAAGCGCTCGAACAGGTGCGGCAAATCTTCCGGCGCAATGCCGCTACCCGTGTCCCGCACCTCCAGCACGATCTCCCTACCCGTAAATATTTCCGCTGTCACGTATCCGCCCGCCGGCGTATGCTGCGAGGCGTTCAGCAACAGATTCGCGACCAGGGAACCGCACGCGTCATCGCCGAGCGGCACCGGCGCGGAACTCCCGGCCACGACGCTGATTGTTACCCCGCGAATTCTGGCGAGCGTTTCCATCTGGACAGCGACGTCGCGCGCCACTTCGGCCAGATCGCATCTCACGTTCCCGCCCCAGGGCTCCTGCTCGAAGCGCGCGAGTTGCAGCATTCGCTGCACCAGCTCTTCCATCCGTGCGCAATCTGCCTGGCAGGTTTCCAGCCCGCGTGAATACTCCCGCGCCGTACGCTGCCGCGAGCCCAGCAGTTGCAGCGACGACTTCACGATGGTCACCGCTGTTTTCAGTTCGTGCGCCGCATCGTGAACGAACTCCTGCTGCCGCCGGAACGCCTCCTCCAGACGCTGGGTCGCCGACTCCAGCGCTCCCGCCAGCACCGCCAGCTCGCGTGTGGCCAGTGCGCCGGGCGGCGCGCGGAACCGCGGATGCCGGGGCGTCATCTCGCCCGCGGCAAGGCTCAACTGCTCCAGCGGCGCCAGGCCTCGCCGCAGCAGAAGCCTGAGCGCTGCTCCGGTAATCAGCAGCAGCAGCATGCCTGCGAGCAGCAGGAATCGCGCCGCCCTCATCACCGCCTGATGCACCGGGCGCAACGGCACGGCATAGAAAATCGTCACGGGCCGCGCGATACCGGGGCTTGTGTCATCGGCGTCAATCTGCCGCACCCCGTGCAGCACCAGCCCGCGATAATGCTGCCCGTCCATCCGAAACGTTCGCGGCTTCCGCGCGTTGCCCAGATCGCTTTCCGCCGCCGCCTTCCACGCGCTCGACTGTGCAATCGTGCGGCCACCGGTGCCGGATTTCCCGGGTCGGTCGGGTGCTGCGTCCCGCACCATCCATACGTCGCCCTTGTGCAGATCCAGCGCCGCCGGATAAATCGTCACACTGTCGGCGATGTCTTCCGCGTCGTGCACCTGTCCCAGCAGCGAATCCGCCCGCCCGCGCAGCATCAGGTCGAAGGCATGCAGTTGTTCCCGCCACGTATACCCCAGCGCCGCGCCGCCCATCGCTGCCAGCAGCGCGCACTCCAGCGCCAGCACGGTCGCGATCAGCCGGCTCCTCAGCGACGGACGCCTCATGGGGTCTCGCTCCTTGTGCCGACGCTTCCGGCGATCAGACGGTACCCGCGGCCCCGCAGCGTCTCGATCCACGGTCCGCCATCGCTTCCTGCGCCGCCGCGATTCAGCTTGCGCCGCAGGTTCGAGATGTGCGCCTCAATCACGTTCGAGTGGTGCTCCCAGTTGTAATCGTACAGGTGCTCCAGCAGCACCTGCTTGGAAACTACCGACCGCGGCCGATGGCTCAGGTATTCAAGGGCGCGATACTCGGTGGGAGAAAGCTCCACAGGCCTTCCCCCCAGGGTGACCGTTTTCTCAATCGTGTCGATCGTGAGTTCCGCAACCTGGATCTTCGGATGGCTCACGCCCTTGCCGCGCCGGATGAGGGCCTTGGCTCGCGCCAGCAACTCGCCCAGATCGAACGGCTTCGCCAGATAATCGTCCGCCCCGGCATTCAGCAGGCTCACCACCGAGCCCTTTTCCGTAACCGCGGTCAGCACCAGCACCGGAGCCGTTTGTCCCCGAGCCCGGATCGCCTTCAGTACTTCCGCGCCGTTCAACCCAGGCAGCATCAGGTCCAGCACAATCAGGTCGTAATTCGATTCCCGCCCCAGTTCCACGCCTTCCGGTCCGCTGCGCGCCACATCCACGGCCAGGCCCGCGCTTTCCCGCAGCGCGACCGCAATATTGGTCGCTACCCGTGCCTCGTCTTCCACTACCAGAGCGCGCATGCTTCAGGATTGAACCCCTGCCCTCCATTGTGCCTGAAGTGCATGGGTACGAAAGAGCGGTTTCCCCGCTCTTTTCCCATCGCCGAGGCGCAGACCCCGTTAAGATAAGGGTATGCGCCGCATCTATATGGACGCTAATGCCACCACTCCTCTGCTCCCCGAGGTTCTGGAGACAATGCGGCCATTCTTCATCGAATCCTTCGGCAATGCTTCATCCATCCACCAGCACGGCCAGCGCGCCCGCGCGGCGGTCGAGCATGCCCGCGAACAGGTGGCCGCGCTCATTCACTGCCGCCCAGCGGAGATCGTCTTCAACTCCGGCGGCACGGAAAGCGACAATACCGCCATCTTCGGCGTTCTCCGCCCTGGCGACCATCTCATCACCTCCGCCATTGAACACCACGCTGTACTGCACACTGCCGAGATTGCCCGCGAGCGCGGCATCGATCTCACCGTTCTTCCCGTTTCTTCCGCTGGCGCCGTCGATCCCCTGGATGTCTACCGCGCGCTCAAGCCGAATACGAAGCTCATCAGCGTGATGATGGCCAACAACGAAACAGGTGTGATCCAGCCCGTCGAGCAAATCGGCAAAATTGCTGCCGAAGCCGAGGTGTGTTTCCATACCGACGCCGTTCAGGCTGCCGGCAAAATACCCATCGACGTCAGCGCCATCGGCTGTCATCTGCTCAGCCTCTCCGGGCACAAGTTCCACGCCCCGCAGGGTACCGGCATTCTCTACGTCCGCCGGGGCACGCGTTTTGAGCCGCTCATCTTCGGCGGATCGCACGAGCGCCAGCGCCGCGCCGGAACTGAAAATGTCGCCGGCATCGTGGGCCTCGGCAAAGCCGCGGAAATCGCTCTCGCGGGCCTCACCGATGGCGCCGAAAACCGCATTTGCGTTCTGCGCGACCGGCTCGAACAGGGGCTCACCGCCGCCATTCCGGAGTGCGGTATCAACGGTGCCGGTCAGCCGCGTGTCCCCAACACCACAAACCTCTACTTCGATCACCTGGAGAGCGAAGCGCTACTGATTGCGCTCGACCTAAAAGGCCTGGCTGTCTCTGGCGGATCGGCGTGTTCGTCCGGCTCGACCAAACCGTCCCATGTCCTTGAGGCTATGGGACTGCCGCTCGCGCGCTCCCGCGCCAGTCTGAGGTTGAGTCTCACCCGCGAGAACGTCGCCGCCGACATCGACTACGTCCTCGGAACGGTCCCGGCCGCTGTCGCCCGCCTGCGCGAGATCTCGCCCGCCGCGAAAAAGTTCATGGCGGAAGCCGCGGCCCGTTAGCGGAGCAGGGGAAGTCGCCCTGGCCCCTGAGCCCGAAACGGCGGCTCCTATTTTGTCGCGGCAATCTGCGCCAGCAGCACCTTCACCGCCGCGGCCAGCTGCGAGTCCGTGCCATCTTCCGTCTCGCCCGGTTTGCGGACTACCTGTACGTTCACCGGCCGGGGGTGCATCTCCATCGTTTGCCCATTGATATCCTGCACGCGAATCATGGGCAGTCGCAGCAGCGAGCCGTCGATTAGCTTCGTGCCGCCGGTGTAGATGATCCATCCGCCCGTGGGCATGCCAACCACCTTGCCCAGGTGCAGCGCTTCGTAGCCCTCTGTGAAGTCCTCGCCGTCGGAGAGCGTCGACTGGTTCGTCACCAGTACGGTGGGCTTGCCCAGCGCGCGCTGCCCCAGCAACTGGCGAGCCGGCGCTCCCGGCAGCCCGCGCGGCGTCAGCTCCAGATAGTTCTTCCGCGCGAATACGTCGATCGCGTAGCCGTTCACAAATCCGCCGTCGTTGTTGCGGATGTCGACGACCACGCCTTCTTTCGCCTCGTTCTGCGCGTCCAGGTCGATGTACAGC